>JADZCK010000026.1 GCA_020851595.1 Candidatus Nomurabacteria bacterium | reverse complement strand
TTACCGAAAAGTTTTTGAAATACAATATGGAATTGGCAAACGAGGGAACAAATGAAGAAAAACTTCATTTGTTCAAAAAAGTCGGTTCGAACTTTCAAATTAAGGATCGAACCGTACTTTTTGAGCCGCGCGGAGCGTGGAAAAACCTTTTGGATTCGGGAATTTTTGGCGGGAATGCGTTTGTGTCGGCACTTCGTGCCGACCCCGATTCGGCTTCAAAATGCGATTTCGATTTCTGGCGGAGGCGGTGAGATTCGAACTCACGAAGGGTGTAAACCCTTAATAGTTTTCAAGACTATCTCCATAGACCACTCGGACACGCCTCCTTGCCTGTAACATTACTTTATTTTCATCTTTTTCTCAAGTTTTGGGTTGCTTGTTCCAATAAGATTAAAATATCTTTCTATGTCTTTTCTGTTGCTTATGTAGATATTGTATCTTGAAGTCTTCGTTGGAGAAAACCCAAGATTTGACAAACTGTTCACGACGAACTGCAGGATGTCCTTATTTTTGTTTGTAAACGTCAACTGTTTATATATATGTAAATTATTTTTCCCTACAAAACGTTTAATACCAATTGATCCTTCTGTATCAAAAAGACCTCTTAGTGTTCTTTTGGTAAAAGTTTGGTTTTCTGTAATCCACCCTGGCACAATCCTCTTTTGTGGGTTAAACCCCAGGGATTTAAAATAATCACAAACATCTGTGCATGAAATTTGAACTTCTTCTGTGCCGCGTTCTTTCCTGATGTGTATTGATGGTTTTACCCCAGGCAGAGCGCTCGTAATTAATCTGGTAATATTTCGTGTATATCCTTTGTCGGCAATCATATTTAAATATATTTTTACGTAATATTTTTCAACACTTCCGTCTCCGAGCAATATGCCAAAAAGTTCTGCAAGCTCATTGGAATACCTGGATGGTTTTTTAAATATATTTTTATGATTGAGATTATGTCTATTAGAACATAAAATTGAGCAGAATTTTTGTTTAGGATACTTATTATCGAACTCAATCTTACACCGTGCGCACTTCTTATTCATAGGAGTATTATAGCATTTTCCCTTAAACCAGTCACTTTTATAAATACCAAACATGTGATATATTCATTATTATGAGATTTCTAGGAATAGATTATGGAACAAAAAGGATCGGTGTGGCGATTTCTGATGAAAATGGAACCTTGGCCTTCCCAAAAGAAATCATAAAAAATGATGGAAATGAAATTTCATACATTGGTGAGATTTTAAAAAAGGAAAAAGTTTCAGAAATAATAATCGGTGAGTCTGTAGATTTTTCTGGTAAGCTAAACGCTTTGTCTGGAAGGATAGAAGTTTTTATTTTAGAGTTAAAAGAGAAGTTTAATTTACCGGTACACAAACAAAAAGAATTTCTTACTTCAGTAGAAGCCCGCCGATATTCCAATCATGGCGGGCAAGCGCGAAAGTCTGGAATCACAAAAAAAGATTCTAACCCTTCGCAATCTCATAGTAAAATAAAACAAATAAAGTCGGGCAGGGTAGATGCATCAGCTGCGGCCCTAATCTTGCAAAGATATTTAGATAAAATAAATAACAAAAAATCATGATAAACATAGAAGATTTTAAAAAAGTTGATATTGTTGTAGGTAAAATATTATCTGCAGAAAAAGTCCCAGAAACAGACAAACTTTTAAAGCTGTCTGTCGATCTTGGAGAAGAAAATCCAAGACAGATTGTTTCGGGAATTTCTTTATATTTTCCAGACTGTTCTGTTTTGATTGGTAAAAAGTGTATGTTTGTCGCAAATTTGGAACCAAGAACAATTCGTGGACTAGAAAGTAACGGAATGATACTGGCAGTGTCTACCGAAGACGGTAAATTTTCTCTTTTAGAACCAAATCAAGAAATTCCAACCGGAACTCACACAAAATAATAGCGATAAGAATTTAAATATCGTATAATATTATTATGTTTGGAAATTCGTTTAATAGATTTCTCTTAAATTTTTTTCCTCCTCCAGAATTTTTAACGGAGCCTTCTTTTGGTGTTGATATCTCTGATGAATCGATAAAATATGTAGAGCTTTTGATGACAAAAAATGGTCTAAAACTTGGCCGTTATGGTGAAAAAATAATTCCACCAGGAATAGTAGAGGCTGGGAAAATACAAAATACTAAAAAAATGGAAGAAATTTTATCAACTTTAAAAAAAGAAGAGGGGATAAAATCTGTCCGTGTTTCATTACCCGAAGAACAAGTTTACCTTTTTCATCTTAAATTGGATAAAGCCGGTTTGCGAAGCATAAAAGAGGGCATAGAACTAGTTCTTGAAGAACATATCCCAATATTAGCAGAAGATGCCATTTTTGATTATGATTTAGTTGAAGAAAATTCACAAAGTCTAGAGATCCAAGTTACAGCAATGCAAAAAAATGTCATAGAAAGTTATATGTGTGTTTTTAAAAACTCCGGCATGAAGGTTAAATCTTTTGAATTAGAAGCGCAAGCTATATCTAGAGCTGTTGTGAAAAATGGCGACCTTGATACTTATATGATTGTTGATTTTGGTAAAAAGCGAACTGGTATTTTCATTGTGTCTAAGGGTATTGTTATGTTTACTTTTACTCTTGATGTTGGTGGAGTAATGCTTACAAACATGATAAAGAAAACCTTTAATGTTAGCTTTGAAGAAGCAGATAGAATGAAGCAAAAATACGGTCTTCAACGCAACACTGAGAATCAAGAAATATTCCCTGTTTTACTAAACAGTGTTTCCGTGTTGCGTGACGAAATAGTAAGGCATTTTTTATATTGGCAAACACATAAAGATGAAGATGGTAAAAATAATACACCAATTGAAAAAATAATATTTTGTGGCGGTGATTCTAATCTTACAGGTCTTTCAGATTATATTTCTGTAAGTATGAAAACGCCTGTAGACATGGCAAATGTTTGGGTAAACATACTGGACACTTCAAATTCAGTTCCAGAAATGAGTTTTAGACAGGCGCTTGCTTTTGCTACAGCTTTAGGCCTTGCTTTGGGAGATTTTACAAATAATTAAAAGATTAAAGTGATAAATTTAATTCCAAAAGAAGATAAGAAAATAATGGTTGCAAATTTCTACTATAAACTTGCTGTTTTGTTTTTTACAACCCTGGATCTTTGTATTTTAATAGCCATTATTTCTCTTTTTCCTTCCTATTTTATTTCCTCTGTTAAATTATCAGAAATTAATTCTAAATTAGAGTTTCAAAAAAATGAACCATTACCTCAAGGAGGGGAACAAGCAATGGCTTCAGTAAAAGATATAAATAAAAAAATTAGTTTAATTGAAAATTCAGAAAAAAACAGATTTTTACCTTCGAATAATGTTATAAATGCAATTTTATTAAATAAAAGATCAGATATAAAGATAACCCAAATTTTGTATGAAAATGACGAAATAAAAGGTAAAAAGATAAGTATTACTGGCTTGGCTCCTTCTCGCGAAGTATTGCTTTTGTTTCGTGTTGCTCTTGAAGATAGCGGTTTATTTAAAAAGGTCGATCTACCAATTTCGAATTTCGTGAAGGGTTCAAATATACAATTTTATTTAAATTTGATACCTTCTTGATTTATTTCATTTTATGAAAAACAATCCTTTAAAAATACCGCTTATATTATCTATTATATTTTTTATAGCTTTTTCTTTTTTTTCTGTTTTTCTTTATCAGAAAATAAATAACATAAATAAAGAGACAGAAGAGATTACTATTATTTGGCAAAAAGAAATGAACAGGAGAGAAAATATCATAAATTTAAATCGCACCCTTGAAGAAGTTAAGGATAAAAGAATAAATCTAGAAAATCATTTTGCTAAAAGTTCAGATGTTGTACCATTTTTAGACACAACCGAAAAATTGGCTACAAAAGTGGGGGCTACTGCAATGGTGGATTCGCTCAATACGGGGGCTTCCAATGATAAATTTATAGTTCAATTAAAAGCTACTGGTAAATTTGAATCACTTTATAAATTTTTATTGCTTTTGGAAAATTCCCCATATGAGCTTGCTTTTCTTTCGGTAGATTTTCATAAGTCATCGGGTGATATAAAAAATACAAAATGGGAAGCTGTTTTTAAAATGCAACTTTTAAGTTTTATACCTTAAACAAAATATGAAAATAAATTTTTTTACAAAAAAGAATAGTTTTAAAAAAAGAGATTTTAATTTCAATACTAGTTTTTATTGGAAAATTGCGGTAATTAGTGGATTTTTAATGATAATTTTAGTTTTCTTTTTTGGTTATAATTTGTTTGTACAAATCAATAAAGAGACGATTTTGCCTGACAGTAGTGCTGGGGGTCAGAGTCCTACAGTAAATAAAGAAAAGCTTGAAAAAGTATTAAATATTTTTTCTGGAAAAGAAGAAAAATCTTTACAAATAATTAATTCAAGAGCCCCGGTCGTTGACCCTTCGTTATAAAAATGCTAATTTAAGTAGGTATTTGTTATAAATATGTAGTTTATTGTTTTGTATTTGCGCGGTTAGCTGTTTTGGTAGGTCGTTAACCTAGTTGAAGTAATATCGTTCTTTTTTGATATAAAAATAATATTTGCGCGGTTAGCTCAGTTGGTAGAGCAACCCGTTTACACCGGGAAGGTCGTAGGTTCGAGTCCTACACCGCGCACCACCCACGCCATAGAGCGGGGAAGCTAGCCCTTGTAGTTCAATGGATAGAACGAGGCTCTTCTAAGGCCTTGATGTAGGTTCGATTCCTACCAAGGGCACAAAACTGTAAGTTTTGTGAGTCCGCAGCGCGACGGCGCGAGGAGCGGGTCGCGAAATTTTTCAACAGAAAAATATTTGCGACCTAACCTATTTCAAAAAACAAAAACCCGCCCTGTATTGGGGCGGGGGATGATCTTTACTAGATTAGCAAAGTCGGGAGAATATTGACCCACGTTCTGTCAGGTCAGACAGGTTGTATCTAGCCTCGATCTGTCTAACGCCAAACGGGTTGCGGGTTACATAGAAACACTCAACCTCAAATTCTTTTAAAAGAGAGGCTGAGCCGTCTTCTGTTGTTGTCGAAATTTGCCAAAAAACAAGTTTACCACCCGTGATCAGATGGCAGGGTAGGTTTGTTGTATCAAAACGTGTTTTTTTGAGATAGATTTTTACCACCCTGTGGTCTTGTTTGGGATACTCCATCAACATGATAGTTTTCCCAGGTTGACACTCCATTACAACCAAAGAGGCTTCTATTTGTTTTTTCTCTTTGGTGTCATGGAAAGACACGTTGATCATATCTTCTGGCTGGACCTTTCTCAGATCCAAAAGATGTTGTCCCATTTCTTCTCCTTTTTTTGTTCTATTTCCAAACAAAAGTTGTTTGGTTTGTCTAGAATTGATTATTACTAAATTTGAAGCTTTGTCAATTTTCATTTTGCTTTTGTTTCTAATGTATAATAGAGTTGTATAACTTAAGAAAAATAAATGCCTACAAAAATTAAAATTTTATACGAAGATTCAAATATTTTGGCCATAGAAAAGCCTTCAGGTATTTCTGTGCACTTTGATGGTAAAAGCAAGGAAAAAACGATAGCTGATTGGGTTTTAGAAAAATATCCAAAAATGAAAAATGTTGGCGAGGATGAAGTGTACGAAAATAAAAACATTAAAACAAACATAAAAAAGCCAGGCATTGTACACAGATTAGACAGGGAAACTTCCGGAGTTTTGCTTTTGGCAAAAAATCAAAAAGCTTATAAATTTTTGAAAAATCAATTTCAAAACAAAGAAATAAAAAAAACTTATGTGGCAATAGTTTCTGGTTCTGTTAAAAATGATCGTGGAATTATAAACAAACCGATAGGTCGAAGTCCAACTGATTTTCGTAGATATTCTGCTGGTCGTGGAGCTAGGGGAGAGATGAGGGAAGCTACAACTCAATATAAAGTTTTAAAAAGATTTGAAGCGGAGCATAGTAAATTTACTTATTTGGAAATATATCCAAAGACTGGTCGCACACATCAGATACGTGTGCATATGAAATACCTCAATCATCCTGTTGTATGTGATTCACTTTATAATCCCGACAATCCTTGCCCAAAAGGTATCAAGCGTATGGCATTACACGCGAAGTCTATTGAATTCAAAGACCTAAAAGGAAATACTCTAAAAATAGAATCATCAGTGCCAAAAGAATTCATAAAATTGCAAAAATAAATAGTTTGTGTTAAATTAAGGCCACTATGGCAGGAAATAAAATCAACAAAATAAAGTTTAGTCCAGTAGATATCGAAGAGCGAAAGAAGCTTGATTTCAAAGCTGGCGACACTGTAAACGTTTCATCTAAGATTTTAGATGAAAAAGGTAAGTATCGTTTGCAGGCTTTCGAAGGAATTGTGCTTGCTAGAAAACATGGCACCGAAGCTGGTGCTACTTTTACTGTTCGCAAGGTGGCTTCTGGTGTGGGTGTTGAAAGAATTTTCCCGCTTTACTCTCCAATGATAGGAAAAATTGAAATAACAAAAAGAGCTCGCGCGCGAAGATCAAAGCTCTATTATATTCGTACAAAAGCCGTCAAAGACGTTCGCAATAAAATGCGTTCTGTTACTAATGTAGAGGAGGTAGAAGAAGAAAAGTCTGCAGAATAAATTTAAAAACAATAAACAAAAAGCTCCTAAATGGAGTTTTTTTGTTTGTATATAATTAGTAGACGCTACTACCTTGAGGTGATACAATGTAGGTATGAGCAAGAGGGGACCAAAACCAAAAAGAATTATAGGTGAAACCTGGAATGAAAATTTAGCCTATGCAATTGGTTTAATTACTACGGACGGGTGTTTGGTCGGTGACGGTTTATTAATTGATTTAACCTCCAAAGACAAAGAGCAATTATTAAATTTTTCTAAATGTGTCGGTGTAAATTTTAGTATTGGTAAGAAAAGGAATGGTAATAAAGGTATTTGTTCAAGGATTCAGTTTAAAAATAAAATATTCTACAATTTCCTTTTGTCTATTGGATTAACTCCTAAAAAATCATTGACTATGGGTAAATTAAGAATACCAGATAAATATTTTTTTGATTTCTTGCGGGGGTGTTTCGATGGGGACGGAACCTTTTATTCTTATTGGGATAAAAGATGGAAATCCAGTCATGTGTTTTATTTAGAATTTGTTTCTGCGAGTAAAAAACATATTGATTGGCTAAGAGAACATTTAAAAAATACAATTAGCGTTTTTGGGCATATTGGTAAAAACGGAAAGAATTCTACTTTTCAATTAAAATATGCTAAAAGAGAGGCTATACAAATTATTAAAAAAATGTATTATAACCCTAGTGTTGTTTGTTTGTCTCGAAAGAGGGTTAAAATAAAAAAAGCTTTAGAGGTGGAAGCACAACAACAGAAAAAATATAAATAAATGCGCGGGTGGAGAAACAGTAGACTCGCCAGCTTGAGGTGTTGGTGCCCGTTAAGGGCGTGGAGGTGCGAATCCTCTCCCGCGCACCAGTAAGGAAATTTAGGAAAATTTAGAGAAAAGAAGAAGGATTATTATCCAAATAATAAAAACAGCCGGTGGCAAGAGAAGCCATCGATAAACGATTTGCGAATTGTGGAAATATCCGATTGTCATCAGCATTGCAGAGATAATACAGATTACTGGTATTATAAAAATTGAAGCATTAAGCACGCCTTGAGTAAATTCAGAAAGATTTTTATTGTTGACTATTCCTCCGCTTGCGAAAATGTTGATCATAGAAAAAATACCTATGTATATAAGGGTAAGAAGCCATCCAGACAGCAATGCAAAAATTTTGCCCATGAGATTATTATATAACTTTGCTTTGCTTAAGCAACGAATTTACAAAAAGGCACATTTGCATGTTAAAATAAATTTAACATGCAAAAAATTAAACAAGCTTGGTCCTTGTCTTTACCCGAGGTATTTGATTTATTAAAAACTTCTGAAAAGGGGATCACTGAAAAAGAAGCGGAGGATAGAATTAGTCAATATGGCAAAAATGTTTTTCATGGTAAGGGTAAAACAAACCCAATACTTTTATTTTTAAAACAATTTTTAAGTCCGTTAATATTTTTACTTTTAGGTTCTGTGACTCTTACTGCTGTTTTGCATGAGTGGCTAGATATGAGTGTCATTTTATTTGCAGTTATTTTGAACGCTGTTCTTGGATTTTTTCATGAATATAATGCAGAAAATACTTTAGATAAATTAAAAACATATATAAAAGATAGGGCGCGAGTGATAAGAAATGGGATAGAGCAAGAAATAGATTCTGAATTAATCGTACAAGGAGATGTCATCAAACTTTCATACGGTTCTCGTGTCCCTGCTGATGCAAGGATTTTATCTGTAAACAATTTCAGAGTTGATGAGGCTATATTGACGGGGGAAGCTTTGCCTGTAGAAAAAAACGAAGAGGTTTTAAATATTAGCGCTCTTGTAGCTGAGAGGAAAAATATTGCTCACGCCGGTACTCTCGTCGTACAAGGATATGCTATCGCTGTCGTCGTGGCGACAGGGAACGATACTGAAATAGGACAAATTGCTGGAATAGTTTCCAAAACAAACAAAACAAAAACTCCGCTTCAAAAAGGCGTAGATCGTTTGGCTTGGCTCATCTTCTTTGTCGTGATGATAATAGTTTCCTTTATTTTGTTTTTAGGAATTATTCGCGGGGAATCTTTTATAGAAATGCTATTGTTGTCTTCTGCTGTAGCCATCGGAGCTGTTCCAGAATCTTTGCCCATCGCTCTTACTGTTATTTTAGCCATAGGGTCTTTGCGTATTGCAAAAAAAAGAGGAGTGGTGAGGCAGCTTTCTGCCTCGGAGACTCTGGGTTCTACCACTTTAATTATGACAGACAAGACCGGGACACTTACATTGGCAGACATGAAACTTACGGGTATTTATGGGACTCACCATTTATTAAATTCGAGTGATCCTTTAAAACAAGAACAGGGGTTTACTGGTGAGCAGAAGTCTTTACTAGAATTAGCATTACGTAATGTAGATGTTTCTGTTGAGAATCCAAATGAAGATAAAGAAAAATGGTCTTTTAAAGGACGCGCATTTGAAGTGAATATAGCAAAAGCTTGTCGTCTTCATAATATTCCTATCAATTTTCTTTCTTCTCCTGTATCACATTTAGTTTTGCCTTTCAATTCTACAAATAAATTTTCAGTCGCTCTAAAAGATGAAGTTTATACTTTAATGGGAGCTCCAGATATTCTTTTAAAGAAATCAAACTTATCTAAAGAGGAATATTTAAAAATAGAAGATTGGATAGAAAAAGAAAGCAGAGAAGGGAAAAGAATAATAGGAATGGGTAGAATAGAAAAAAAGCATTCTAGAAAAGATTTTTCAATTTCTGAAGTGGAAAATATAGAATTTCTCGGCATGTTAACTTTTGTAGATCCTATCAGGCCAGAAGTTCCTAAGGCTATCTTAAACATAGAGTTACACGGCATAAAAATGGTATTGGTGACGGGAGACTTGGTAGGTACCGCTTTGTCTGTAGCAAAAGATCTGAATTGGCATGTGAAAGAAGATGAAGTTTTGTCCGGGGGAGATGTGCGAGCATTGTCTGACGAAGAACTTGTTGAGATAATTCCAAAAATTAAAATTTTTGCTCGCGTTACCCCAGAAGATAAATTGCGTATTGGCAAACTTTATCAAAAATTAGGGGAGATAGTAGCTATGACGGGAGATGGTGTGAATGATGCTCCAGCCTTAAAAGCTGCAGATATTGGTATTTCTTTGGGGTCAGGAAGTGATGTGGCAAAATCCGCAGCAGATCTCGTATTGCTTGATGATAATTTTGAAACTATTAGCCTTGCTATCGATGAGGGGCGTAAAATACTGGGGAATATAAGGAAAACCTTTGTTTATTTAATGTCGAATTCTCTTGATGAAGTTTTTATAATTGGAGGAAGTTTGATATTTTCTTTGCCGATACCTTTGACTGCTCTTCAAATAATCTGGGTAAATCTTTTCACTGGTTCTCTCCCATCATTGGCATTTGCTTTCGATCAAGATATAGATGGCGAAAGATTCGCTGGCAAGGAATTAAAGTTAATCTTTTCTAAAGAGGTTAAGTTGCTAACTTTTGGTATTGGAGTTTTGAGTTCTGTTTTACTTTTTGTTTTGTATTATTTTATGATCAAGATAGGTCTTGAACTGTCTGTCGCTCGTTCTATTTTCTTTGTGTGTTTCTCTTCTTATATTCTTATTATCGCTTTTTCTTTCCGTAGCTTAAGATTACCGATTTTTTCTTACAATATTTTTTCAAACAAGAAATTGACTTGGAGTATTGTCATTGCCACGACCTTACTTACCCTTACGATGACTATTCCTTTTATGAGAGATGTGTTTAAGATTGCAAAATTACCATTGTGGGCTATCCCTTTTATTTTTTTGTGGTTGGTTTTGAATGTTATCTTGGTAGAAGGAGCAAAATATGTTTTGCGTAAACGCACAATATAAAGTAGCATTTTACAACTTTTTTTGTTATATGGATTACCATATAACAATGGCATTCGGACATTATGCAAATAAACTTGCATATGCTCCTCATTTATTGCTATAAATAATATGTTCAGATTACACATGGTGCCTATAGTGTAATGGTTAGCACCAGAGCTTGTGGAGCTCTTAGTCAGGGTTCGAATCCCTGTAGGCACCCCATTCGAGAATCAGTTGTTGAAAAGCGACATTTCGCGCCTCAACAGAAGTGTATTCTCTCAGTCCTAACCTCTCAAATTCAGCCCTAAATTCAGGGTATGCTTCTTTGATTGGCTGGAGCCATTCGTTGGCTGTGATGAAAACTTTCCCGTTTTTGATGTAGAAGTTTTGGCCAAGTGCCGAGAATATCTCGCGCTTTCGCTGGAGATTACCCATAACGAACTCCTTTCGAGCAAAGCATGCGAAGCTGAATACCTGTTCCGTAAGGTCCAGCCACTTTGAGGCACGTCCCTCGGTTTCCCGGAGTTTTGCTTGTAAGCGGGTAATTTTCTCTTTGAGAGTATCGCGTTCCTTTACGAACATGTCGTCATCGATAAGATCGCGGTAGCGCATCTTGGTCAGGTTATCGAGCTCAGTCTGCGACTCGACTACGGTCTTGTGCTGCATTTCATAAATCTTAGTACGCTCCTCGATCTCTTTATCGTTGTTACGATTCAAAGCCTCGATAGCCCACGTCTGAAACTCTGGGAGTATTGTGTACTCCTCAAGCAGAAGCTCGATCTGCTGTTCGAGGTCAATGAGGTTAATTGGATTCCGCTTAGGACATGGCACGCCTTTCTTGTGGCCGGAACAGTGGTAGTAAGTATAAGTTTTCAGGTTGCCAGTTTTCTTTATCGTCTTAGTTTTTTCAGTGCCGGTATACATAGCACCGCATAGACCGCAGCGTATGAGTCCGGTGAATGCAAACTCGTGTGTCTGACCTCTAGGCTTTCCGGTCCTGCCGAAGATAGCCTGGACCCGATCATATTCTTCAAGAGTAATCATGGGCTTGTGATTGCCTCTGTAGATTTTCTTACCCCATTCAAAGTTACCGGTATAGAAAATATTCTTAAACATTTTGTAGATTACGCTCGGAGCCATCTCGACTCCACCGCTCCGCTTACTTTTCAGAGACCGATAGCCCCATTCCTTGCTTGCGATTTCAGCTATCGATACCGGTGTGTAATTTCCGGTAAGCATAAGGTCCCACATCTTTCGGATGAGATCGAAGCGCTCGGGATCAGGTTGAATTGTATGTTCGAGTCTCTCATTGATGTAACCAGCTGGAGCTTTGGAAGGGAACCATCCACGATCAGCTTTACCATGCATGCCTCGCTTTGTGTTTTTGCGGAGCTCGATGATGAACTGATTCGCCATTCCGCTTTCAACGCTAAAGAGAAGTACATTGTCCTCCGGTAAGTACTCTCGTTCCATCGTCTGTATAGCCTTCAAAGCACCCTGCTGAAGCATCCACGAGAGCGCGCCACTATCAATTGGATTACGTGAGAGGCGGTTTATCTGCCAACAGAGAATTCCTTGAGCTTCACCTTTCTTGATTCGGTTCAACATATCGTTGAATACAGGTCGTCCTGGCTGTTTGGCCGACTTAGCTTCGGTCAAGATTTCTTTGACTGAAATGCCAAGGGAATTAGCCCGCTCTTTGAGGCGGTTTATCTGGTCCTCGATGGACTGCTCCTGCCGATCCTCGGACTCAGAGGACTTGCGGGCGTACATGAAATATTCAACGTTTGTAGCCATATAATTGGGTAATGTTAATGCTAAAGGGTGTTGCTGTGTTACCTTCTTCGTGAGGTAATTGCAAGTCCCTTAGAACGGAACATCTTCGGCTTTTATCTCAGATTCAGGCTTGGCATTGTCTACCCCCGACTCGTACGCACTATTTATTTCCTCAGCTTTCTCAAGCTTTCTTATGGCAGTTGTTGGATACGTCAGGAGTTGCCGACGGTCATTCGGGTCCGGTTCCTGGAAGATGAGGCCAGCCGATTCGATGTTCGGCAGGTAGTCATAGCGAAGTCTGAACATGCCGAGGTTACCGCCATAGACGTGGGCATATTTCTTGAGAATATCTTGTCGGCTAACACCTATTTTCTTTTCTTCAGATACAGGATCGCCAAACCCATCGATCTGGTCCCGGTTCCAAAGGGGAAGAATAATCTGCGAGTAGAATTCGTAGAGGTAGGGCGATATCTCGAGCTCCTGAAAGAGCGATATCTTATCCCAAATCTCAAAGCCGGTATCAATGTCTAGTTCGGATGCGTAGAGCGTAGTGCCTTCGCGCTTACGATGCCAGACATTCAAAAGCGCAACCGCCTTGATGATCGAATAGATACGTTTGATGTCGCGCTGATTTCTTGGTTGAGGATTTTGTATGTGAGAGAGGAATCTCTGCTGAACAGCTTTCTCATTCTCGATGATAATCTCATCGACACCGGCAGCTTTGATTAAAGCGATGCGCTCGATCAGAGCTTTACGCAAGGGATTCTCATTGAGCTCTTTATAATATTTCTTTTTGTCGGATTCCTTGCGAGAGGACTGATGAATACCGGCAAGGATCTTCTCCTGATTTATTTCAGGACTGAGAAGCAGGAAGCGGGTCATTTCCTGCTGGTCCATTTTGGCATTGGCCGAACAGAATATAACCGACGGGAAGCCTCTGATGACAGCGGTCTTTGTGCGTGTACCGCCTTTCTCTGTTTTGTCGGTGATCTTATGTCTCGTCTCTTTCTCGTCGTGAGATAAGAGAGATCGAAGTTTTGTTAAAAGGGTCGCATGTGGCATATCGAGGAAGATAATAATTTTCCTCGAGAGGTCGATAAAACGTTCATTCGTTTCCTTTTTGTACACGCCACTCTCGTGGAGAAATGACGTAGGCGATGCTCCGGCGAGCTTCATTACATCCTCTTGCGGAAAAAGATTCGAGATCTCGAGGGGAATAAAACTCTTACCTGATGACGATGGAGCATTAAAACTGATATTGAATTGCGCGTTGTCGGTGTAAGCGGCGAGCATGGCGAGAAACGTAATGATTTTATTTCCATCATCTTTTTTGATGGTAAGGTCCAACACTTGGCGAACCTGATCGAGGGTGATCGGTTCGGGTGGAGTAATGCGTTCCTTAATTTTGTTGAGTTCCTCTTTGATCGTAAGTGACTCTAGATTCTGATTCATGATTTTGTAATTTATGTGCTAGTAAGGGAAGCGTTTCGAGCCGTCGCTTGTGGATCTGCTCGTGTTCTTCTTCGGACATCGGCTTATAGACAAGCTCCATCAGGCGCACAAGCTGAGTGCCTTTTGCCAGGGCTTCTTCTTTGCTTATATCCATTCCAAAACGAGCCTTGTAGAGCTCCTGGAACTTCCTGATGTCCACGTCCAAAAGCAGCATGGCTATTCGGAGTAAAGCTTATTCTTCAATGCTTTGATGCTGTCAAAGAACGACCGAGCTTTGACTTTCAGTTGATCTGAAAAGTATTGATTGGCGTGGCTATCGATTTCGGCATCTTTTTTGAATACGAAAAGAGCCTTGCGAGGATCGTTACGGTCCAAGCGAATAAGCTTGTACCCGAGGCACAAGAGTGCCGCCGATACTCCAAGGTCGTAAGTAGTAAACACTGATGCCTCGTCGTCCTGGTGGGACCGAGGCTTTAATTTTCTTGTCATAGAGTAATTTCGCTAGATTAGTAATGCGCGTATTCAATATGAAAACGCACTCACAGTTTCGGTGAGTGCGCTCATTCAATATTCAGAAATGAATCGGATTTCTAGCTCTTTTTGCTCGGGTCGAAGTACCAGCCCTCATCTTTCTGGCTGTAGATCACGTCTTTCTTGAAATGAACTCTCAATGAATTACGAAGCTCGCTTACATATTTGGAAATGGTGATTTTCGGAACAGATTTGCGCTTGTCGGCGGCGATGATGTTCTCCTTGATGTCCTCGCGGGTAATAAGCCGTTTCGGATTGCGCATGAACAGGCGGCACAAATCCTTGATCTGGCCACGGAGAGGGACGATCGTGTCTTTGTAGCGAATGGTCCCGTCAGAATATGAGGCAAGACCGCTCACCTCGAAGTCGGGCTCAAGCTCCTTGGTCATGAGCAGAGTATCTTTTACAGCCACTCGCGCGGGCTTCCTGCCTTTGGCAGCATTCATGGCGATGAGGCCGAACGGATCGAGAGGCTTGCCGGTCATTTCAAACCAGACCTCCTTTTTCTCAAGAGGAAAGAGGCCTTTTATGTAGCCGTCCTCCTGAAGTTTTTTGAGTATCAAATATTGCTCCTTGGCCAGAAAGGTAAAAGAATTAGTGAAAATATCATGCACAGGCAGAACAATAGGCCCTTTCGGGCTTATGGCGACCTGATCTTCAATTCGGTTTTTCACAAACCTGATTTTGGCAGCTGGAGTCATGGTAATAGTAATTTGCTACAAATCTACAACGAATTCGCCTTTTTTCCAATGTTTGCATTTACTGATTTGACAGTCTATACCCCTAGGGGGTATTATGTATGTATATGAGACAAGATATCAAAACAAAAGCTATTCGTCGATTAAAAATTGTTGAGGGACAGATTAGGGGCCTCCAGAAAATGGTTGAGGATGAGAAGTATTGCATCGACATTATTACTCAAGCGTCGGCAATTAAAGAGGCGCTTACTGGAATTGAAGGCCTGGTTCTTGAAAACCACCTTTCCACACACGTTGTTCATCAAATGAAGCATGGGAGCGAAAAGAAAGCGGTCGATGAGATTCTTAAGGTTTATAAGCTTAAGCGTAAATAAAAATATGAATCATCCCACCAAAACTTACAGAATAAAAGGAATGCATTGCGCCTCCTGTGCTGGCATCATTGAGAAAACCTTTAAGAAAACCGAAGGAGTTCACTCTGCTGAAGTAAACTATGGGACCGAAAAAGCAAAGGTAGCTTTTGATGAATCAAAAATAAGCGCACAAGAACTTTCAAAGAAGATAGAACCGCTTGGTTACTCTCTTGCTCTGGACCAGGAGATGTCACACGAGCATGGTGATCAATCAGCTAAGGATATGGGTATGTCGGCAGATGAACATGCTGCACACCTTGGACTCAATCAGTCAAAGAAAGAGAAACTTGCCGAGGTAGCTGATATGAGAACAAAGGTGATCTCGGCAATACCTTTGGCAATTTTTGCGGCTATCGTTATGGGATGGGACATTCTTGCTCAATATGGTGTCGTCGGAGAAATGAGCTATACGATCAAAGAGTTTTTTCACCATCTTCTTCCAATATTTGCAACATATATACTCTTTGTAGTTGGTAAGCCTTACCTCCTTGGTTTTTACAGGTTCCTACGATACGGCAAGGCAAACATGGATACATTGATCGGTATCGGAACGAGTGCCGCCTTTTTATACAGCTTTGCAGTCACCGCATTTGAAGACGTTCTCCGGCCTTTTATTAATGTTGAGTATCAATACTACGATGTGACGATCGTGGTTATCACCTTTATCGCGCTCGGTAAATATCTTGAAGCTCGATCAAAGATAAAGACCGGTGATGCTATAGAAAAGCTCCTTAATCTCCAAGCCAAAACAGCATTGGTGATTCGTGACGGAAAAGAAATGGAGATTTCAGTGAATGACGTAAAGCATGGCGATCTCATTATCGTTAAGCCAGGCGCAAAGATTCCTGTAGACGGTGTGATTACTGAAGGCTCATCATTCGTAGATGAATCTATGGTTACCGGAGAGCCGATGCCAGCACAAAAGAAGACTGGAGACAGTGTTGTTTCTGGAACCATAAACACAAGTGGGTCATTCACATTCAAAGCCACAAAAGTCGGGTCCGAAACTCTCCTGGCTCAGATCATAAAGATGGTGGAAGACGCCCAAGGCAGTAAAGCTCCAATTCAAGCACTCGCTGACAAAATATCATCAATCTTTGTGCCAATAGTTTTGGTAATCGCATTCCTGACCCTGGGAGCATGGCTTATTATCGGTTCACAGTATCTTGGTTTTTCTCAAGCTCTCTCATTCGGCCTCGTATCATTTGTGGGAATCTTAGTCATTGCATGCCCCTGTGCTCTTGGTCTCGCCACTCCCACGGCAATTATCGTTGGAGTTGGTAAAGGTGCAAAAGAAGGCATTCTCATTAAAGATGCAGCAACACTTGAAAAGCTCCATAAAGTAAATACAGTTGTGGTTGATAAAACAGGGACCATTACCAAGGGCAAGCCAACACTCGTTGATATACAAAACCTTTCTGATTTAAAAGACGATGAACTTGTTTCAATTCTCGCTTCACTTGAGAAAAAATCAGAGCATCCAATTGCTCATGCGATTGTAAATTACGCCCAAGAGAAAAACATTTCAACATCAGACATTTCAAATTTCGAGGGTATACAAGGCAAGGGTCTCAAGGGAATAGTTAAAGGTACTGAATACTTTGTAGGCAACGCTAAGCTCGTAAGCGATCTTAAGGTTTCCTTTGATACCGCAAAACTTAACGAGTTCACTTCCCAGGGTAAAACGCCAGTCATTCTTTCTATCAAAGAGAAGGTTCTCGGTTTTGTTATGGTAGCTGATGAAATAAAAGCAGAGTCGGTCGAGGCAGTAAAAAATCTCCATGCTCTCGGAATCAAAGTAGTCATGCTTACCGGAGATGATGAAAAGGCAGCTAAATATATTGCTTCTCTAGTGGGAATCGATGACGTAGTCGCTCATGTGCTTCCAGAAGATAAGCTGAAAAAGATTCAAGAACTACAGTCACAAGGTCGAGTGGTTGCTATGGCTGGTGATGGCGTAAACGATGCTCCTGCACTCGCTCAGGCAGATGTGGGTATCGCCATGGGGACTGGAACAGATGTGGCGATCGAATCGGCTGGCATCACGCTTCTTGGTGGAGATATTTCAAAGCTTGTGAAAGCAATCAAGCTTTCAAAGATCACTATGCGTGGCATCAAGCAGAATCTCTTCTGGGCCTTTATCTATAACATTGTAGGAATACCGCTTGCAGCAGGAGCTTTGTATCCGGTTTTCGGATGGCTCTTGAATCCAGTCTTTGCAGGATTTGCTATGGCCATGTCGTCAGTGTCAGTCGTGTCGAACTCGCTTCGCATTAAAGCTAAAAAACTATAATGAAAAAACTCCTCTCATTACTAATAATCACAAGTGTCCTAGTAATAGGGGTGTTTGGCTTTACCTCAATGAATCATGGAATTGGTCACTCCACAGGTTGTATTGCATCATCCGTAGACAATACTCCATGTCCGGAAAACATTGCGGCGATGTCGGTCCATCACATCCAGGCATTCATTTCATTCTTCAGCGTGGTCCCGTCAATTCCGTTTATTTTTCTCCTTGCATTACTCTTGGCCCTATTTCTAAGCGTAGGATTTATCTATATAAAACATCGGGGTTTACTTTTAACCAATCTGGTATCTTGGCGAGTCCGGCATGATCCGGAACGCCAGCTCAGTCGTCCTCGGAAAATTACCCGTTGGCTTTCGTTATTTGAAAACAGTCCTTCGTTGCATAGAGCTTCTATTACTATTTCTAATCTTAAAAATCTATGCAAACAAAAAATCACAAACATAATAAAAACCATAACCCTGCTGACCCAGACGTGGCTTTCGATCTCGTCTGCGGCATGGAGCTTGATGCAGACAGCATTAAGGCAACTGCAGACTACAAAGGTAAAACCTACTACTTTT
Organism: Candidatus Nomurabacteria bacterium; assembly: GCA_020851595.1. Classification (GTDB taxonomy): domain Bacteria; phylum Patescibacteriota; class Minisyncoccia; order Phycocordibacterales; family UBA9973; genus UBA9973. Next base: position 24,292 of record JADZCK010000026.1, on the reverse strand, counting down.
GCGCTATCCACTGCAAGAATCACTTTACAGCCGATCCTGTGAAGTATGCCGGAGAGTAACTATTAACTTAACTATAAAAATATATGAACAATAATAAAATTGGATTCGTTATAGGAGGAATTGTGGTCGGTCTCATTCTTGGGATGTTTATCAGCCCAATGATGCGTGGCGGCTCGACTGTCACAAATACTGTTCAAGATTCAACCAATAATGCTGTAACTGCAAATGCGCTTGATAAGCACTTTATCGAACAGATGATTCCTCACCACGAAGGGGCAATCGCTATGGCTAATCTTGCTTTAGAAAAAGCAAAGCGACCTGAAATAAAAGCATTGGCTCAGGCGATTATAGGCGCACAAGAATCTGAGAATCAGCAGATGAAAAGCTGGTATAAGAACTGGTTTGGAAAAGATGTGCCAAAAGGTAGTGCGATTATGGGCGGAATGATGTCGCAAGGTGGTATGCACATGGGTGGGTCAGAAGACCTTACTGCTCTTAGAAATGCACAAGACTTCGATAAGGCATTCATAGAGCAGATGATTCCACATCATCAAATGGCAATCATGATGGCGAACATGCTTGAACCTGGAAGCAATCAGCCCGAAATGCAGCAGCTCGCAAAAAACATTATTAGCTCCCAGGCAAAAGAGATTCAGCAAATGCAGGGCTGGTACGCAACTTGGTATAAATAAACTTATTAAAATAATTAAACATAAAAATATATGAAACTATCAAAAGTAATGCATGTAGGAAGTGTTATCACGGGTTTTATTGGAGTAATCGCATTTGTGGGGACACTCATCGGTGGTGGTGACAATCTAGTGTTCGGAATTACAAAAATGGATGCATTAGCATGTTCGGCAATTCTTATCCTCATCGCAATATGGCTTCAGATTGCAACCATCCATCACATGATGCTTGAGAAAAAAGGAGAGGTTATATAATCCTGAGAAATATTATCAAATCATGAAAACATTAACCTTTCACGTACACGGCATGCACTGCAATGCTTGTGTGCTCATGACAGAAAGCGAGCTTGGGGACCTGCCCAATATCACTCATGTTAAATCAAGCCTTAAAAATCATTCGGTAGAAGTTACCGGAGAGTTCGGTGACAAGACGGAAGAGCAAATTGCGGAAGAGCTGACTATCCCGCTAAAGCCTCATGGCTACACAGTTTCAATCGAGAAACATCAACATAATGCCAAATGGGGGGACTTCAAGATTGCGGTCCCGATCGCTCTCGGCTTTGCCGTACTCTTTGTCGTTCTGCAGAAAATGGGAATCGTAAATCTTGTGAGTGCTGGTAACGTAACCTACGGAACAGCTTTTGTGATCGGAATCATTGCGTCGCTCTCAACGTGTATGGCCGTTGTTGGTGGCTTGGTCCTCTCTATGTCTGCAACGTTTGCAAAAGAGGGCGATAAGATACGACCTCAGCTCATGTTCCATGGTGGCCGAATAGTAGCGTTCTTTATTCTCGGTGGAGTAATTGGTGCTATTGGTTCAGCCTTTACTCTGAACACCTCAGCTACATTTATCTTGAGTCTAATCATTGGCATCGTAATGCTTATCCTCGGTATCAATCTTCTTGATACCTTCCATTGGGCCAAGAAACTTCAGCCATCAATGCCAAAGTTTATCGCAAAGCATGCGCACGGGGTTTCAAAGTTCAACCATACTCTCACTCCGCTTCTTGTGGGTGTGGCAACATTCTTCCTGCCGTGTGGCTTTACGCAATCGATGCAGCTCTACACCCTAACAACGGGGAGTTTCCTCAGTGGTGGACTTACGATGCTTTCATTCGCATTGGGTACACTGCCAGTCCTGGCTTTGATCAGCTTCAGCTCGTTCAGTATTCAAAAGAGTTCAAAGGCCGGAGTATTCTTCAAGACGGCCGGACTGATCGTCATCATGTTCGCACTCTTCAATCTTATTAATAGCTTGGTCGTGATTGGGGTTATACCGCCAGTCTTTAATTTCTAGTATAATTGTCCTTATGAAAGCAACTACCATTTCAATCATCGCTGCAGTCGTCCTCATTGGAGGTGCTTTTATGCTCACCCGAAGTGGTGGTAATGCCGGACAGGTAGCAAATGCAAACAATGTCACCATTGTTGATGGAAAACAAATTATAGAGATAAGTGCTAAAGGCGGATATCAGCCACGAAAGAGTATTGCCAAGGCAGGCATTCCAACAATCATTCGATTCAACACAAAAGGAACCTTCGACTGCTCGTCATCAGTTCGTATTCCGAGCTTGAATATAAGCAAGTCTTTACCGCAGTCAGGAGCAACGGATATTGATATTGGCGAAGGAAAACTCGGCACGCTTCAAGGTTCATGCGGAATGGGAATGTATCCGTTTGAGGTGGAGTTTCAGAGTTAAACCACCCCTTTATCTTAGGCCTTCTTGCCACCTGTTTGCCCTCGTGTACGCTTTTCGGCAAGTATTCGAGGAATAACCAAACTAACCCCAAATTATATGATTTCAAAACAAGCACTAGAAGAATACAAAGCAATCTGGCGTAAAGAGAATCCCGGTCAGGATATCGATGATCAAACCGCTATGGACGAGGCGACGGCACTTTTGACGATCATGGATAAAGTCTATCGGCCAATCACCAAAGACGAGTTTGATGCTTACAACAAGAAAAATAAGAAAGAGGCATACATCAGGTGTAAAAAGTGTGGCACAGAGATTTACTGGAATACGCATAAGAAAATGACTCCATGTGCATGCGGCGCTATTTCTGTAGACGGTACTGAGGGATATATTCGCATGATCGGAAATAAGGAAGACTACGAGCAGATTCAAAAATAAATCAATGACAAAACTTATTATTTTATTAGTCATAATTATCGCAGCTATCGCACTCATTGAGTTTTTTAGAAAAGGTGGCACTGGTCCAATTGGTCCCAAAGGCTACCTCTACAAACGAAAGCCTTTCTTCCTCTCCCGGGCAGAGCATGAGTGCCATGACGCTTTGGTCCAGACTGTCGGCAAGGACTATCTGATTTTCGCCCAAGTGCATCTCCCAACCATCGTTGACCATAAGGTAACCGGCCAGAACTGGCGCGGTGCGTTCAGCCACATCAACGGTAAGTCGGTAGATTTCGTGCTCTGCGACCGGGCGTACATCGCTCCGAAGCTCGCCATTGAGCTTGATGACCAAACGCATGAGCGTTCCGACAGACAAGATCGGGACCATGAAGTCGAGCGTATTCTCAAATCAGTCGGTGTGCCGCTCTTGAGATTGGGCAATCATGGACGCTTCGATCCGAGTGACCTCGCACAGAAAGTTAAAGAGGTTCTTGGAAATAGTGAGGAGCAAGGTGGGGTGAAATAATCGCAAGCTGTCATTTACGGTAAAACCTCGCAGCCTGTAACTCCTGATAAGCACCTGTTTCTCCTACCCGTATTAGCGGTGAATTAGCGGGCACTCACCTGATAGAACAGGAGAATAACAGGTGGGCTGGTCCGGTCCAAAATTACGGTGATTACGGTTATCGGTGAAGTGGCTCGAAATAGTGAATGAGACTGTGGGGTAGGCCTTTCCAAGTTCCCGTAATAACGGGAAATTAACGGGAACCTCTTTTTGTGCGATATATCGAGTGAGAGTGTGGGGTAGCACCGTTTAAAAACGGTGAAAAAACGGTGGTCAACCCCCATTTAAAAAGGGTGGAAAATGGTGGTCACCTGCATTTACAGACAAAATGGAGGTTCAGGGTTATTTTTTAGATATAGTGAGCGCAAGTGTGGGGTAATGACGATTAGCCAATAAAAATATATAATTAACAACGTGCGATCAAAAATCTTCAAAATCCTAACTTTCGCTATTGTAGGACTCACTCTCTTTACGGTTTTTTTTGGGTTATCTCACTTTGGAATGTCGGGTCACTATGGACCTAAGATGGTCAACTGTCCGTTCATGCCGGGCCACAGCTCTATCTGTAAAATGTCGCCAATGGAGCACATACAGGCATGGCAAAATATGTTTACTGTCCTTCCGGCAAAGGAAGCACTTTCTCTCGTCTTTTCTCTACTCGCTCTGCTTGCATTGCTTGGCGTGCGTGAAATCTTTTATACATCCAATCCGCCTCTTTCAAATTTATACAGAAACTTTTTCCTAAAAAACAGGATCTCCATCCCGAATCCTCTAAAGGAAGCTTTCTCAAGGGGTATTCTAAACCCTAAACTTTTCTAGCGGCAAAGAAATGCTGGCCGTCAGTTTTTCGGACTGCGGCTTTTACTATTAACTTTATGTCGCTATGGAAGAAAATAATCAACAAACACAAAAAAATACACATCCGCTGGCAATGCCCATAGCTGTAGTTATTGCTGGAGTAATCATTGCAGGAGCAGTAATTTACAGTGGTGGAAAAGCACCTACGGCCGGTACTGCAAATCAGCCACAACAACAGCAAGTGGCTCAGCAAACAGGTGACCTAGAACAGATGACACCTGTCACATCTAAAGATCACATCCGAGGTGATATAAACGCACCTGTGAAGATAGTCGAATACTCGGATACCGAATGCCCGTTCTGTAAGAGATTTCATACAACAATGAAAGAAGTAATCGATACCTACGGCAAAGACGGAAAAGTAGCTTGGGTGTACAGACATTTTCCACTTGATCAGCTTCACTCTAAAGCGCGAAAAGAAGCTGTTGCGCTTGAGTGTGCAAACGACCAGGGAGGAAACGACAAATTCTGGGAATATGCTGATCGCCTCTATGAAGTCACTCCTGCAAACAACGGACTCGACCTTGCAGAGCTACCAAAGATCGCAGAGTATGTCGGTTTAGATAAGACGAAATTTAGCACATGTCTTGCAAGTACTAAATACGATAAACACATAGAAGACGAGGTGCAAAATGCTCAAGCAACTGGTGGCAATGGCACACCGTGGAGTATTGTTGTTGCCAAAAATGGCAAAAAATATCCACTCTCTGGCGCACAGCCATATGCTTCAATAAAACAAATCGTCGAGCAGGCATTACAAGAAAAATAGTCATGAATCAACAATTAACAAATAATATTCAGAATTTCGAATATCTCCGTAAAGAAACTATCTATCTTGATTCAGCGTGCCAAACAATGCGTCCACAGCAGGTTATTGATGCTATGGCGGAGTATTATCAAGAATATAACTCTTGTGGTGGGCGGGTAAAGTATGACTGGGGTATAAAATTGGACGAGAAAATACAAGAAACAAGAAAAAAAGTGCTGGCCTTTGTAGGTAAGTCGCCTTCCGAATATGCAGTAGCATTCACACTTAATACCACCTACGGTATAAATCTGGTTCTCGGTCAGCTACCGCGGAGATTTGCGAAAATCATTACCTCGGACATTGAGCATAACTCGGTATTTCTGCCAACCATGGCATTTGCGAAAAGGCTCAATATTCCACGAGTTGTTTTGGAACGTTCAGAAAATGGATCATTGTCTTATGACAAGGAGAAAATTTCAAATGCGATTGCTGTCTTAAACAGCATGTCAAACATTGATGGTAGGGAACTTGTGAATCTGAAGGAAATTGCAAATGATCTCCACAAGACAGGTGGCATTATTCTCATTGATGCCGCCCAAGGTATAAGTCATAATTGGGACATCATCTCAAAGAGTGATTTTGACGCACTATTTTTTTCCGGACACAAAATGTACGGCCCCAGCATTGGGGTGATTGTCATTAAGAAATCACTTCTCACAACACTCGATATTGGATTTATCGGCGGTGGTATGGTGGAAGACGTGGAAATCGAAACATACCGACTAATATCTGATTCTGATGATTTGAGTAGTCGACTGGAAATTGGTCTTCAGGATTTTGCCGGAATAGTTGGGTTAAATACTTGTATCGACTGGCTCAAAAGTTACAAGCCTGAAGGAGTATCTACGAATACTCACCAAAAAAACCTCGCACAGTTTCTTTTTAATGAGCTATCTCAAATTCCGACACTTAAGCTCATTAATAGTTCCCCGAGTCCCATCTTGAGCTTCTGGTCCGACAAGATCGATGCTCATCGTCTGGCAATTTTTCTCTCCACACAGAACATCATGGTTCGAAGTGGCTATTTCTGTTGTCACTATTACTTGAAAAATCTGAAAAAATATCCGCCTTTGGTGAGAGTATCGCTCGGTCTAAATAATACTCAAGAACAAGTCGAGTTCTTTGTGAAGACACTTAAAACAATTATCATTAACTCATAAAAAATATGTTTTGCATTGCAGCATTTATCATCTTCGCAATCTTGGGAATATTTTCAGCCAGCTACCGATCTTTGGCAAAGAAAGCCTGGAAATGCACACTGAGGAAAATGACTTTCCGGCCATGTGATATTAATTTTCAGGAAGAAGCCAAGGCCAAGCTTTTGGGTAAATTTATTATCACCAAGCCACGCTTGGCCAGGTTTCTTGACCGATGGATCGGGGTCATGGCTTCGGTTTTTGTGATTCTAAGCATGTGGAGTCTTTTAGTGGTGCTTAATAGTGGTCTCAATTTGTTCGTCTATGACACTTGTAACCCAAATAATCCAGAGTCCTGTTCATTGGGTGGTGGGGGTTGTGGAATAAACTCTGGAAAACCAGGATTCTGGGTGTCAGTTAAAGAAGGACAAGTGCTCATGTGGGCTAAAGACGGAGTGCTTACCTTGGGCGAGACGATCACAATGATCCCAAACCGATTTAAAGAGTGGAACCCGAACGAATTTATTTCCGAGTCCAACACCTACTACAAACCATATGACTCTAGCAAATCTGTCGCTCTTGAGATAATCGATCCAAGCTGTAAATTCTGCGCCAAGTTGTTTGGTAATATTAAGGAGACTGATTTTGCCGACCGCTACAACCTAACCTACCTGGTATACCCAATACCGGACAATAAACAGTCGGGTGGTTATCGCTTTCCACATTCTAAAATGATTGCCTCATATCTGGAGGCGGTGAAGCTCTATCCATTACCTTCGGCAAAAACACCAGCTGATTGGCAGATTTTGGAAAGGATGTTCACTGGCAAAGATACAGACAATGTGGACTATCAGATAAAATTCAACACGATGTATACCGCAAAGGAGGCCGAAGATAAAATCCTTTCGTGGCTTACTGATTTTGGGTACTCAGAAGATGATCGCAACAAGATACAGCAAGCTGTCAATTCAGGCGAAATACAAACAAGATTAGCTAGTCAAAAAGAGATTGTAGAGAACAGAATAAAAACGATCAAAATACCCACAATTATGTTTGATGGCAGAAGATATGATCGGGCAGTGGGACCAGAAAAGCTCGTTAAGTAATTAACATTAATTTATATACCATTATGGAATTAAATGAACAAAATAATAAACCTCTCACCAAAAAAGAGCGAAAAGAACTAAGGCGGCAAGAAAGAGCCAAAGAAGAACAGTCGCATCAAAACTCAAATAAAGTTAAAAAATGGACAAAAAGGTTCGCGGTGATACTCGTCATTGCCGGAGCAATTGGCGGACTTTTCTGGTATGGAGCGACCCGACCGACTGTTCCAACTAGTGAACTTCTCACGGTTGCATCGGATGATTGGGTTAAGGGGAATAAAGAAGGGACAGTCACGCTTGTTGAATATCTTGATTTCGAATGTGAAGCATGTGGCGCGTACTATCCTGTGGTAAAACGCTTGTCTGAAGAATATAAAGATAGGGTGAAATTTGTTGTAAGATACTTTCCGCTCCCCGGACACAAAAACAGCATGACATCAGCATCTGCCGTTGAAGCCGCCGGCAAACAAGGAAAATACTGGGAGATGCACGATATTGTCTTTGAAAACCAGAGAGATTGGGGAGAAAAGCAAAACGCTACCCCTGAGATTTTTGAAGGATATGCGAAACAGCTTGGCCTCGACCTCACCAAATTTCAACAAGATGTAACTTCGCAAGAGGTTAATAATCGCATTGAACGTGATAAAAATACTGGAACAAAATTAGGCATTCAAGGTACCCCAACCTTCTTCCTCAACGGCAAAAAGATTGAGAATCCAAGAGGATATGAGGAATTCAAAAAAATGTTAGACGATGCTCTTAAAATTAATAATTAAGATATAAAAATATGGAACAGGACATAAATAAATTAGAAACACAGAACTTCCCGCAAGAACACAAATCAGGGTATGTAAACTTGAAATTTAAGAAGCCCAAACCGCTCGTTATTGCGATCGGTGTCGCAGTTGTTCTTATCCTCATTGCATTGTTCTTTGCTAAAGGTGTCTTTGTGGCCGCAACGGTAAACGGCAGTCCGATCAGCCGTCTTTCAGTTATCAAGGAACTGGAGAAGCAAGGTGGCAAGCAGGCTCTTGAGGCTATCATCGATAAAAAACTTATCGAGACCGAATTAAACAAGCAGAAAATAGATGTCTCAAAAGAAGAAATTGATGCAGAAATTGAGAAAATAAAAGCCCAGGTAGCAAGCCAAGGAGGCACACTTGAAGCTGCGCTTGCTCAACAAGGACTTACAGAAGAAAAATTAAGAGAGCAGATCACCATTCAGAAGAAGCTTGAAAAATTGCTTGCTGACAAAGTGGCTGTAAGCGAGGCAGAAATAGATGCATACATCAAAGATTCAAAAGCTACTCTTCCGAAAGATGTGAAAATGGAGGATTTCAGAAAGCAGATCAGCGAGCAACTAAAGCAACAGAAATTCCAGTCTGAAGCACAGCAATGGGTGTCTGACCTCACGACAAATGCTAAAATTAAGTATTATGTTAGCTATTAATCTAATTTAAATTCATGAACATTCAAAAAATATTGAAATCTTTAAAAGATCACACTAACGAAGAGGTACGTATTCACAAAGAGGTATTCACTGATGCGAAAACCGACGTTAAGAAGTTGGTCAGAAAACATCTGAAAGATACAATGTCGATACACAAAGCTTTTTGGAAAGAGTTAAAGGCTGCCGCAAAGAGCAAGAGCGGTAACAAATAATCAATGCCAAGCCAAATCCAAAACAACACATGTGACCATTGCGAACCCGAGACAGATAAGTCTGCGGTTTCGTCATTGAGTGTGAATTGGAAAAAACTCCTTACCTGGGTCGCGGGGATTTCCGTTGTTGTAGGTTTTTTTCTCAATCTCTCCGGATTCAATCCAGAGATAGTGACAGCGGTCTACTCCCTCGCCATTGCTTCAGGGGGCATCTATGTAATCAAGGGCGCATGGCGTGGACTCACAAAACAGAAATTTCTCAACATTGATTTTCTCGTGGTGATTGCTTCGCTCGGTGCGATATATCTTGGAGAGCTACCCGAAGCAGCAGCTGTAATATTCTTTTTCTCACTCGCGGAAGCATTTGAGGATTATGGTATAGACAGGTCCCGCAGGGCACTCCAAGCACTTCTTCATAAGTCGCCACAGACTGCAACGCTTCTTGATGGAAAGACTATTCCAGTAAGCGAAGTGCTTGTCGGACAGAAGGTGCAGGTAAAGCCCGGAGAACTCATACCACTCGACGGCAAAGTTGTTAAAGGTCTATCAGCGGTAAATGAAGCAACTATCACCGGTGAATCTATTCCGAAGGACAAGCGAGAAGGTGACACTGTTTTTGCGGGAACCCTGAATGAAAATGGATATTTAGAAATTGAGGTGACTAAGGAGAGCAAGAATTCCACTTTTTCAAAAATCATAGCCCTTGTCGAGCAGGCACAGAAGGCAAAAGCTCCTACGCAGGAATTTATCGATAGTTTTGCGAAATACTATACACCAGCAGTGGTTGTAATCGCTCTCATCCTTGCTGCTGCCTTACCTCTCATAACCGGTGAACCTTTTGCAATATGGCTTGAGAGGGCGATCACGCTTCTCGTCATCGCATGCCCATGTGCTCTTGTCATTTCCACTCCCGTCGCCATCACGTCGGCGATCGGTGGAGCATCGCATCGAGGTGTGCTCATCAAAGGAGGTAAGCATCTTGAGGAGCTCAAGAATGTCAGGGCTGTTGCGTTCGACAAAACCGGCACGCTCACTCTCGGGGAGCCATACATATCAGATGTGATCGCTTTCAATGGCTTCACAGAAAAAGACGTCCTTGAAGATGCTGCAGGTGTTGAGCAGTTTTCTTCACATCCGCTCTCGAAAAGTATTCTCGCCTATGCAAAAGAAAAAGGGATCAATCCTCACTCTATGCAGGATTATCAGAATATTGCGGGAAAAGGTGGAAAGGCAACCTGCATGGTTTGCGACGATCTGGAGCACTGCGTCGGCAATTTAAAGCTCATGGATGCCCATGGTGTCACAACCAAGGAAATTCTGGAAAAGACAGAAAAGCTTGAGCGTGAAGGCAAGACCGTGGTCCTTGTAAGCGAAGGCGACAAAATCATGGGTGCTCTTGCCATTTCAGACAGGATAAAAGATGAAGCTAAGCAGACTATTGAGAAACTTACTGCAATGGGAGTGGCTTCTATTATGCTTACGGGGGACAATCAGCACACTGCTTCATACGTTGCAGAAACTCTCGGCATCAAGGAAGCACACGGGTCTCTTCTTCCCGATGAAAAGGTGAAGAAGATTCAGATGCTCAAAGACAAATACGGATCGGTGGCGATGGTCGGGGACGGAGTCAATGACGCCCCCTCTTTGGCACTTTCAAATGTCGGTATTGCTATGGGAGCAAAAGGGTCTGATGTGGCAATTGAAACGGCTGACATTGCTCTCATGAATGACAACATCCTGAACATCCCATATGCCGTAGGACTTTCAAAGAAAGCACTCCGTACAGTCAAACAGAACGTGACCGCAGCACTCATTTCCAAGCTCGCCTTCATCGTCCTTGCCGTCTTTGGTATATCGAACCTCGGCATTGCCATTGCTGCCGATACCGGAGTGGCGATTCTGGTAATACTTAACGGACTAAGATTGTTTAAAACCTCATAGAATAAGGGCTTTTAGGAGCTTGATAAGCTCGGCATTTTTCGCTACAATATATAACCTATGAAGAAATTTGCCCTGTGGGGATTTGGGCTCGCGCTTGTAGCGACCATCCCCCTCGTCAGCATCAAAATTGGAGCATCGGAGAATGTAAAAGCAGTATCAAAGCAAGGTGAGGCGCTTCAATTACTGCCTCAGAGCGATCTACCTCAGGGTATAGTAAAAGAGTATAAAATTGAACCAGGAGATACCTTCGCCGAGGTAATGACTGGTATGAATGTTCCCCATGAGCAAGCGTACTCCATCCTTAGCTCCTCGAAGGATGTTTTTGATTTTACAAAAATGAACGCCGGAAAGGTCCTCAAGCTCGTGTTTGTCCAAGAAGCATTTGCAGCGATGGAGTATCCATTAAATAGTGATACGGTGGTTCATGTAAAAAAGCAGGAAGATGCTTTCGTTGCTACGGAGGAAGAAATTCCTTATGTGATTGAGAATGCGACAGCCAAAGGAACGATTACCGACTCTCTGTTTTTAGCGGCACAATCTGTAGGACTCGAAGACAAGACAACTATGGGAATTGCAGATGTCTTTTCAAGCGATATTGATTTCGCAACTGACATACGCGAGGGAGATTCTTTTTCTGTTGTGTATGAAAAGCGAACTCTTGATGGCAAGGACGCAGGCGCAGGAAGAATACTGGCTACAAAATTCACAAACGGCGACAAAACATATACCGCTTTTCGTTACAATGATAAATTTTATGATTCTGAGGGAAAGTCTCTTGCTCGCCAGTTTCTTAAATCGCCACTTAATTACGCTCGTATAAGCTCCGGATTTAGTTACAAGCGTACCAATCCTGTGACTAAGCAAGTCACACCACACCGAGCGATTGATTATGCGGCTGACTCAGGCACACCAGTTATTGCTACTGCTGATGGCAAAGTGACCGTTGCAGGATCAAAGGGAGGTTTGGGCATCACAGTTGAAGTTAAACACGGGAACTACCTTACTCAGTATGCTCATCTTTCAAAGATTGCCAAAGACGTAGAGACCGGAGCAACGGTTGAGCAAGGTGACGTGATCGGATATGTAGGATCAACAGGGATTTCTACCGGTCCCCATCTTCAATATGCCATGTTTGAAAACGGGTCACCTATTAATCCTCTAACTACAGATTTTCCTCGTGGCGAAGCTGTGTCTCAGACAGAAATAAACAACTTTCAAGCGACGAAGGGTGAATTTCAAGACAGTTTATAACTTTCTTTTTATAGCCTAGATTATTTACTAGATGTAGTGAGAGCAGGTGTGGGGTAACAATCTTTGAAGCTCGGGATGTAAATCGTTGCATCGTCGATTCGCTCGAATATCGTCCTAACGCGCGCGACCACGCGACCCAATAAAATATGAAAAAAATAATTTTTATATTTATTACAGCTTTTGTTTTGAATGCAATTTGGGAAAATTTGCATTCTTTTCTTTATGATAACTATATGGGTGGCAAGATTACAGAATTTATTTTGCTACGAGCTTCTCTTTTTGATGCTTTGCTCATTACTCTTATTTCATTACCCTTTTTATATTTGTATTTCTTGAAAAACAAAAGCTGGTTGATACTTGTTTTTGGCACTGTTATTGCTATCTTGAATGAGTGGTATGGTTTGAATACTAGCCGTTGGGCTTACAATGCACTTATGCCAATTATTCCAATTTTAGAAACAGGAATAACGCCGACAATACAGCTCGGCTTGCTAGGGTATGCAACTTTTAAAATTTCAGAAAAATTTTAATTTATTTTTTCTCGATTTCCTCTTCTAGCGTTTCAAGTTTTTTTTCTACTCTATTCAAACTATTTTGAATATTTTTTATTTGAGTTTCTTCGGATTCTATCTCAGCTTCCTCTTTTTCTTCAAGTTTTTTCTCTCCGACAAGCCCAGATATTATAAGACGATTACCGATAAATGCTGAAACAAAAACCCCGATGAGCAAAAGAATCACTGTTCCCAAGACTAAAGACATAATACTTCCTAAATTCATATCGTCTGCAGTGTGCCACACTCCTCGCCAGAAAAGAACTACTCCAATACCTCCAATGATAGCGTATAAAATAGGATAATGGCTCAATTTGCCGCGTATTTTATCTTCTAATTTGTCGAATAATTTTACAATTTTCTTTATTATCATCCCAGTACCAAAATTTTAATATTAATTTTAATCTTTATATCCCGTAATCAAAAATTTGGTACGGGACAAGTATGACTTAATAATACACTAAAATATGCTAACATGACAGTATGATTTCAAAAAGTGTGGAAGAAACATTCAAAATAGCAAAAGATTTTATTGGCAGAATCTTGCATAAAAAAGATACGCGAGAGAATGCTAAAATCGTCGCTTTGTCTGGTGATTTGGGCGCAGGTAAGACTGCTTTCACAAAAGCAGTTGCTGAAATTTTGGGAATAAAAGAAAAAGTGAATAGCCCTACTTTTGTGATTATGAAAAGATACCCAATAAATTTAGAAGGTTATAAATTCTTTTTTCATATAGACGCGTATCGTCTTAAAGATGAAAAAGAATTATTGCTTTTGGGTTGGGATGAAATTATAAACAACAAAGAACACTTGGTTTTTATCGAATGGCCGGAAAATGTAAAAAATATTATTCCAAAAGATTCGCGTTTTATAGAGATAGAGCATTTGGGGGAGGAAGAAAGAAATTTTAATTTAAAATAAAATGCCAGATTTTAAAGATAAAAATTTAATTGATTGCTTAGCAAAAGGCGGTGTGGCTATAATGCCTACTGACACTATTTATGGCATTGTGGGGCTTGCATTAAATGAAAAAACCGTAGAACGAATAAATAAAATAAAAAAAAGATCCCTAGGTAAGCCATTTATCACTCTTATCGGTGATTGGAGTGAGACAAGAAAATTTGGAATTGAGGCTTCTCAATATAAAATTCCAGAAAATACAGAACCAACTACTTATATAATTAAAGGAGTTTCTTTTAGGTTTCCTAATGTGCCAGAACTTCGTAAATTACTTTTAAAAACAGGCCCACTTGTAGCTCCATCTGCAAACCCCGAAGGTTTACCTCCAGCAGAAAATATTTCTCAAGCTAAAGAATATTTTGGTGATTCAATCGATTTTTATTTAGATGGGGGAGAAATATCTGGCAAAGCTTCAAGAATAATTAAATTAAATAGTGATGGAAGTATTGACATTTTAAGAAATTAGGTGTTTAATACGGGAATTAAATTTGTTCTTTTAAATTGTTGTGAAAATAGAAACTCGCCATAGCTTTTAGCATATAAATAATTTTGTAAGTTAAAAGCTGTGGCGAAAGCCAAAATCAAACAGCGAAGTGGCACATGTGTCACAAGGAGAAAGACATGTCTTCACCTCTTTCCGCAGGACAGTTGCGTCAGCTCGGTAACTCCCTCACGGCGGCCGACTGGACACCAGAGGACGTCACTCTCTTCGGTCAGGCCGGACGGGATCGACTGATTGGGATCCGGGATTCCCTGCGGCGCGGTGGCGACATCGTCACCGCGATCGTCGAGGGTCGGACAGAGCTGTGGCTCCACGAGAAGCAGCAGGGTTCCAGGTACGTCCGGGGGTGCGTGATCTACGCACACCTCCAGGAGACCGGCCTCCTCTCGAGCTTCGCTGACCTCGCTGAGCTCGAGGCTGTGAAGGCCAAGGACATCGACTTTTTCCGGTGGCATTTTGCCGGAAAGGTCGTCTTCGGGTGGCGAGGTGTCCAGGACGACTACGTGCCGTGCCTCATCGAGAGCGACGACGAGGTGGTGCTGATCTGGCGCTGGCTCGATAGCCACTGGAGCTCGAACAACCCCGGTCTCCGTCGCAAGTAAGTCCTCGGGCTTTGGCCACTTGGATCTCTCGGATCCTCTGGCCTTAGCCTTTCATATCAACCGTTCTCACAAGCAAGAAAAACCGCTTGGAGGACGGTTTTTCTTTTGATAAAATTCAAATGGGAGTAGGTTAATCTGCAAGCGTTCACGGATGCTTGCAACCGAAACCAGTATCCATGCATCGAGAATATCTGAGATCAAGGTTTCGGATAGAGTGGTGTATGCAGAAACTTCATAAAAAATGAAAATACTTGGTATAGAATGCTGACGCATTATGATGCGAAATAATATTCAACTCCAAGCTATCTACAAAAGATTTCAAGGGGTGGTGGCATAGATGGCACTCTATACGTTTGTCCAGGACGACAACGTGCCGTACCTCATCGAGAACGACGACAAGGTGGTGCTGAACTGGAACTGGCTCGATAACAACTGGAACTCGAACAACCCCGGTCTCCGTCACAACTCTTTTCATTTCTCTCCTTTAGCGGGAGAGTTTTGTTTTACGAGCTGTCCATGCCAACCGCCAAGCTGTTTGCCTGCTTCAGCGAGTTTTTCAGAAAGTTGGGTAAACTTTTTTACATCTGCTCCTTTAATTCCCCAAAGAATGTATAAAATAAATTTCAAAGTATCCAGCGAAATAATCGCTTTTCTAACAAATGGCTGTTTTTCTTGTTTCTCTAAAAAACTAGCAATCAAGATGTTCTCAATCACCTGAATAAAATATTTATCTATCGTTTTACCTAGAGAGTATTTTGAAGTCTTAGGAACAAGTGCTAAATAGTTTTGCCACAAAAGGTACGCGGACTTTAAAATTTCCAAAACTGGCAATAATTTAACTGCGGGGGGGGGTCTTCATAGTAGAATTATAACATGAATGCAATAACTTTTGAAAAAATAATTTCGGTTGATAATTTACTTCTGGCTTGGAACGAATTTCTCCGTGGTAAACGAAACAAAAAAGACTTGCAAGAATTTCAATTGCATGTGATAGATAATCTTTTGTTTTTGCATCAGGATTTAAAAAACAAAACTTATATTCATGGCGGATATTATGCCTTCAATATATCCGATCCGAAGCCACGAAATATTCATAAAGCAACTGTCCGAGACAGACTTCTGCACCATGCAATTTACAGAATTTTGTATCCGTATTTTGATTCTAAATTTATCGCTGATTCATATTCATGCAGACTAATGAAAGGAACACATAAAGCGATAAACAGATTTCGTGATTTTGCTTGTAAGGTTTCAAAAAACAACACAAAAACATGTTTTGTTTTAAAATGTGACATCAGAAAATTTTTTGCGAATATAGATCATGAAATTTTAAAGCAAGTTTTAACAAAATATATTAAAGACAAAAATATTATTTGGTTACTTTCACAAGTTATAGATAGCTTCTCCGCTAGGAAAGACCTAGCGGAAGTAGGCCTACCTCTAGGCAACTTAACTTCTCAACTCTTAGTAAACATTTACATGAATGAATTTGATCAGTTTGTGAAAAGGGAATTGAAAGTAAAATATTACGTTCGATATGCGGATGATTTTGTGATACTGTCTAAAGACAAAAATGAGCTTTTGTTTAACCTATCATATATGATAGGTTATCTAAAAAACAAATTAAAACTAAATATACATCCAGATAAAGTTTTTATTAAAACTCTTGCTTCTGGAGTTGATTTTCTTGGATGGGTGCAATTTCCATATCATAGAGTATTAAGAACTGTGACAAAAAGAAGAATGTTGAAGAGTTTGAAAGATAATTCAAGAAAAGAAACAAAGCAGTCGTATTTGGGAATGTTGAAGCATGGAAATACTTATAAACTAACTAAAAATATGCGATAATTAAAATATGAGTAAAAATATTCTGAAGAAACTTTTTAGCGCTCCGGCAGAAATACTCGAAAAGAGCGTGGAAGTTGGCAAAGAGCTCAAACAAGATATCGCCAAAGAAGAGCCAGTAAAAGAGGCGGTAGAATATTGGAAAACTTTGGGTCCGGGGCTTATTACTGGCGCAGCGGACGACGATCCTTCTGGTATTGCTACTTATTCGCAGATGGGGGCTTCGCAGGGTTTCAGCCTTATTTGGTTATCTCTTTTTTCTTTTCCTTTTCTGGTAACTATTCAAGAAATGTGCGCGCGTATAGGGCTCGCTACAGGAGTAGGCCTCGCAGCAAACATAAAGAAACATTATTCCAAAAAAATTCTTTATTTGTGTACAGCTTTGCTTCTTTTTGCAAATGTTTTTAACATCGGGGCGGACTTGGGCGCCATGGCAAAAGGAGTACAATTGCTTTTCCCATATTTAAACTTTATTTTTCTGATTTTATTTTTTGCTGTCCTTTCTTTATTTTTACAAATTTTTATTTCATACAGAAAATACTCAAAATATTTAAAATATCTTACCCTTATTCTTTTTGCTTACGTCGTATCTGCTTTTTCTGTCGATATAAATTGGATGGAAGTTTTTAAAAATACTGTTATTCCAAATATTCACTTTTCTAAAGATATTATTATTCTTATTTGCGCTGCCTTGGGTACTACTATCAGTCCATATTTATTTTTCTGGCAATCCTCCCAAGAAGTAGAAGAGGAAGTATTAAAAGGAGAAACGACAGTGGCTATGAGGCGCGCTGACAACAATAAAGAAGAAATTCATAAAATGCGTATCGATGTGTGGTCCGGGATGTTTGTATCAAACATTGTAATGTTTTTCATTATTGCTGCATGTGCCGCTACTTTGTATGCAAATGGTATTACAAATATTGCCACTGCTTCTGATGCTGCTATTGCTCTCCGTCCTTTTGCTGGAGATTTTGCATTTGTGCTTTTTGCTTTGGGAATTTTGGGGACAGGGCTTCTCGCCATACCAGTATTAGCGGGTTCTGCTTCGTATGCTATCTCTGAATCTTTTGGTTGGAAGACGGGCCTTTACAGAAAATTAAAACAAGCGACATCTTTCTACGGAGTTATCATCGTCGCTATGGGGCTAGGAATTCTTTTAAATTTTATTGGACTTGATCCAATCAAAATGCTTATCTATTCTGCTGTGTTGAATGGTATTGTATCTCCGTTTATGATATTTTTTATTGTGCATTTGAGTGGAGATAGGGGTGTGATGGGTAATTTTAAAAATAAAAAAATAAGTAATATAATAGGCTGGCTTACTTTTGTTTTAATTTCCTTGGTCGGAATAGGCGCTATTATTTCACTTCTAATATAAAAAAATGACAATAGAGAAAAATTACGATTTATCCAAACTAAATACTTTTGGGATAAAAGCAAATGCGAAATATTTTGTAGAACTCAAGACAGAGGCTGATCTGGTGGAGCTTTTTGGCTTACAAGAATTTAAGGATAATAAGAAAATTTTTCTCGGTGGTGGAAGTAATATTTTATTTGCAAAGGATTTTGATGGGATAGTTATTGTAAATAAATTAAAAGGAATAAATGTTTTGGAAGAAGACAATGAAAATGTTTTGGTTCGAGCTATGGGGGGAGAATGCTGGCAAGATTTTGTTGATTTCACAGTAGAGCGCGGGTATTGGGGAATTGAAAACTTGGCACTCATTCCTGGCACAGTCGGAGCAAGTCCAATACAAAATATCGGTGCGTACGGCACAGAACTTAAAGACTCTCTTTTTAACGTAGAAGCTTTTCCAATAGAGGGAGGGGAGAAGAAAGTTTTTAGCTTAGAAGAATGTGAACTCGGATATAGAGATAGCGTTTTTAAAAACAAACTAAAAGGCAAATATTTTATTGCAGCTGTAACTCTCAAATTGAGCAAAAAAGAAAAAAAGAATCTGTCTTATAAAATTTTGGCTGAGTATTTGGAGCAAAACAAAATAGAAGTTAAAAGCCCAAAAGATATAAGCAATGCAGTTGCCTTAATACGTAAAAGTAAATTGCCAGATCCAAAAGTTTTAGGTAATGCGGGTAGTTTTTTCAAAAATGTTTTTATTGATCAAGATAAACTGGATAAATTACAAGAAAATTACAAAGATATACCTTTCTTTAAAGAAGAAGGAACAATTAAAATACCAGCAGGCTGGCTCATAGAGCAATGTGGGTGGAAGGGCAAAAGAGTGGGCCGCGTAGGTGTCCACGATAAACAGGCTTTGGTATTGGTGAATCATGGAGGGGCAACTGGTGAAGAAATAATGAATTTAGCAAATGAAATAATAGCTTCAGTGAAAGATAAATTCGACCTTGTGCTTTCTCCAGAAGTCAACATTGTGTAAAAAAATATACAGTCTATAATGTGTATTATTATAAATAAAAAGTAATTAGCTCTGCTTTTGCAGGGTAAGATTTATGGAAGAAAATAAAAAATATATGAGTACAATTCTAGCAGTCATAATCTGCTTAGCTTTGGTAGGATTATTAATATTTATCAGCATAAGAAATAAAACAAATATGACAACAGATAATAATGTGGCAGAAAATACAGCGACTGATTCTGGTGAAGTCGCAAAAGTAGGGGATGTGGTTTCGATGAATTACACTGGTCGTTTAGAAAACGGCACAGTTTTTGATTCAAACGTAGATCCAAAATTTAAGCACGTAGAACCTTTTGTGTTCAACTTGGGCGCAGGACAGGTGATAGCTGGTTGGGATAAGGGCATTGTTGGTATGAAAGTAGGGGAAAAGAAAACTCTTACGATAGCTCCAGAGGACGGATATGGCGCAAACGGAGTTCCTGGAGTTATACCCCCAAACTCAACATTAATATTTGATGTCGAATTATTAGCAATTAAAAAATAATTTTTATGGAATTTTCAACAAACGAAAAATCTTATTTAGCAAAAAGTCTGATTGTTTTGGCAGTTGTAGTAACTATTTACTTTGGAGCAAAGACCGTTTCTGAAATTAAGAATTACAGATTTATTGGTGGCGGATCTACTGCATCAAACACTATGAGTTTTGACGGGAAAGGAGAAGTATTTGCCGCTCCAGATATGGCGACTGTAAGCTTTACAATTCGCGAGACTTCTAAAGATGTAAAAGATGCGCAGACTAAAGCTACCGCAAAAGAAACAGCCGTACTTGCTTTCTTAGAAAAAAGTGGAGTAGCAAAGAAAGATATTAAGACAGAGAGCTATAATTCATATCCAAAATATGATTACGGTACTCCTTGTTATAGTTATATGATGCCTTGCAGGCAAGAACCAAAGGTTACTGGCTATGAAGTTTCAGAATATGTTTCCGTAAAAATTCGCGATCTAGCCAAAGCAGGCGAGATAGTAAAAGGAATTGGTGAAGCTGGTATTTCTGAAATATCAGGACCTGATTTCTCTATAGAAAAAGAAGATCAATTGAAAGAGCAAGCTAGAAAAATGGCAATCGAAGAAGCCAAGACCAAAGCTGAGGCTCTCGCCAAAGATCTCGGAGTAAATCTTGTAAGAATCGTAAATTTCTCTGAAAATGGCAATTATCCTTACTACGCAGCAGGTCTAATGAAAGCGGACAGCAGAGCTGAAAGCGCAACTGCTCCAGCCCCAGCTCTTCCAACAGGAGAGAACAAAATCACCTCAAACGTAACAATAACTTACGAAATAAGATAAGTCATAAATTAAATATTCTCATTAAAAAATACCCGTATTTTCTTGCGGGTATTTTTTGTTGTTAGATTTTGGGATCTAAAATCACGAAGTTATCTCCACCAAAATTTGCAAAATCTTCGGGGGGGGGGGGTTATAATTGTAAGCATGAAATCTAAATTTTTTATTCTCGTAATAATATTAGTTTTAATATTTTTTTCTTTAACCCCTTTCTCTCAAGCTTCTACTGATTGTGTTCTTACCGTAACACTCAAGCAAAGTATGAAAGGAGAACAAGTACAATGTCTCCAACAAAAACTAAACATAACAGCAGATGGAAAGTTTGGTAAAAACACTAAAACATCAGTCATTACTTTCCAAACTTCAAACAATCTAAAAGGAGATGGAATAGTAGGGAAGTTAACTAGAGATTTGCTCAATAAGAAAGAAATTAAGCAACCTTGCACACAAGGAGAACTATTTAATACAATCACAGGTAAATCTTGTACTCCTAATACTATATCCATACCTAGAACTCAAACCTTTCAAAGAGGCGGTGGAATTCACATCACCACTTATTCTCTTTCGTACACAGCCGGTACGGGTGGTTCTATCACTGGGATAGCTTCTCAGCGAATTAATAGTGGAAATAATGGTTCTGCTGTAACCGCTACTCCAGATACTGGTTATGTGTTTGATATTTGGAGTGATGGAGTTCTAACAGCTACTAGAACAGATACTAACGTTACTAATGACAAATCAATCACAGCTACATTCATACCCACTATCGCTACCGCAGCTATCGCTGGAGTGACAGCTCCTGTTACTGGAGCTACCCCTACCGCTACCATAGCTGATACTACAGAATATACCGCTACCATATCTTGGAACACAAATCCTGTAACTTTTGCATCAAATACTATCTACACTGCTACTATTACTATCACTCCTAAAACCGGTTACACCTTATCTGGTGTCCCAGCAAACTTCTTTACTGTTGCTGGAGCGACGGCTACGAATAGTGCTGATTCTGGAGTAGTGAGCGCGGTGTTTCCTGTGACGGATACTACAATCAATACCGCAGCTATTGCTGGTGTTACACCACCGGTTACTGGAGCTACCCCTGTAACCACTGTAACTGCTGGCACAGGTTATACCGGTACTGTTACTTGGAGTGGAAGTCCTGTAACGTTTGCTTCAAACACTATTTACACGGCTACTATAACCATCACTCCAACTGCTGGTTATACCCTAACTGGAGTAACAGCTAATCAATTCACCATAGCTGGAGCAACGAGTGCTACGAATCCAATTAATTCTGGAGTAATTACAGCGGTGTTTCCGGAGACAGTTTTAGCTGTGGGTGTCAGTTATCAAGGTGGAATTATTGCATATATTTTACAATCTGGAGATCTAGGATATGTATCAGGAGAAACCCATGGATTGATTGCGGCTACGGCTGATCAAGGAAGTATTATACGTTGGAACAATGGGAGTGACATAACAACAAATGCAACAGGCACTGTTATTGGTACAGGATTAACAAATACTGATACGATAATTACATCACAAGGGGCAGTTACCACAAGCTATGCTGCTGGTGTCGCTCGAGCTTATACTGGTGGGGGATATTCTGACTGGTATTTGCCGAGTAGGGATGAATTGTCTAAGCTTTATTTAAATAGGATGGCAATTGGTGGATTTTTAAATTACTTCTATTGGAGTTCATCGGAGATTAATAATTCTAGTGCGCATGTTAGATTCTTTTTTGATGGTACTGATGGTGGTGGTGGTAAAGTCAGCCAGTATCTTGTTCGTGCTGTGAGGAGTTTTTAAAGATAGATATGGTAGATTGTATTCTGAAAGTAATAAAATAAAATTTGTGTTCTTAGGCTTTTGGTGTTTTTATTGACTATTTAAGACAAAAAGAGTATTATTAAAAGAGCCCTTCCGGGGGCTTTTTTATAAGATAAAATCAATTATACTATGTCAAAAATTACTGAATTTTTTGAAGAAACAAAAACTGAATTGAAACACGTAATTTGGCCTTCCAGAAACCAGACTTTATACTATACAATCATAGTTATTCTTTTGTCTGTGGTTATATCTTACTATTTAGGTTTTTTTGATTTTCTATTTTCACAAGGTTTACAGAAAATAATAGCTATATAAATTTCGTAATTTTAATTTATGTCAAAACAAGAAACACAAGGAGTTCGAAATTGGTATGCCATACATACGTACGCAGGGTACGAGAATGTTGTGCTTCGCAATTTACGCCAGCGTATTGATTCTCTTGGAATGAACGATAAGATATTCAATGTGATTGTTCCAGTTGAAAAGAAAATAAAAATAAAAGCCGGCAAGAGAGTAGAAGTAGAAGAGAAGATATACCCAGGTTATGTTCTTGTTGATATGATAGTTACCGACGATTCTTGGTATGTTGTTCGCAATACTCCTCGTGTCACTGGATTCGTAGGAGCTGGAGTGAACCCTGTGCCATTAAAAAAAGAAGAAGTTGATTATTTATTTAGTAAAATGGATTCTGGTACTGCCAAGCACAATATCGATATGGTTGTCGGAGAGACTGTACGCATAAACGACGGTCCGTTTAAGGACCTTGAGGGTAAAGTAAACTCAGTTGATCAAGATAGAGGTAAGGTGAAAGTATTAGTATCCATGTTCGGTCGCGAAACCCCAGTCGAGCTCGACTTCTTGCAAGTTAAGAAAATTTAAGCTAGTCTATACATTGTTATGTCAAAAAAGATAACCAAAAAAATTAAATTACAAATCCAAGCTGCTAAAGCTACCCCTGCGCCACCTTTAGGTCCTGCGCTCGGTCAGGCTGGTATAAACATCGGAGATTTCGTTACGAAATTCAATGCTGCTACCGCAAAGATGGCTGGCGACAAAGTCGGAGTATCTATCACAGTTTACGAAGATCGCAGTTATGATTTCGTTGTCAAAACTCCTCCTGTCACTGGTCTTATTTTGAAAGCTGCTGGAGTAGAAAAGGGTTCTGGAAAGAATGCTACTACCAAAGTAGGTAAAATCACCCGAGCTCAAGCTCTCGAAATAGCAAACAAGAAACGCGCAGATTTGAATGCAAAAGACGACGAAGGAGCAATCAATATCGTCGCTGGCTCTGCGAGATCTATGGGGATAGAGGTGAAATAAATTTTTAATGCTTACGAATAAAACAATCTCAACTTGGTCTAGTTTTGCAGGGAAAGTACTTTAATTGGGTACTTTGTAAGTTGAGACTCTCAAAAAACAAGGCGCCCATTTCGGGCGTTTTGTTTTTTCTATTTACAAAAAACTCAAAACAAAAAGGAGAGAAGATGGAATATCGAGCTGTGAAAAACCGTTGTGCCGTGATTCTTGATTCTTTAAACTTACCAATTTCTCATGAAGAAATTTTAAACATTCTAAACAACAAGGGGTTTCGTGTAGTACAAGTCGATATTACTTCTCTTGCTCGACAGTGCGTTGGAACATCAAAATATCAGAGAGGAGCAAAACTTTCCGAAGCGTCTCTAACATTTGACTGTTCTAGTTTTATGAAGTGGCTTTACGGAATGCATGGTATTTGGTTGCCACGGCGTTCAATTCAACAACGAGAACTTGGTGAAGTTGTTAAAATTAATGAAATTATTGCGGGTGATGTTGTTTTTGTCTCTGGGTGGATTGATTACTATCATGACGATCCCGCGAATGGCGTTGGTCATGTTGGTATAGCAACCGGTGACGGAACAATAGTTCATGCTGCAAATAAAAAAGAGGGGATTATAGAAACTTCGCTTCATAAATTTATGGGTAAAGATAAATTTCGTGGTGCGAGGAGATATATTCCCAAAAATGCGGAAGTTCTAACTCTTGAAACTCCAGCAGATAGGGAGGTGGAAATAGCTGACGATATTAGATGGATTGTTCTTCAGTCTCTTCCAAAAAATAATCTAAAATAGTTCTTTCTCTGTATTTAATCT
>JADZCK010000025.1 GCA_020851595.1 Candidatus Nomurabacteria bacterium | reverse complement strand
TGGTGCTTTTACCACTTAGCATCATTCGGATTGCAAGGACCCGAACCTTTCCAATCTTTTCATTTGTTGTGTATGCCATGTTCATACTTTACATCTTGGGTGATGCAAAGGTATTGAACCATAACGAATGATTGCATAATCATGTATTATATGGCATAATGCAGATCATGAGAAATTTAATAAACGAGGTTAAAAAATCAGCGAAAATACTTTATTTGATTGTTTTTTTAGTCCTTATCTATTTTGTAATTCACTATGGTTTTAAACAAAATATTTTATTAGGACAAAGCTTGCCAACCAATGAAACCTTAATAAAAAATATAATTTACGCAGATGTTATTCAATATAACATTGCATACTTAGCACTTTCTATAACCTTTATTTTTGTTATCGGGGGAGCGTTTTATATTTTTAATATAAAACCTATCGAAAAAAAGATTGAGGACCAAGAAACAAAATTACGTAATTTAGAAGATCGAATCGATGAAAAAATTTTAAAACAACAAACTGAATATAATACTAAATTCCAAGAGATCGTTACATCTCTGTCAAACTCTAAATCAATTGAAGAAAGAATAAATTACGCTGAAATCAGAATTCAAATAGCAGAGGAAAAAGCAGAGACAACACAATTAGATATTTTATGGAGCCAACATTATATATGGCAAAATTCGAGATCGTTTGCGGGAGATATGTTATGTATGATTTTTTATCTACAGCTAATTGTCCAGTTTTTTAAAAAGACTGAACAGTTAAAAGATAAAGTAGAAATGTGTTTGTATCAAATAAAGAATATTCTGGAATCCGATCCTGGAACTGAGTTTGCAAGCGTACTAAGACTTGCTCCAAATGGTAGAACACCTCGCGACATGGCTGATCAACATTTTGGAGAACTAATGGCTCTATTTAAAGAAATAAAAAATCCAGAATTAGAACCACTGAAGCTAGAGATACGGAAGTTGATTATAGAAAAGTGGTACTCTGGCACAGTCCCAGTTCTGCCCAGTCCCTTATCTAATTAATAAAATATCCGAAAAAACCCTAATTTGACTAAAGATCAAATCCCAATTCGTGATACAATGGGTCACAAAATTAATTATTAGTGTTATAATTTTTATATGAATATATTTAAAAAATATACATATAGCTGGTGGCAAATTGGATTATTAAAATTAGCATTATTATTTCTTGGAATGGCAATAGGAACTTATTGGCACGAAATATTTTCTCAATATATAAATATTTTAATAATAGTAGGAATAGTTCTTGGTGTTTATCTTTCTTTTGTGTCATTTAAACAATAACTCATAGAGATGGATTATATAATAAAAAAATACAAGAATTGGAAATACAAGAACACTTTTTTACTTGTTATAAGCGTAGTGATACTTTTTTATTTTGCTGATAGCAATTTTGTTAAAAATATTATTCACCAAATAAGCAATCTTAGTTTTTGGGGAGTATTTATAGCGGGAATATTTTTTGTATCAACTTTCACAGTAGCACCCGCAAGTTTAGTTTTATTTTATCTCGCAAAAGAACTCAACCTTTTTGGGGTAATCGTTTTCGCAGGATTCGGAGCAATGCTCGGTGATTATATTATTTTTCGTTTTTTAAAAGACAAAGTGTTTGAAGAGTTAAAACCTATTTTTACAAAGTTAGAAGGTTCATATATTTCAAAATTATTTTCTACTCCATATTTTATTTGGCTTGTGCCTGTAATAGGCGCTATAATTATCGCCTCCCCTTTTCCTGATGAAATCGGTATTAGTCTTTTAGGAGTTACCAAACTAAAAAATTGGCAATTTCTTTTACTTTCTTTTATTCTTAACTCTCTCGGTATTTTATTTATAATTACTTTTGCAAACTTATTTTAATAAAAAATACTGACAAAAATCACATCATAAATTCAAACCATTATTTTTATTTTTTAATTTGTGATTTTTTTTTATATCTCGATAAAGTTCTATAAGTTTTGTGGCTATATTTGTACTTTTAAATTTTTCGGCTGTTTTTTTAGCCTCATTAGCCATATGTATACGTTTATTATCATCGGAAAGCAATTCTCGTGCACGTCCTTCTGCTTCTTTTTCTGTAGCCACAATGAATCCGTTTTCTCCGTTTACTATAATCTCTGGGGCTACTCCAACCGAGAAAGAAATTGGCACTAACCCTTGAGACATAGCTTCTACCAGACTCAAGGAAAAACCTTCATACCTAGAAGAAAGAAAAAGAATACTCCCAAAAAGAGGAGCAAGAGCTCCTGGAATAAAATCTTTACGTAAATTGACATACATATAATGTTTAGGGAAAGCTACCCTAAGCCATTCTTTTAATTTGCGATTTGTCGTCATACAAATAGTGGTTTTGGGTACATCAGGAAAAGCACGGTAAAAATTTACTAAACGAGAAAAACCTTTTAATTTAAGAGTAAAAACATCATTACCGAGACGCCCCAAAAAAACTAAGTGTGGTGATTGAATCTTAACTATTCTCTGTGGCTCAAACCAATAATCTTCTATTGCATTATGAATTATGCATATCTTTTCTGAAGGAACACCTATATCTATTAATTCTCTCTGAACTTTTTTTGAAGTGGCAATACAAGCTGTAGCTTTTAATGCTGACACTATTTCAATATCTGCTATGTCTTCTAAGGGGCGAAAAGTTTTTAAATCAAGTTCAGGAATAATATTTAATTGCGCCAATTCTTGAAAAACACCTTTTTCTGAAACTGATAATTTTTTTGTTGGTGGTACGGCATTTAAATATCCACGAATAGTAGACCCAAAATGACAAACAACGGGAACACTAAACGTCAAGAAGGGAAGAGGCGTATATGTTGTACCTTGAATAATATCAAATTTTAAAATTTCGTTTTTATGTTCAAGCATTGAATAGAAAAAAAGAATATTCGCAATTCCACGCAAATGTACCGGCGTATCAAAAAGCTGATGCCGTGGGTAAAAATGTCGCACCTGAACACCAAAAGTGGCAAGTGTTTGTGCCATAAGGCGATTAATCTGTGCTGCTCCTGTGTGCATCCCTGTATGAATACGTTTTTCGTTGTGAATGAATGCAATTTTAATACCTGTTTGCTTCATTAATTTTGGAATTGGTTCAACTTTTTCAGAAGAAAAAAATCTAAGAAATGAAAAAGCTGATCGGAATACTCGCTTTTGCAAACTTTGTTTATTTTTTTGCATTATAAATGCATATTAACATATTTTATATATTAATAAAAAATTTAGAGTTAATAATGTAGTTTGCCAAATTTCTTAAAAATGTTATAAGTATATTTAGTTTGTTCTCCTACCCCCACCCCCGAATTCGAACACTAATTAGTTTTTAATACTTCATTCATCATACCACAAGAAAGTGGTTTTTTTGTTTTCAAAATCTCTTTTGTAAACATTTCTTCTGGTGTTTTGAAATTC
>JADZCK010000024.1 GCA_020851595.1 Candidatus Nomurabacteria bacterium | reverse complement strand
GCCTCCGTTGAAAAAGTTGGTAACATGAGCTTCTTTTTCTCCTTCAGCTAGACGTATTTGTTTTAATCCTTCTTTGCTTATGATTTCTCCCAATGTGTTTTTAAGTACTTCAGGAGGGTAGGCGACAAACACATCGAAGCTATCGTCATAGTTGGTCATAGTGGTAATTGCAAGATTTTTTAAAATTTTTCCTCTTTCAAAATCTTTAAAATCCTTAAAAAGAAATGGGGCTAAGATCTGTCTCATTCTATCATTTCTAAAATTAAAGAAAATTATTCCGTCATTATCTTCTATCTTTACGCTTTCTCCTTTTTCATTTACAAAACTTGCCGGCTCGATGTCCGGATCATAAGTTTTATCTTTATAAGATTTTTTAATATAATCTTCAGCTGAAGTAAATGTATTTCCTTTGTTGTGTATCATTACATCCCATGCTCGTTTTATCAAAGCCCAGTTCTTAACACGGTCCATTGCAAAATTGCGGCCACCGATCGATATTATTTTAGCGTTAGATCTTAAAAGAGGTTCTTTGATTCTCTCTAAACTTTTTATTCCTTCTTCTGGTAAGCTATCTTCTCCGTCAGTAATCATATGCACATATACATCCTTGAAATTATTTAGAGAAAAGAAATCGAGAAGACCCACGAGATGTCCTTCGTGCGAATGGATTCCACCAGGGCTTACACATCCGACTAAGTGAACTTTAGAATTATTTTTCTTTGCGTGTTCGAGTACTTTTATGAATGCTTCGTTTTTGAAAAATTTTTTATTTCTAATTTCAGAATTTATTCGTGCCAAGCTTTGTACCACGACTCTTCCTGTACCCATCGCTCCGTGGCCAACTTCACTATTCCCATAAACACCCCATTCTAGCCCTACTACGAGTCCTGATGCGACTAAACTATAAGAACGATAAGAAGAAACTAATTTATCTAAAAAGGGCATATGAACAGCCGTAATAGGATTTCCGGGTCCTCTAGGAGCTAAACCAAATCCATCGAGAACTATAAGTACGACTTTTTCTATATTGTTTTTTTTCATAAATTACACTTCGATTTCCTTGCTTACCCATCCCTTTGTTGTAAATATTGGAACTTCTTTTGTTCTGGTGGGCAAGATGTGGGCAGGGGTGTAGGCTTTCAATATGTATCCTCCTTTTTTAGAAAGTAAGAAGTAGCGTCCCTTGTCGTCAGAAACAGTAAAGTTTATTCTCTCTCCGTTTTGAGTGTGCAACGCAACAAAACCAAATGGTATAGTTTCGTTTGTTATTTTGTCTTTGGTTAATCCGAAAGGTTTTAATTTAAATCCAGATTGTCTGACAATAAATGTAACAAGAAGAATTCCCAGAATAGCGAGGTTGGTGCCGTTTGGATTCGCTATAAAATTAACAATACCTAGCGCCACTCCAACGACGAATAAAATGTTCGCAATATCTACCAATGCATTGTTCAGTTGAACTGAAATAATTCCAAAATAAAAATTGTGAGAAGTCGCAGGATCTCTAGGGTCCATCGGTATGTCAAAATTGGTCAAAGCGCCAGATATATTTGTAAGTCCTCCCTTGTAAATATTTGGGTACAATTGTTGTTCTATATCTGTTGGTGTTTCCCTGGAAGGAAAGTCGTATTTAGTTCTAAATGCTTTTAATTCTATCGTACTTCTGGCTAATTCATCAGACATAAGAAAACCATACCTGCCGTTCTCATCGGTTATGACAGATTGTAATTTTCTGGATTCTCTATTTAGTATTTCAACTCGAGCAAAAGGAATTGGCCTTTTTGTTTTAGCATCGTACACTGTGCCCCAAGGTTTTGGAGTTTTTCGAATTCCTAATAATTGTGTGAGCACAGCTAAAAGATAAAAAAGATAATTTATAAATGGTAATCCAGCAACAAAGGCGGATACAAGTACAGCCGTAGAGATAGCAACAGGAACAGCAACAGAGACCCTTTCTAGTGTTTTTACTACTGGTTTTTCTGTGACATTTCGAATGGTTTTAATTGCTGGGGTTGTGATTTCGTCAAGAATAGTCGTAATTATTGGGTCAATTATTTGACCAATAATAATTGGAAAAATATTTGGTGGGGGATTTATGCCGGGCGGTACTACTGGTGGGATGGTGGGCGGCGTTGTGGGGGGGACGGTAGGTGGCACTACGGGAGGAACTATTGGTGGTATTTCAGGTGGAGGAATTGGTGGTACAGTCGGTGGTACCACTGGAGGAACTATTGGTGGTATTATTGGTGGTGGATAACCACCACCCCCTCCACCTGTTCGAGAACTAGCTGGTCTCCAATCTGTTTTTACTTTAAAATTTGCTTCTCCGCAAGACGATGTGTTTAAACAATTAAAACTTATTACACTGTTGTCGTTTTTAACTGTTGCATAACCTAAAAATTCTCCACTGGAATTTATTCTGACCCCCGCGAAATCAATCCATCCAATATTTTTACCCCAAGCAGAACCTACAAGCACACCTTCGCTGTTGTTTGTGACACCAGAAGTGTCTGGCTGCAAATTTATCCATCCATATTGAACACTCCAAACATTTCCTGTAATAGTGGTATCGGTGACAACCACTTGGCAATTGTCACAACCAAAATTTAACCAACCCGAATCTTGACCCCATGCGTATTTGTAAACAGGATCGATTGTTCCAACTGTAGCAGAAGCTGAAGCATATTGATTATTAGAAAAATATGAAAGCAAAAAAATAAAAACAACCAGAAGCCCAATTTTTTTCATGAATAATTTATTTATCATATTTTTTTTAATTATACCAAAATATGATTGCAATAACACGAATTATGTGGATAATTAATCAAATATGCCGTTGTGGTTGTTTTGGTAGATAAAAAGATAATATGCCGTTGTAGCTGTTCTGGTAGATAAAAAGATAATGTGCTGTTTAGCTGTTTTGGTAGGTCGTTAAGAATTTAATCATGCCGTTGTAGCTCAGTTGGTAGAGCACGATATTGGTAATATCGAGGTCATCGGTTCAATCCCGATCAACGGCTCCCTTATGTATCATAAATACTTATATTTTTCTAGATTGTAATATTTTATGGATAAATTTTTATCTAAAATTTTAGAAATACTCAAAGAATTAGATATTAAACCAGTGGTGTATGGTTCATTTGGTGTTGCTACTTATTTGGGTGACTTTAAAGATTTTGCAGATATTGATCTTTTAATAGAAGATGAATTTATGAATAATAGGTGGAAAGAATTTAGAAAATTATTTGAATCTAAAGGATTTAATTTGGTAAATGAAAAAGAACACGAGTTTGAATTTGATGATAGAAAAGTTGGGTTTGCTTCAAAAAATATATTAATAAGAGATAAAATAATAAATGATTTTTCAGAATTAATACAATATAAAAATGAGAATGCTTTTACCCTAACATCAGAAGATTTTTTAAAAGCGTATAAATTTAGTGTAAAAGATGGTTATAGAATAAATACGAGAGAAAAGAAAGATAAAGATATTATTGATAGATTAGAGGTGTATATAAAAAATAATTTTTCAACTTACACCCACTTTTAAGTTTGACACTGGTCTACATATTTTATATACTTAACCCATGTCGAATCCTAAAAAGCCCAGAGGAAAATGTTTAAATTGTGAAAAAGAAACAGCACGAGCAGCATATAAGTATTGTAGTAATCTATGCCAACTTGCATATCAGCGTGAAAATTATATCAAAAAATGGAAGAGAGGAGAAGTTAGTGGTTTGCAAGGATTAGGTATCGTCTCAGTATATGTGAAAAAATATTTGCGTAATAAGTTCGGAAATAAATGTGTTTTATGTGGTTGGTCAAAAATTAATCCAAAAACTGGAAAAGTCCCTTTAGTCGCGGATCATATTGATGGTAATTGGAGAAATAATATCGAAAGTAATCTTCGTTTACTTTGCCCAAATTGTGATGCACTAAGTTCTACTTACGCTGGATTGAACAGGGGAAATGGAAGAAAAAATAGAGCTCTAAGTAAAAGAGCTAAAGAAGGTCGTTTGTTTATTAAAAATAAAAATAAGCCGATATAGTTCAGTGGCAGAACACTACTTTCGTAAAGTAGGAACATGGGTTCGATTCCCATTCTCGGCTCCATGGAAAAAGATATGAATGATATTGAAAAAGAAATCGAAAGATTTGAAGCATTAATGCAAGATGCTAATTTTTGGAATGATAAAAATAAAGCGCAAGATGTTTTGCGAGAGCTTGCTGAATTAAAATCTAAAAAAGAAGGTCTTGGTAAATACGATAAAGGCAGCGCGATTTTGACGATAATATCTGGAGCAGGAGGGGAAGACGCGGAAGATTTTGGAGCAATGCTTTTTTCTATGTATGTTAAGTTTGCAAATAAAAAAGGTTGGAGTGTTTCTTTGATTCACGAGAACAAAAATGATAGCGGTGGGTATCGAAATGTTTCTGTGGAGATAGGTGGTCAGTACGCTTACAAAACATTAAAGAATGAATCAGGTGTTCATAGGCTTGTGCGTATATCGCCATTTGATGCGAAAAAGTTACGCCACACTTCTTTTGCTCTTGTGGAAGTATTACCAAAATTTTCAAAATTAGAAGAAAAAGATTTTATGATTCCAGCAGCAGATTTGAAAATAGAATTTGCTCGTTCAGGTGGTCCAGGTGGACAGAATGTAAATAAAAGAGAGACAGCTGTGAGAATAGTACATATTCCTACCGGTATCGCAGTGCACGCTTCTACGGAACGTTCACAAGAGCAAAATCGTGAACAAGCTATGGCTATTCTTCGCGCAAAAATTTTCAAAAAAGCACAAGAAGAAAAAAAGAGCATAGAAGAGAGTATGAAGTTAAAAAATACGGAAATAGAATGGGGAAATCAAATTCGTTCGTATGTACTGCATCCATACAAAATGGTTAAAGACCACAGGACAGAAGCTGAGACTTCAAATGTTGACGCTGTCCTCGACGGTGATTTTGATCTTTTTATTGAGGCGGAGAAAAATTTGTGATAAACTAGTAAGGTGATTTATTTTAATGAAGTTTCAAAAATATATAAAGATGCGACTGCGCTTCTAGATGTTACTTTTACGGTTGAAGCAGGGGAATTCGTGTCCATTGTCGGGCATTCTGGCGCTGGAAAAACAACCCTGACCAAGATGATTCTTGCGGAAGATGTTCCTACTGAGGGTACGGTTTTTTTTGAGTCTATAAATGTGCATAAATTAAAAAATAAAGATTTGACCAAGCTTCGCAGACGTATTGGGGTGGTATTCCAAGATTTTAAATTGTTATCAAATAAAACGGCTTATGAAAATATAGCTTTTGCCATGGAAGCTGTCGGTAAAACAGAAGAAGAGATAATAAGCGATGTGCCGCATGTATTAGAACTTGTAGATTTGGCTCATAGAGCAAACCATTTTCCTGATCAAATGTCTGGGGGAGAGCAACAACGTTTAGCTATAGCGAGAGCTATTATAAACCAACCAGAACTTATCATTGCAGACGAACCTACTGGAAATCTAGACCCTGTAAATACCCATGAAATAGTGCAAATTTTAAAAAAAATAAACGATTTAGGTACGACCGTTATTTTAACTACGCACAATAGAGGAGTGATAGAATCTGTCGGTAAAAGAGTAATCACTATGGAAAACGGAAAGATTATCAGAGATACTAAGCACAATAAATAGTGCTATAATTGATATATGGCGATAACCACTTTAAAGAGAATAATAAGAGCTGGATTTTTGAACTTTAAAAGAGGAGGGGTCGTTTCTTGGGCAGCGGTATTGGTGGTAACTATCACTCTTTCTGTTATAACTATCATTATTTTTTCGCAAGCGGTTTTACGATATTCCTTAAATCAAATAAAAGATAAGGTAGATGTTACAATTTATTTCACAGTCAGCGCTCCAGAAGAAAATATTTTATCTTTAAAATCTTCTCTTGAGAAAATGCCAGAAGTGGCAAGTGTGTCTTATACCAGCAAAGATGAAGCGTTGAGACTTTTCCGCGAGAGGCATTCAAACGATTATCCTACAATTCAAGCTCTCGATGAAATAGGGGACAATCCTTTGGGCGCATATTTAAATATAAAAGCCAAAGAAGTTTCTCAATATGAAAGCATTGCGAACTTTTTGAAAACCGATGACGCTCTTGTGATAGGTTCTACTTCTATCGTAGACAAAGTAAATTATCATCAAAATAAATTAGTAATAGACAGATTGAACAACATCATAGATGGAGCGCAAAAACTCGGCTTTCTGATTACTCTTATTCTTGTAATTATTTCTATAATTATTACTTTCAACACTATTCGCTTAACTATTTTTATATCAAAAGAAGAAATAGGTGTGATGCGTCTTGTCGGCGCTTCCAAAATGCACGTGCGTGGGCCATTTATGATTGAGGGGACTATTTATGGTGTTGTAGCTACTGGAATTACGATGTTTCTTTTCTTGCCGGCCACTTTATGGCTCGGTAAAAATATGACGGATTTCTTGGGAATAAATATGTACGATTATTATATTGCAAATTTCTTTACTATTTTTGCAATACTTTTATTATCGGGTATAATCCTAGGTATTATTTCCAGCTTCTTGGCTATTAGGAAGTATTTAAATAAATAAAATTAAAAAAATGTCTGCAAAAAAAGAAACCAAATATATTTTCATAGTTGGGGGGGTTATCTCTGGGGTTGGAAAGGGAATTACCGCTTCTTCGATTGGTCTAATTCTTAAAAATCGTGGTCTTAATGTGACTGCGATAAAAATCGATCCATATATCAATGTGGATGCAGGCACGATGAACCCTACAGAACATGGGGAAGTTTTTGTTTTGGAAGACGGAGATGAGACAGATCAAGATATGGGAAATTATGAAAGATTTTTAAATTTAAATTTAACGCGGGTAAATTATATGACGACGGGGCGTGTGTATCAGACTGTCATAGCAAATGAACGCAATTTGGAATACAAAGGCAAATGTGTGGAAGTCGTGCCACATATTCCGCTTGAAGTGATTAGACGCATAAAAAAGGCCGGGGAAAAAGCAAATGCGGATATTGTGATCATAGAAATCGGTGGAACTATCGGAGAATATCAAAACATTTTATTCCTAGAAGCAGCCAGAATGTTAAAAATAGAAAATCCCAAAAACGTTATTTTCGTAATGGTTTCTTATTTGCCAACTCCGGGAAAAGTAGGTGAGATGAAGACGAAGCCTACGCAATACGCAGTGCGAACTTTGAATTCTTCTGGTATTCAGCCTGACATACTTGTGGCTCGCGCTGATGTGGATCTTGATGAAAAAAGAAAAGAAAAGCTTTCTATGTTTTGTAGCATTACTCCTGACCGCATAATATCTGCCCCAGATGTGGATAGTATTTATGATATTCCGTTAAATTTTGAAAAAGAAAAATTGTCCGAAAAACTTTGTG
>JADZCK010000023.1 GCA_020851595.1 Candidatus Nomurabacteria bacterium | reverse complement strand
TTTATTGACTTTTGAGTATAAAAATATAATATACATATATGAATCAAGCAGGAAATTATATAACTGAAGAAAAAAGACAAGCGCTTTTAGCTGAATTGGCAGACCTAAAGGGTCCAAAAAGAAAAGAAATCTTACAGACTTTGGAGTATGCAAAATCATTGGGTGATTTAAAAGAAAATTCAGAGTATCACCAAGCTCGTGAAGATCAAGGAAAACTGGAATCAAGAATTGTTCAAATAGAACAAATTTTGCAAGTTTCTCAAACAGTAAAAGGAGGCGGTGGAGATATAGTAGAAATCGGTTCTAAAATAATTGTAGTCAAAGAAGGTACCAAAGAAGAGAAAAACTATGTTATAGTAGGATCTGAGGAGGCAGATATGGCAAATGGAAAAATTTCAAACAGATCTCCTCTTGGTGTTGCATTTTTTGGAAAAAAGAAAGGCGATACTGTTTCTGTCACGGCTCCAAACGGAGTAGTGAATTATAAAATCATCAGTGTGTCTTAATTTGTTTTTTAAATAATTATGTCTTCAATTGATGAAATTAGGGACGCTAGAATAGAAAAATTAAAACTCTTAAAGGAAAGAGGAATGAATCCTTATCCCGCAGAGTCAAACAGAGAAATATCTCTCAAAGAAGCTGTAGATAATTTTGAAGATTTAGAAAAGAATAAAGAAATAAAATGGATTGGAGGACGCATAATGTCTATACGCGGGCAAGGCGCTATTGTGTTTATCACTTTAAATGACGGTACAGAAAATTTTCAAGGATTATTAAAAAAAGATGTTTTAGGTGAAGATAAATTAAATTTCTGGAGCGAAGTTGTAGACATCGGAGACTTTGTAGAAATACAAGGAACTTTTTTCAAAACAAACAGAGGAGAGAAAACTCTTGAAGCAAAAGACTGGGGAATGCTTTCAAAAAGTTTACGACCACTTCCAGAAAAATGGCACGGACTCGTAGATATCGAAGAAAGATTTCGAAAAAGATATTTGGATATTTTAATGAATCCGGAAATCAAAGATCTTCTTTTTAAGAAATCAAAATTCTGGGAGACGACTCGCAACTTTATGAAAGATCATGGGTTTTTGGAAGTAGAAACACCTACACTAGAAGTTACGACAGGTGGAGCCGAAGCGACTCCATTTAAGACTTACAATGAAGATTTTAAACTCCCACTTTTTTTGCGTATTTCTATCGGGGAGCTTTGGCAAAAGAGGCTTATGTCTGCTGGCTTCGCGAAAACTTTTGAAATAGGGCGAGCTTACAGGAATGAAGGCTCTGATGCTAACCATTTGCAAGAATTTACAAATATGGAATTCTATTGGGCTTACGCAGATTATAAAGATGGAATGAAGCTTGTAGAAGAACTTTATAAAAAAATAGCGCAAGATGTTTTCGGCACGATGCAATTTGAAACAAGAGGTCACAAATTTGATCTGGGGGGAGAATGGAAAAAAATTGATTACAGAGAAACTGTCAAAAAAGAAACTGGTATAGATGTGCTCGATACTACTTATGATGAAGTTAAAAATACTTTGGATAAACTCGGTGTCGTATATGATGGCACTACCATGGAGAGGCTAGTCGATACGCTTTGGAAATATTGCAGGAGAAAAATTTCTGGTCCCGTGTTTTTGACTGGGCATCCCAAACTTGTTTCTCCACTTTCGAAATCAATGCCAGAGAATTCTGAACTTACTGAAAGATTTCAAATTATTATCGCTGGTTCCGAAGTAGGTAATGGTTTTTCTGAGTTGAATGATCCCATAGATCAGGCAGAAAGATTTGAAACACAACAAGAATTATTAAAAGCAGGGGACAAAGAAGCTATGATGCCGGATTTGGAATTTGTAGAAATGCTCGAACACGGAATGCCTCCTACTTGTGGTTTTGGATTTGGAGAAATGCTTTTTGCTTTTCTTGCCGACAAACCAATTCGCGAGACGCAAATGTTTCCATTGATGCGTCCGAAAAATTTGGAATAAAATTTATAATATAAATAAACAAACACTTAAAAAACCCATTATTTAGTATGGGTTTTTTAAGTGTTTAAGCTTCTCGAGTTATCCACAGTTTGGGCTTGGTGTTATTTATATAAGTGGAATATAATGTATATCAAGTGGGAAGAAGTGGGAAATTTAAAAAACAGTAAAAATAATTTTTTATGTTGATCGGCGAATACATACACACAATAGATGAAAAAAACAGAGTTTCGCTGCCTTCAAAATTTCGAAAAGAAATGGGCAAGAAAATTATAATTACTCCCGGGCTTGATTCTTGCTTGTTTATTTTTACTCTCAAAGAATGGGCAAAAGTAAGCAAAAGACTTTCTGATACAGATTCTGATCTTTCTTTTTTGAAAGCAGACAAAAGAAGTTTTAACAGATTTATGTTTGGACGCGCGACGGATGTGGAAGTGGATTCTATCGGCAGAATACTGATACCTGACTTTTTGAAAGACAGAATTGGTTTGAAAGATAAAGCGGCGATCATCGGAGTGGAAGACCGAGTAGAAATTTGGAACGAAAAGGCGTGGTCGGAGTATAAGGAAATCGTGGAAAAGCAAGCAGATGGTTTGGCTGAGAAGCTTGGAAGCGAGAGGAAATAAGATGCAGAGTGTTCACAAGACAGTTCTTTTAAAAGAAACAATAGATGGTTTGAATTTAAACTTAAACAATGAATCGATCGTTGTAGATTCTACTTTTGGTGGAGGAGGGCATAGCGTAGAGATTCTGAAAAAATTTCCAAAATCAAAAGTTATTGGAATAGATCAAGATAAGTCTGCTTGGGGAAAAGCGAAAGAAAAGTTTAAAGGGATGGAAAAAAGAATTTCTTTTGTAAATGCAAATTTCAGTGAGCTTGGTTCTGTCGTTGAAGATAAAAAAGTAGATGGAATAATTTTTGATTTAGGTTTGAGTTCAGACCAACTAGAAAATGCGGGTAGAGGATTCTCCTTTATGAAAGATGAACCGCTTCTGATGACGATGAAGGAAGATTTGAAAGAAGAAGACCTTACCGCAAAAGAAATAGTAAATACCTGGGAAGAAAAGAATTTGGCAGACATTATCTATGGTTACGGGGAAGAAAGATATGCGAGAAGAATAGCCAAAGCTATCGTGGAGGCTAGAGAAAAAGAAGAAATACAAACTACCTTCGATTTGGTAAGAATAATAGAAAGTGCTGTGCCAAGTATATACAAGAGAGGAAGGATACACTACGCTACAAGGACATTCCAAGCATTAAGGATAGCAGTGAATGACGAACTCAGAGTTTTGGAAAAAGGTTTAGAGAGCGGATTTGAAATGTTAAAAAAGGGGCGAAGAATGTCGGTGATTACCTTCCATAGTTTGGAGGACAGGATAGTAAAAAGATTTTATAAAAAATTACAACAAGAAGAAAAAGCGATTTTAATAAACAAGAAACCAATAATAGCTACAAGTGAAGAAATAAAAAATAATCCAAGATCAAGAAGCGCAAAATTAAGAATTTTAGAAAAAAATTAAAAATATGAAAGAAATGAGCTTACAATTGAAAACAAGAATGCAAAACGTAAATATTATGAATAATAATATTGAAGTCGAAAGAGTGATTTTGAATTCTTTACTTTCTCTTTTGGCCATTCTCGCTATTGGTTATGTTCTCATTTTAGGAAATACAGTTTTTGATATTGTTCAAAGGAAAACTTTAGAAAAAGAAGCTGTCGCTTTAGCTAACGAAGTGAGTGATTTAGAGTTATCCTATTTGTCTCTTTCTGGAAGTATCGATATGGCACTTTCTTCTTCTATGGGTTTTAAAGAAACAAAGGCGACTTTTGCTACTCGTAAATCTCTTGGTAGTCTAAGACTTGCTAAAAATGAAATCTAGTTTTCTTCCAAGATCAAGGATAATTCTGTTTTTTGTAGTAATTTTTGCTTTGGTTCTTTTGTCAAGGCTTTTTTTTGTGCAAATAGTTCGTGGTGATTTGTATAGCGAAATAGCAGATAGACAATATGCTACACCATCTTCAAATATTTATGAACGAGGTACTATTTATTTTGAACAAAAAGACGGCGCATTAGTTTCTGCGGCTACTCAGACATCAGGTTTTAAATTGGCCATAAATCCTACAAAAATTACAAATAGTGAAATAGTTTACGATAAGTTATCTAAAATAGTAACAATTGATCATGATAATTTTATTACAAAAGCTAGTACAAAAAATGATCCATATGAGGAAATAGCAAATAGAATATCTAAAACAAATGCAGATGCTATTGCTTTGTTAAAATTGCCAGGTGTCAGTATTTTTAAAGAAAAGTGGCGTTTTTATCCCGGGAATAATATGTCATCACATGCGCTTGGTTTTGTTGGTTACAAAGGTAACGAACTAGGGGGGCGATATGGTTTGGAGAGACAATACAATGATGTTCTTACTCGTAATGCAGATAATCCATATGTGAATTTTTTTGCTGAAGTATTTTCAAATTTAAATGACACTTTGTTTGAAGGTAAAGAAAGAGAGGGAAATATTGTTACTACAATAGAACCACAAGTACAAGGTTTTTTAGAAAAAAAAATAAGTGAAGTAAAAGATAAATATCAGATAGATTCCATCGGTGGAATTATTATGAATCCAAAAGACGGATCTATTTATGCTTTTACTTCCAAACCAGACTTTAACCCGAATACTTTTTCTCAAGTAAAAAATGTTTCAATTTTTACAAATCCTTTAGTCGAAAGTGTTTTAGAATTTGGTTCTGTTGTAAAACCTCTCGTGATGGCTTCTGCTATAGACGCTGGAGTCGTCACAGCTGATACAAAATATAACGATAAGGGTTCAGTAATAGTCGAAAAAAAGGAAATTTTTAATTTTGATAAAAAAGCTAGGGGTCCGGGTACAAGTATGCAAGAAGTTTTAAATCAATCTTTAAACACCGGTATGGTTTTTGTCGAACAAAAACTAGGTAAAGAAAAATTTCGCGATTATTTACTTTCATTTGGTATAAAAAATAAAACCGGGATTGATTTACCAAACGAAACAAGCGGACTTATATCTGGTATTTTGACAAGCCCTCGCGAAATAGAATACGCAAATGCTGCTTTTGGCCAAGGTATAGCTTTGACCCCTATAGGGCTTACACGGGCGCTTGCTTCTCTTGGCAATGGAGGAATGCTTGTAGTTCCTCACGTTGTAAAAGAAATAAAATATAACGATGGAACTTCAAAAATTATTACATATCCGACTACTCAAACAAAAATTTCAAAAGTCACTTCACAAGAAATATCTAGAATGTTAGTGACAGTTATGGACAAGGCGATAAAAGGCGGTACGGCTAAGCTCGATCATTTCAGTGTTGCAGTAAAAACAGGTACTGCGCAAGTTGCAGATAGTGTAAACGGAGGATATTATAAAGATAGGCACACACATTCATTTTTTGGTTATTTTCCCGCTTATGATCCGAAATTTATAGTTTTCTTATATGCTGTAAACCCCAAAGGAGTGCCCTATGCAGCAAACACTTGGGCCGATCCTTTTTTAGATATTACTAAATTTTTATTAAATTATTACAATGTTTCGCCCGATAGATAAATTTTATGCATACATTTTTCAAAAAAGTTATTACTTATATTTTAAAGATAGAATCCGAGCTAGTTCTTTGGAAATATAAACCCAAAGTTATCGGGATAACTGGATCTGTAGGCAAAACTTCTACAAAAGATGCTGTCTATGCAGTATTGTCTTCTTTTAAATATGTTCGCAAAAGTGAAAAAAGTTTTAATAGTGAGATAGGTTTGCCTCTTACTGTACTTGGTATTCCAAATGGCTGGAATAATCCTATTGTTTGGTTGCATAATACTTTAAAAGGTTTATGGCTTTTTATTTGGCCTCACAAATATCCAGAATGGCTTGTGCTAGAAGTTGGGGTCGGTAAACCAGGAGATATGAAAAAGACAGCATCGTGGTTAAAGACAGATGTTGTGATTATTACAGCTATAGGTGACACTCCAGCTCATATTGAATTTTTTAATTCTCGTAAACATCTTGTGGAAGAAAAAAGTAAGCTTATAAAAACACTTAAAAAAGATGGTTTGCTTATCCTAAATGCAGACGATGATTCTGTCTTAGAAATGAAATCATTAACGAAAAATATTGTTATAACTTACGGTTTTAAAGAAGGTGCTGATATTTTGGGTTCAAGTGATAGTATTTTTTATAATGAAAAAAGTGAGCCAGAGGGTGTGGTTTTTAGGGTTGATATAGAAGGTAAAAGTTTGCCCGTTGTTATAGATGGTGTTTTTGGCAGAAATCATATCTATGCTTCTCTTGCAGCATTGACTCTTTCTTATGGTTTAAAATTTAACATAATCAATGCGATAAATTCTCTAAAGAATTACGACGTGCCTCCAGGACGTATGCGACTTTTGAAAGGGATAAACGAAAGTTTGATTATAGATGACACTTACAACTCTTCTCCATTTGCTTGTGAGTCTGCGCTTAAAACTTTGAATGAAATAGATTGCAAGAATAGTTGTAGAAAAATAGCTGTGCTTGGTGACATGCTCGAACTTGGGCGTCACACGGTGGAAGCGCATAAAAATATTGGCAAAATTGCGAAAGACAAAGTGGATATTTTAATGGTAGTGGGTCCTAGGTCTAAATCTATAAAAGAAGGCGCACTAGAAGAAGGGATGAAAGAAAAAAATATCTTTGAATTTTTAGATTCTATTGAAGCTGCTAATTTCATAAAAGATTTTGTGCAAAAAGGAGATATCGTTTTGGTAAAGGGTTCGCAGGGTATGCGTATGGAACGCGTGACGGCAATAATACTTCTTGACCAAGAGAATAAGGACAAACTTTTAGTGCGTCAAGATGAAGAATGGCTCAAGAAGAAGTAAAAATTAACAAATTTATATTTACATAATTTCTTGTTTCGTATATAGTCAAGTTCAGATAGTTCTATAAATCATAAGGAGGATTTGTGGGAACCCTAGAAGATTCAGTAAGGGATATTTCGTCTCGAATCTTTTTCCTTTCCGGTTTGGTAAGGAATATGA
>JADZCK010000022.1 GCA_020851595.1 Candidatus Nomurabacteria bacterium | reverse complement strand
TGGTGCTTTTACCACTTAGCATCATTCGGATTGCAAGGACCCGAACCTTTCCAATCTTTTCATTTGTTGTGTATGCCATGTTCATACTTTACATCTTGGGTGATGCAAAGGTATTGAACCATAACGTACTATTGACAAATAGTACTTAAAATTGGACAATTATAGAGATGTGGACAACAATTTAAGCTACTTTGAAGATCTTATCGGCAACCTTATAAGCCTCCCCTGCTCCCATCGTTACAAATACGTCATTTGAGCCTAAGGTTAAGAATTTTACGAAGTTTTCAGCAGACTCAAAGTCGGTAAAAGCCTGCACATTCTGCCCTGTTTCTTTGATAGCCATAGCCAGCTTTTCACTTGAAATACTTTCGTCCTTTGCTTCTCTGGCAAAATATATAGGCAAAAGAAGTGCTTGGTCCGCTTCGCTAAAACTTTTCACAAAATCCTCAAACAAAGCTTTGGTCCTACTATACAGATGTGGTTGGAATAATACCGTAATTTTTTTAGTACCCTTTGGATAAAGTTCCCTAAGCCCCTCTAGGCTTGCTTTTATTTCTGTGGGATGGTGGGCATAGTCATCATAAATAATAGTTCCATCTTTCGTCTCCCCTTTTTTTTCTAAACGTCGCCAAGTTCCAGAAAATTCACTTATGGATTTCATGGCGACTTCTTCTTTTATATTCAAAACATCCGCCACAGCCAAAGCTACAGCTGCATTCATCCTGTTGTGAACACCAGGAACAGAAAGCTTTGGAACTTTATCTAAATATTTACTGTAATCTATATTTTTTAATCCTTCTTGCTCGCCTATTAATACATTTGTATTAGTGTCTTTAGAATTATAAATTAAATATTTTTTAGTTAGCACAATAAGCTTACTAAAAGCGTCTTGTATATCACCCAAGTCTTTATAACAATCCAAATGATCAGCTTCTATATTTGTAATAGCGGTAATAAAAGGCATAAAATTTAAAAAATGTCTGTTGTATTCATCCGCCTCTACCACCAAATACTCGCTATCCCCTTTTCTAAAATTACTGCCAAACTTTTTTACAAAAGAACCAACCACGCAGGTAGGATCCATCCCTGCGTCTACCATCATATCGGCTATCATCGCTGTGGTCGTAGTTTTACCGTGAGTGCCGGATATAGCTATAACTTTATATTTATCAGCAAACTGCCCAAGAGCTTCAAAATAAGACAATACTGGCTTTTCTGTTTT
Organism: Candidatus Nomurabacteria bacterium; assembly: GCA_020851595.1. GTDB lineage: Bacteria > Patescibacteriota > Minisyncoccia > Phycocordibacterales > UBA9973 > UBA9973. Next base: position 4,606 of record JADZCK010000022.1, on the reverse strand, counting down.
TTTTGCATTTTCAATAATTTCTGGACCACGATAAAGCCAAGCATCACTATAAACGTAAAGATCAGCTTCGGGTAATTTATCAAAATCTTTCAGCATTATTATTTTTGCATTAGCTTCTCGTAGTGAATCTAAGGTTTTAGGACTATCTTCATCATTCACACCAGATACTTCTATACCATTAGCCAGCATCATTTTGGCCAAAGCCGAAATACCTATTCCGCCGATTCCAATAAAAAATACTTTTTTAATTCTTTCCAAATTTAAATTCTTCATAAAATTTAAAAATTCTGTCTACAGAAGCAGCTCTATCGTCTGGTAATTCATTTATCGAAAACCATTTTGCTTCTTTTATTTCAACAGGATCTATCTTGTATACAATATCACGAGAATGAGCTAAATACACCTCGACTGTATCATTTTTATACTCAATAATACTTTTATAATTTCCAATAAAAACAGGCTCGTAAATATTAAGCCCAGTTTCTTCTTTAGCCTCTCTGATTACTGCATCTAAAAAAGACTCTTTTTTATGAACTCCACCACCAGGAATAGTCCATTTTCTGTGAGCATAATTAAGACGAACCAACAAAAATTTACCATTATTTTCAATAAGACATTTTACTCCGCGTGTCTCCGGTCTAAAAATAAACCAATAACATTTTAAAACCGGATGCATAATTTTATAAAATAAACTTTTAATTTTTTGTTTAATATCCATAATATATAACCGGAATATAAAAACTAATTATGAATTATTTTTTATAACTTTCAAAATTTCTGGAAACGAAGGATTTTTAAAGTGCCCTTTATTATTAAATACATGAAAATCCACGCTTGGAATAATACTTTTGATTGTCTCTGAATTTTTAAACAAGCAGACATCGTCATCTTTTGAATGCCAAAGATGAAATTCTTTGCATTTTTCCTCGATTCTTTTTATTTTCTTTAGATCAGATTTAAATGTAGATAATTTCTCTGGCCCCAAGCCATCATCATAAACAGCTGGAGCGACCAAGTGCAACTGACCAATTTTTTTATTCAAACTATTTTCAGACAGATATTTCAATAGAAAAATTGCCCCAAGTGAATGTCCAATCAAAACTAAATTTTTATCCTTTATAAAAGGGAGATATTTTTCGAACCAAATTTTCCATTCTTTGTATTTGGCATTTTTTTCACAAGGCATTTGAGGTATCAACACCTCATAATTTTTTAATTTAGTAGCTAGCCAATTTATCCAGTATTTTTTCTTTTTATGTGGGTCTAATTCATAATTCTTCAGAAAATTTAAGTAATCTTTTGTGCTACCAAACGTATAACCTCCGTGTATAAATAATATTTGCTTTTTCATAAAATTATCGAAATTTTTTAATTATTTTCATAAACAAATCGTTTCTTTCGTATTCGTTGTTGAACATTCCAAATGATGCAAAGGCTGGAGAAAATAGAACAATGTCCCCACGTGAAGCAAAACCTAAAGACTTTTGAAACACATCTTTTAAATCTTTCCCTGTTTCATTCTTAACTCTTAACTCGTAATTTGTAATAAGATTATCTGTTCCCGTACCTGGTATCAATACGAGAGCTTTGCAATTTTTATTTACAACTTTCACAAAATTAGTCAGATCTAATTTCTTATCTGCCCCACCACAAATCAATATTATATTCCTTTTGTTCTTTCCTAAAGCTTCGATACCAGCAATAGTCGCTTCTGGTGTCGTAGCATTGTTGTCGTTATATATTTTTACTCCTTTTATTTCTTTTAAAAACTGTAGTCTACCTTCTAACCCCTTAAAACCTTTGACAGCTTTTTTTATTTTATTAATTGGTATATTAAATTGCTTTACTACTTCTACAGCACAAGCTAAATTCTCTTTTTGATACTCCCCTGGCACAATAAATTTATAACCAGCAACATTTTTAGCATTTGCAATTGTGAGTTTACTCTTTAAGTCCTTAGGAATTAATTCTTTCATTGCTGGACGTACTATCAAAACATCTTCCTCTTTTTGATAATTAAATATATTTGCTTTATCATTAAAATAATCTTTCATGCTGTCTTTGTAATAATTCATATGGTCAGGCATAAAAGAAGTAAAGACCGAGATATGGGGAGAAATTTTCGAGTCACCAAAACCTTGCAACTGCCAAGAATCGAGTTCGCACACTAAAACATCACCCCTTTTTATTTTTTTAAGCAAAGGTAATGTAGCTATTCCTCTAACGTTACCACCGAGATAAACTTTTCTTTTTAAGAACTTTTCATTCTGTTTAAGAATTTCATAAATCAGTGCAGTCGTCATAGATTTACCCCTTGTACCCGTCACACCTATTACAGTTATTTCTGGAGCGAGTTTAACAAACAAGGACACATCCATTTCAACCGGAATATTATTATCTCTCGCTTCTTTTATATAAGGAGAATCCATGGGCACTCCAGCTGATTTTATAATCATATCTCTATCTCTAAAATCCTCCAGCCTATGCCCACCCAAAACAAATCGAATATTAGTAAATTTTGATAAAGCCTTTATTGAAGTGGCAAGTTGTTCTTTCGTTTTTAAATCAGTCACGACAAGATCCGCCCCACATTCAGCCAAAAATTTCGTATAACCAATTCCTCGACCAAGCAAACCGAGCCCCATCACGGTTATCTTTTTATCCTTGAAAAATTCTTTATAATTTACTTTTTTATTTTGCATAAGCTTTTTTAAATTCTTCCATATCGTCAAAATGATATTTCACTCCATTTATTTCCTGGTAATCTTCATGCCCCTTCCCAGCACAAAGAATAATGTCCCCTTTTTCTGCTATTCTTACTGCTTCAAGAATTGCTTCGCGTCTATTTGGTATATTTTTAACTTTCTGAAAATCTTCTATATCTAATCCTTCTTTCATATCATTAATAATTTTCTCGGGATCTTCGCTTCGTGGATTGTCTGAAGTAAATATTGCCATATCAGAAAGCTTGGCCCCAATTTTTGCCATTATCGGACGCTTGGTAACATCCCTATCCCCGCCACAACCAAATACTGAGATGATTCTGCCATCAGCTTGTTTTGTTTCTTTAACTGCTAAAAGTATTTTCTCTAAAGCATCAGGTTTGTGCGCATAATCCACAATAATCAAAACCCCATTTGGAGAAGTAAAATGTTCAAACCTTCCGCGGGGAGGCTCTACTGTTTCTATAATTTTAATTACATTTTCTTCATTAAAACCAAGTAGTGAGCTCGCGCTAAAAACCGACAATAAATTATACGCATTAAATTTGCCCAAAAGTTTGGATTTTATTTCGTTATTATTAAATATTAATTCTGAGCCCCCAGAATACAATTTACCTATTTCTCCGTGAAAATCTTCACCATCAGAAAATCCATAAGAATATTTCTGAGCTTCAATTCCTTCTAGTATCCTATCACCGTATTTATCATCGGTATTCGAAAGAGCAAAAGAATCAGAGGGCAACATTCTAAAAAATTTCTTTTTTGCTTTAAAATAATTCTCAAAATTCTTATGGTAGTCAAAATGGTCTTGGCTCAAATTTGTAAAAATTCCTCCAGCAAAATGAACACCAGCGACGCGATTTTGATCCATAGCATGCGAACTTACTTCCATAAAAACATATTCGCATCCTTCTTTTACCATTTTATTTAAAAGTTTATTTAGAAAAATAGGATCTGGGGTGGTAGATGGCACATTATAAGAAGCTTCAATTTTTTCTCCATTAATTAAATTTTCTACAGTACTTATCAATCCTGCTTTGTATCCAAGCGATAGCGCTATTCTATACAAAAGTGTTACTGTGGTCGTTTTACCGCTTGTACCCGTCACTCCTACAACTTTTAATTTAGAGCTCGGGTTACCAAAAAAGTGCATTCTAGCAAGAAATGTGATGATTCGCCTTTTGATTTTTAAGTTTTTAAGCATATTTAACATATTATTTCCTATTGTAGCAGATTATCTTTTTAGTGCACGAAATACTTTTGCACTTTACTTTTTTAAAAATTAGACCACAATTAATAAGAACTGTTCCGTTTTCTTCTAAAAAAGAAAGGAGTAAGTCATGTACAAACATGATTGTTGGATTTGCAAAAGCGAAATCGATTTCGACAACGATAGCTGGGTAAGACTAGTCCAATTCTTCTATCATCTTGAATGCTGACAAGAGGTGGAAAGAAAGAGGTTTCCAAACCCAGACATCGCCCATCCCGCTGAAGAGCATTATCACAATGCTAACGCAAAATAACAACCAGCTTCTCTCACACCATCGGGGGCTAAAACTTTTCAAAGCTAGCCCTCTTTACTTTTTATTAAATAAGCGTAAAACTATAAACAGAAAGAAAGCTCTTGAAAGGAGAACGTGATGCGCTGGACTGGTTGGCTCATATCACCCTGCGAACACAAACTCTGTCTTAGACTCATTTATGAATCAGACAACAACTGGACAGAGTACCGCCACAAAATCTTTCACAGAAAATGCGGCATAAGATACATTTTCAACGGCTTTTTTCAGAGGATATTTTTCAATTTTTCTTTTGTTGGAGCGATAGTCGAAGCTAAGAATATTGAATTTAAAACTTTCTCTAAATGTGATCTAGATAATCCT
>JADZCK010000021.1 GCA_020851595.1 Candidatus Nomurabacteria bacterium | reverse complement strand
CTGCGAGGGCGCGGCGGAAGGGGGGCGTGGGGGGAATTCCGCCGCGCCCGAGCGTTCCGCCGGAGCGAAGCGGAGGCGGTCAGTTCCGTTCAAAAAATGTTCGAGCAGAGTTGTATAATTCCACCAATATCAAACTTTCCGATTTTTGCCCGACCGATTCGGCCGCGCGAAGCGCGGAAAGGTATGGAAACACTGGCTCGCCGCGCACGGCGCGGCTCGCCAAGCGCAGGTTCGAAATCCCTTGCGATTTTAAGTATTTACTTTGCCCAACTATAAAAATATGAACAACAATAAATTTTTCCTATACGCCCGCAAATCAACCGATGTTGAGGATAAACAAGTTTTGAGCATTGAAGCTCAAATCACAGAATTGCGCGCCTTTGCCAAGCAAAATAACCTTGCCATTGTTGAAGAATTGACCGAGAAACAATCAGCCAAAATTCCGGGCCGTCTGATATTCGGCGAAATGTTGAAACGAATTGAACATGGCGAGGCGGACGGAATTTTGGCTTGGCACCCCGACAGATTGGCACGCAATTCTGTTGACGGCGGACAAATCATTTACCTCATTGATTGCGGGCGTATTGCGGCGTTGAAGTTTCCGCAGTTTTGGTTTGAGCCAACACCGCAGGGAAAATTTATGTTGAATATCGCTTTTGGGCAAAGCAAATACTATGTGGATTCTCTTTCCGAAAACACGAAGCGTGGATTGCGCCAAAAAGTCCGTAGAGGCGAATATCCGAGCGTTGCGCCAATTGGGTATATCAATGATGTGCGAAACAAAAGTATTATCGTTGACCGCAAGAAAGCTCGGATTATTCGCCAAGCATTTGAGCTGTACGCAAAAGGTAATTCGCGGTTAGAGGACATTTCGAACTTTTTGGCGCAACGCGGGATTATGTCCCGCGGTGGAAAGAGAATCCACAAGACGAGGGCGACTTTTATCCTTTCAAATCCCTTCTATACTGGATTATTCAAATATGGCGGTGAACTCCACGAAGGCAAGTACGAGCCAATCATCACAAAGAAACTTTTTGATACGGCGCAAGAGATTTTATACCAGCGAGGAAAACCGAGACACAAACAAAAGAACGAGCCACAAGCATTTTGTGGCCTTATCTCTTGCGCCGAATGCGGAATGATGATAACTGCCGAAAAACAGAAAGGTCATATTTACTATCGTTGTACCAAAAAGAAAGTGAAGTGTTCGCAACCTTACACCCGTGAAGAAGAATTAGATCGGCAGTTATCATCCCTTATTCAAAAAGTTTCTTTGCGTGCGGATTGGGCGGAAAAATTGTTCGCAATGGCAGAAGCAGACAAAAAGAAATCCGCCCAATCCGTTTCTGCTTTTGTTGAGGAAAGCCAAACTAAAATCCGCGCCATACAAACGAAGCTCCAGCGACTTTTGGACGGATATTTAGAACAGGATATCGAAAGAGAAACCTACCGAGAGCAAAAAGCTGTTTTGTTGTTCGAAAAGAAGTCGCTGGAGGAGAAAATGGCGCGGATTGAACAAAAGCAGAATGATTGGCTCGAACCGTTCCAAAACTGGATAAAGGTCGCTACAAACCTCGTCAAAATCGCAAGGGATAGCAACCTTTTGGAGAAAAAGGTTGCTGCCAAAGAAATCTTTGGCTCGAACCTGCGCTTGGCGAGCCGCGCCGTGCGCGGCGAGCCAGTGTTTCCATACCTTTCCGCGCTTCGCGCGGCCGAATCGGTCGGGCAAAAATCGGAAAGTTTGATATTGGTGCGGGATGCGGGAATCGAACCCGCGTCTCAACCTTGGGAAGGTCGCATCATACCACTAAACTAATCCCGCGTTCATTTCTTTTACCATTAAAATATATATCTATTTAGGGGAGTTGACAAGCATGCTATAATTAAAATATTAATAAATAAACAATAAAAAAATTATGCAAAACGTAACAATTTATTCAACGCCGACATGTCATTTTTGTCATATGGCTAAAGATTTCTTTAAGGAGAAAAATATAGCATACACAGAATACGACGTAGCAAGCAATTTGGAAAAAAGAAAAGAAATGGTAGAAAAAAGCGGACAAATGGGAGTGCCGGTTATTGTGATTGGGGATGAAATCATTGTTGGTTTTAATAAACCTAAAATAGCTAGTTTGCTCGGTTTATAAGAATTAATTTATAAACATAATATGAAAAAAATAAAAACGTCAGAAACGGATGCAATAGTTGATTTTCTTTTTGAGGCGGGAATGCTTGCTAGAACGCCTAGAAGCGGATTTTTCTTTTTGGGAAGTGGAAACCAAAGTATCGCTGAACATTTAAATCGTGCTACTTATATCGGTTTTGCCTTGGCGCAAATGGCAGGAGATGTAGATACTGCAAAAGTGTTACAAATGTGCATGTTTCATGATTTTGCTGAAGCTAGAACTTCTGATCTAAATTATGTCCATCAAAAATATGTAAAATCAGATGAACATAAAGCATTTATGGATTTGTTTAGCACTCTTCCATTTGGAGACAAAATTGCTGCCTTTATAGAAGAATACGAAATAAGAGAAACAAAAGAATCATTGCTTGCAAAAGATGCCGACAATTTGGAATTTATTCTTTCTCTGAAAGAACAATATGATATCGGAAATGAAAAAGCAGAAACGTGGATACCGTCTGCAGTAAAAAGGTTAAAAACAAAAGAAGGAAAAATTCTAGGAGAAAAAATAGTAAAGACAGATTCAGATAGATGGTGGTTTAACGACAAAAAAGACGAATGGTGGGTTACAAGAAATAAGAATAAATAAGATTTGTGTCCTCGGCCGGAATCGAACCGACAATTACTCCTTAGGACGGAGTCGTTATATCCATTTAACTACGAAGACTATGCCTATAATCTAGCACAGAAATAGGTCTTTTGGGAATTGGTGCTTCAAACAGATTGTGATATTATTTAAATTAATATGACTATAGGAAATAATAAAGATCGGCATGGTATGCGTCTTGTTGGTCCAGAAGATATACCAAAATCTGATTCAAGCGCTGAAAATTCTTCTTTGGAAGAAAAAATAAAAATTCTTGAAAAAAAATTAGAAGAAGCTAATGCAAAAATAGAAAAACTTGAAAAAGATCCTGTGACAGAACTTTTTAAGTTTAATGTATTGGAAGAAAAACTAAATGATTCTATAGAAAAATTAAATTTTGAAAAAAAAGAAGGCAAAGAACAAAGGCCACCCATATATGCGGTGGTTCTAATGGCTCTTGATTTAGATAATCTGAAAGAATGGAATAAATATGGTCATCCAGTCGGCGACGAAGCTCTTAGGACCTTAGCGAATTCTCTAAGAGCTGCTACTAAAGAAGAAGATCGTATTTTTAGACGTGGAGATAAATCTGACGAGATCGTAATAGTTATGGAAATCGGAAAAGATTTGTCTGATGAGTTTATACAAAAACAAATATTTGAAAGAGTAAAAAGTGTGGCTAATAATGGATTTATAGAAATCGGAGAAGGAGAAAATAAAAAGAAGGAACCAGTTACAGCTTCTGTCGAATGTATCATCATTAGACCAGGTGGTTTAAAAAATGTTACTGAAATTCTTTCCGTTGTTGATGCTAAACAAGTAAAAGATAAAAATAATCCTGAAAACAAACAAGAAAGAATAAATAAAGCCAGAAAAGCATTAGGTCTTCCATTAATAGAAGAAGACTATAGTATATAATTTGGAGCTTTTATTTTATAAATAATTATGCTAAAATGTTCCCATGGATCCTGAGTCCAAAAGATTATTAGAAGAGACTTTAGCTCTTACAAAAGAGAATAATAAAATGCTTCACAAGGTCAGAAGTGTCCAGAAATGGGCTACTTTTTGGTTATACCTGAAGATATTTATTATAATCGGTGTGGCTTTGGGTGTATTTTATTATATAGAGCCTTACGTAAATAAAGTAGCAGATTTGTACAGTTCTATTTCTGGAACGACACAAAAAATAAACAATACTAATAATTCTTTCCAAGATTTTCTTAAGAAAATCGCAAATTAAAAGCCTGGGTAGCTCAGTAGTAGAGCTCTCCCCTGAAGAGGGATAGGTCGGCAGTGCGATTCTGCCCCCAGGCACAAAACCGAAGGTTTTGTGAATCCGCAGCGCAACGGCGCGAGGAGTGGGTCGCGAGATTTTTCAGCAGAAAAATACTTGTGACCAAAAACAAACCATTTATCTAAATAGAGCGTATCTTTACGCTATTTTTCTTTTCCTTATCAACTTTTTTGATTTTTATGGTTACAAGTCCATGTTTTTCAGTTGCTTCCACTTCTTCTGGTTCTACTTCTACAGGAAGAGAAATGGTGCGAGAAAACCTACCCCAATAGAGTTCTTTTGCAAAGAAATTATCTTCATCTATGATCCTAGATTCTTCACGTTTACCACGAATAGTCACCATATCTCTCGCTATGGAAAGTTCTAGGTCTTCTGGTTTTACTCCAGCTACCATTGTTTGTATTACGATGTCTGTAGGAGTTTGATATAAATCCAAAGATAATTCTGCTTCTTCGTTCTCTTCCTCTATCCAATTGTTACCGTTTTTCTTTTCATTTTTTGCAGGAGTTTTTGGCTCTTCATAATCTTCATCTATTCTGCTACCTGTTAATCTTTCAAAAAAACTTCTTTTATCTTTTTTTGTTTCCATATAATAAAAAAATTAATTAATAAAAATATTTTTACAAAATTTTATTCGCTCATTCTTCTTACTTTTTCAAGAAGTAACATTATAATAATCGTAACGACCCATAGAAAAGCAAATACTTTTAGGAAATCATTTCCGTCATTACCCATTATAAAAAAATTGAAGGCACTATGCAAGGCAATAGCTATAATAAACCCTACCAAGACAGACAATTTCTTTTGCCAATCTTTCATAAAGAAAGAAATTCCCATAGCTACGCCTATAGCCCCACTCGTGATGGCGTGAAGCAGGGTAGAACCGAGAAATCTAAGTTGTCCTGATAATATTGCTGTGCTTGCTTCGTTTATTGAAAGTGGTTTTATCAAAAACAATGTGTTTTCAAGAGCAGCAAAACCTAAGGCGCCAGTAATCAAATAGATTGGCCAGTCTATCGGCTCATCTGCATTATGTGATTTATATAAAACAATCATTACTGCGAGGAATTTTAATACTTCTTCTGCACTCGCCCAAAGAATTATTTTTGCATCATACGAATTTATATTATCTTGTATAAATTGTTGTATTGGCAACACGATCATTACCGAAAGCATTCCCAAAATAAATACAAATGTAAGCAATAATTTGGGTTCAGGATTTTCTTCTTCTTTTAACCAGAACCACAACCATAAAAGAGAGGGGATAATTCCACCGACAAATGCTATAAGTAAAACTTTTGGATCTGTTGTTAAGATGGCCATTGTTCAACCATTAAAAGCTTCTTATTGCTAGATGGAACCATCGACCATATTTCTTCTGTGACGAATGGAATAAATGGATGTAATGCTTTTAGGAGAGTCGTGAGTTGTGTAAACAAAAGAGCTTTTGCAGAATTTGCATCTGTGTTTTGTTTTTCAGCCTCTAAGATTTTTTTCTTTGATCGTTCAATAATAATATCTGCGAAAGTATGCCAGAAATAATGATAAAGTTTTTCTGCAACAATGTAGAATTTATACTCGTCCATTTCTTTCGTTATCTCTTGCATCAAAGCTTTCAGCTCTTCGTCTGATTTTTTGTCTTCTTCATCTAAATTTATTTCTGACAATCTAGAAATGTCCAAATCTTTTGTATTATCCAAAACAAATCTCGTCGCGTTCCATATTTTATTTGCAAAGTTTTTATAGCCTTTTATTTTATCTTCGGATATTTTGCTATCTGTTCCCGGTGCTGTTCCAGTGATGAGTGCCATACGTCCAGCATCAGCTCCGAATTTATTTGCAATATCAATAGGTTCTATGTTGTTTCCCAAAGATTTTGACATTTTACGTCCTACTGCATCACGAACCATGCCGTGCAAAAATACATTTTTAAACGGGATTTCTCCTAAGGCATATTCTGACATCAAAACCATCCTAGCTATCCAGAAGAAAAGAATGTCATATCCAGTTTCTAGTACATCTGTAGGGTGGTAAGTTTCTAAGTCTTTGGTTTTTTCTGGCCAACCAAGCGTTGAGAATGTCCAAAGCCCAGAAGAGAACCATGTATCGAGTGTGTCTTCATCTTGTTTCCAGCCTTCACTTTTAGGCGCTTCTATTCCACAATATATTTCATTTTCTTTATACCATACAGGTATTCTGTGTCCGTACCATATTTGGCGGGATATGCACCAATCACGCAGATTTTCTATCCAATGAAAATAAGTTTTAGAGAAATAATCTGGAATTATTTTTATTTCTTCTTTTTCAAATGGTTCTCGCATTAAATCTTTGAGAGTTTTATCCTCTCTTTCTTTTATTGGTTTATTTACATCTATAAACCATTGTAGTTTTGGCAGAGGCTCTATTATTCCGCCAGTTCTTTCTGCTGTGGAAATATTTTGTTTAAATTCTTCTTCTTTTTCCAGAAGGTTTTGCGAGCGAAGCCATTCTACTATTATTTCTCTAGCTTCAGTAGTTTTCTTGTTTAGTAAATTTTCTCCACCAACCATCATTTTTGCGTACTCATTTATGACTTGGGGGTGAGGCAATCCGTGTCTTTCTGCTATTTCCCAGTCGATCATAGAATGTGCAGGGGTGACACCCAAAGCGCCTGTGCCGAAAGTAGGGTCGACTTCTTTATCAGCGATTATTTTTATATGGATAGGTACTCCACAAAATTTTAAATCGTATTCTTTACCGACAAACTCCTCGTATCTTTTGTCGTCTGGATGCACGGCTACAGCCACGTCGCCGACTTTTGTTTCTGGTCGACTTGTAGAAATAGAAATAGGGAAGTCTGGACTGTATTTGAATGTGTAGAGTTTTGCTGTTCTTTCTTCATAGACTATCTCGTCATCAGATATTGTAGTTTGTCCTTTTGGATCCCAGTTTACAATTCTGTTTTTGCGATAAATAAGTCCATCGTCATACATTTTTTTAAAAATAGTATTTACAGCGAGATTTCTTTTTTCATCAAAGGTAAAAGCTTCACGTGACCAGTCGCAAGAAGCTCCCATTACTTTTATTTGAGAAACTATAGTGTCGTGGCTTTCTTGTGCGAAAGTTTTTATCCGGTTTAACATTTCTTCTCTGCCCAAATCATGTCGGGATTTCCCTTCTTTTTTCTGAATTTCTTTTTCGACTTTTGATTGAGTTGCTATGGCTGCGTGGTCTGTGCCTGGGAGCCAAAGAGTTTTAAAACCTTGCATTCTTTTATAACGTATCATTATATCTTCCATAGTTATCATCAATGCGTGTCCCATATGAAGAACTCCCGTAACGTTTGGGGGAGGCATCATGATTGTAAAAGTTTCTTTTGTTCTGTTTTCTAGATTATCTGGGTTAAAAAAACCACTTTCTTCCCAAAGTTTGTATATTCTTTCTTCTGTATTTTTAGGGTCGTAAGGTTTGAGCAGTTTTTCGTGCATGCTCAAATAATATCACATTATAGGCTTAAATTGCCAGTTGCTTTTATGCTACTTAATCTAGGTACTTTCTTTTTGTTTTTTATATAATTTAAATATCCCGCTATGCCTATCATAAGGGAATTGTCGGTAGAAAGTTCTTTGGCTGGCAAAAGAAGTTTTGCTTTTTTGCCTGTTATCTTTTTTATTTCTTCTTTTAGGTGTTTGTTTGCCGCGACTCCACCCGCTACTATCAAGGTTTTGATTTTGTATTGTTCTATAGCTTTTTTTGTTTTATGAACAAGGCATTCAACGGCTGCATTTTCAAATTCCAATGCTATTTGTGATTTTATTTTTTCATTTTGTAAAATATTTGGATTTTCTTTTTGCAGATCACGGACTAAATACAAAACAGCTGTTTTTAAACCAGAATAAGAGAAATTAAAATCTTTAGTATGAAGCATCGGACGAGGTAAAGAAAAAGGCGATTGTTTTTCTTTTGGTCTAACTTCTTCTGCTAGCTTTGAAATTTGTGGTCCGCCGGGATAGGGAAGTCCGAGCATCCTAGCGACCTTATCAAACGCTTCACCCACGGCGTCGTCGACAGTTTGCCCTATTATTTTGTAGTCCATTACTTTCTTTGCCAAGACCAATTCTGTATGGCCTCCCGAAACTAAAAGCGAAAGTACCGGGTAATTTGTTTTTAAAATTTTAAAAGTTCCTTTTTCTTTTCCAAAAGGGGAAACCATATGTCCTTCCATATGGTTCACGGGTATGACGGGTACTTTCCATTTATCTGCTAGTTCTTTTGCAAAAACTATTCCTGTCCAAAGCGCTGGCTCCAAACCTGGGCCGTAAGTTACTGCTATTAAGTCTATTGGTTTTTCTTTTTTATCCAGCTTGGCTTCTTTGAGGGTTTTTTCTAAAATAATAGGCAAATTTTTTATATGTTCTCTTTTTGCAAGCGCAGGAAAAACTCCCCCATAGGGGATATGCACGTCAATTTGTGAAGATGCATTATTTGCCAATACTTTAAAAGAAGCATCTTTTATGCCTCCTTTTGCCTCCATTATACTTATGCCTGTTTCGTCACAGGATGTTTCTATGCTTAAAATTTTCATACAAAGTGCGCGATACAGGATTCGAACCTGTGGCCTACCCCACGTCAAGGGGTCGCTCTACCAACTGAGCTAACCGCGCGTTGCAATACTATCGTTATCTACCAAAACAGCTAATCGTGCATAAATAACTATCGTTATCTACCAAAACAGCTAACCGCGCATCCTATATTTATATCATTTTTTTATTATTTTACTAGTTTTTCGAGTATTTCAAGTTCTTCTTTTGAGTTTGGTTGCAAGGCCTCAAGAAGGTTTACTATTGGAACTGCTTCAATATTTTTATTTTGTGAAAATGCGATATTGATAATATCTGTAAATAAATACTCATTTCGCACTGGATTCATTTCTATTTTATCAATATTATCCCAAAGCCATGCTGCGTCAAACATATATATAGCCGGGTTTACTTCTTTTACCTTTTTCTCCTCGTCAGTTGTGTTTTTAAATTCTACTAACTTTTTTACTTTGCCATTTGTGTCACGTACGACTCTTCCAAAATGCGAATATAGGGCAACTCTCCAATCTTCGTAATCTGGTACGACGGCAGTGCCCAGTGTGAGCGTAGCATTTGTATCAAGATGAGTGGTCATAATATTTTGTAGTGTTTCTTTTGAGATGATTGGTTGATCTGTGGAAAGTATTAATACGGTTTCGTGTGGTGTTTCATTTGCGGTTTTTTTTGCAGACATTACAGCATGCCCTGTACCTAATTGCTCTTTTTGTTCAGCATAATTATAATTTCCCCCTAAAACTTCTTTGATTTGTTCTTTTTTATAACCTACGACTATTATAGGTTTTATATTTTCATCCAGTTTTTTAATGGTGTCCAAAATGTGTAGTAAAAATGGTTTACCTTTCAATTTTACCAACGCTTTAGGCTCCTCGCTTTTCATTCTCGTGCCTTTTCCAGCAGCCAAAATTATTATTTTTATTTTTTCTGTATTCTGCATAAGAACTATATCTTAGAATTAATTTTTTCTTTTTGCAATTTCTTTTAAAACTTTTGGGATTTTCTTGAAGTCAGCTATCAAAATTTCTCGCATTGACCCGTCGTAAAGCGCTGCTGCTGGGTGGTAAAGAGGGAAGAAATAATCCGTAGACATTCCTTTAAATTTTTTAATTAACAATTTTCCGTGCGCGCTCGATATTTATAGCTCTGGAAAAAAGTTGTTCATCGCGTGCCGACCCAAAAATATTATTAATTTTGGCGAAATTATTTTAAGCTCATCGAGTAGCCAAGTTCTACAGGCGGACTTTTCTTCTGGCAGGGGATCGCGATTGTTTGGTGGGCGGTATTTTACAATGTTGGTGATATAAATATCCTCTCTTTTTAAATTTATGAGTCCGAGCATTTCGTTTAAGAATTTTCCTGCTGCTCCGACAAAAGGTTCTCCTGTTTCGTCTTCTTTTTTTCCTGGCGCTTCTCCTATAAAAATAATTTCTGCATCAGGGTTACCGACACCCGCTACCGCTTGCGTAGCTGTTTTCTTTAGTTCGCATTCGCATTCTTCTTTCCATTTATTGTGCAGATTTTGGAGTTTTTCACCCTTATCCATGTCTAAAATTATATAGAATTATAAGCATATTTTCAACTTATCCACAGATAGGTCTTGTGTAATATATTTTTTACGTATAGAATATATTACATTACTAATATTATTTCAGCCAGCAGGCTGATCCGCCCTTTGGCGGAAACAAATAAATATATGATAAGAAATATAATAAGAAAAAACGAATGGTTTGCTAGAAGAAAATATACAGGTTGGGGATTCACTCCTGTTTGCTGGCAGGGTTGGGTTTATGTTTTTGTAGCAATCGCTCCTTTTATTTTACTTACAAGTTTTGGGGAAGTAAATCAAACGAGAATAGTTCTCATCGTTATTTGGGCTATTGTCGTAGGTATTGATTTTGTAGATATTATGATTCATTTGCCAAAAGACGAGCGTGATCGCATACACGAAGCTATCGCCGAGAGGAATGCTTTGTGGACGATTATTACTGTATTGGCTATCGGAGTAGGGTATCAGGCAGCTTCTGGGGTCGTAGAAGGAACTCTCAAAGTTGATCCTGTGATTCTTGCCGCTATTTTCGCGGGGCTTTTAGCAAAGATAGTTTCTAATGTTTATCTTGATAAAAAAGATTAAAAAATAATGGAAACAAAAATCGCTTATTTTAGAAATAAAATATCTATGACTCAAGAAGAACTTGCGTCCAAAGTCGGCGTCACTCGCCAGACGATAATTTCACTCGAACAAAATCGTTACAATCCGTCTCTCTATTTGGCGTATAAAATAACAAAATCATTACAACAAAAAAATATTGAAGATGTGTTTATGTTGAAATAAAATATAAAAATGCTATTATGTTTTTGTTCGGCCCTATCGTCTAACGGTTAGGACATCGCCTTTTCAAGGCGGTAATCAGAGTTCGATTCTCTGTAGGGTCACAGAGTTTTAAACATAGTGGAGATGTGGCAGAGTGGTTGAATGCACCGGTTTCGAAAACCGGCATGCCGAAAGGCATCGGAGGTTCGAATCCTCCCATCTCCGCCACCATTGATTGCTTTTATTTTGTTTGGTAAAATATAAATATTATGGAACAAGAAATAAAAAATAAGTGCGAAAATATGTGCGAAGGTAAGTGTTGGAAAAAGAATAAAGGTGGCACCTCGAATGGGCTTGTGTATTGTTTGGGTGTTATCGGCGCAGCTGTTTATTATATCCAAAACGCTGATACTTTCTGGGCCGGAGTTTTGGGGGTGTTAAAAGCTCTCGCTTGGCCAGCCTTTTTGGTTTACAAACTAATTAGTTTCTTGGGTCTTTAATTTACTTAGCGTGTATTGCTAGATAAATATCTTCGAGCGCTCGAACAGCATCGCCAGCAGCGATGTTGTTTTGATGATAGAGAATATTTGTACAATCTCCAGCAGCCCAGATACCAGGAACTTCTGTTTTCTGATTCCATGCATCTATTTTTATTCTGCCTATTTCATCGAGAGGTAATATGTCTTTAACAAAATCAGTATTTGGAATTTGTCCTATTTCTACAAAAATACCTGATACTTTTAATTCCTTTTGTTCACCAGAAATTTTATCTTTATAAACCAGTCCTTCTACAAATTTTTCACCCTGTATTTCTAAAATTTCTGCGTTTTTTATAATAGTTAATTTTGGATTTTTCGTTAATTTTTCTATTGTTATTTCGTCCGCGCGAAAATTCTCGCTTCGGTTTATAAGCGTTACAGATTTGCAGTAGGCGAGAAGCTGAGAGGCAGATTCAAATGCAGCATTGCCTCCACCGATCACAGCTACGTCCATACCATCAAAAAGAGGGCCGTCGCAAGATGCGCAATAGGTGAGGCCTTTGTGTTCTAGCCTGTCTGCATTTTTTGCTTCAAGTTTTCTTCTACCGCTTCCGCTTGCTATCAAAATCGTTTTAGTTTCAAACTCTTCATTACCATCTGTTTTAACTAAAAAAATATTTTCTTTTTTTGAAATGTGATTTACTTTGTATCCTTCTTTTACCTCTAAACTATCTCCAGTATTTGCTAACACATGTTTTTTGAAGTTTTCTGCTAAATCAGCTCCGGATATAGAAGAGGAACCAATCCAATTATAAATCTGTTCTGATACTACGCTCTGCCCGCCCCATTCAGCTGTGATAAAAAGTGTTTTTAATCTCTTCCTCGCAGCATAAACCGCCGCAGCAGTCCCTGCCGGTCCACCACCGATAATAATTAAATCGTAAGTCATATAACTTTCATTATACACTATACGTCAAGTTTCTTGCTAGCTTATTTTTTATTTCTTCTCAAAAATGCTGGAACAGCGCTCCAGTCATCGCCATCGTCTTCAATAATTATTTCTTCTTTTACAGCGCTGACAGTTTCTTTTTTATTGATATCCATTTTTTTAATGAAATCATTGTTTGCCATACTTGTGTTTATATTGCTGGTGATGGGTTGAGTATTGCTTTGGATACTATTATGAATTTCTTTTTTGATTGTGGCTGGAGTTTCATCTTTTACTAGTGGTCCTGTAGTTGTATTGAAAAGAGTTTTTCTTGGCATATCAGCAGGGAAGGAAGTCGCTATGACTGTGACTTTTATTTCTCCTTTTTTTAATTTTTCATCATGAATAGTTCCAAAAATAACTTTAGCATCTTTATCTATTGACTCTGTGATTATTTTTGCAGCTTCTTGGATTTCATTTATTGTAAGATCATCTCCACCAGAAATAGCGAACAGTACTCCTTTTGCCCCGTGTATAGATATTTCAAGAAGAGGGGAATTTATAGCTGCCAAAGCTGCTTTTTCTGCTCTTTTTTCGCCTGAAGCTGTTTCTATCCCCATAAGCGCGCTTCCTGCATTTGCCATCACGGCTTTAATATCGGCAAAGTCTACGTTTATGACTCCTGGAGTGGTGATAAGGTCAGAAATACCTTCTACCGCTTGGCGTAATACTTCATCGCATTTTACGAAAGCGTCTCTGAAGTTCGTGCTTTTTTCAGCAAGCTGAAGAAGTTTGTCGTTTGGAATTATGATGATAGCATCCACTTCTTTTGCTAAATCTTCTATCCCTTTTTCTGCAATTTTCATTCTATGATTTCCTTCGAAGAAGAATGGTTTGGTGGTGACTGCTACTGTAAGTATTCCTTGTTCGCGAGCTGCGCGAGCTACAATAGGAGCTGCGCCTGTACCTGTGCCCCCTCCCATTCCACAAGCAAGGAAAATCATATCTGCTCCTTTTATAACGTCTTGAATTTCTGCTTTAGTTTCTTCTGCAGCTTTTCTGCCGATTTCAGGATCCATTCCAGCTCCCAATCCCTTAGTTAAATTTTTACCGATGTGTATCTTTTTTTCCGCCAATGAATGGTGAAGGTCTTGAGTGTCTGTATTCATGCAAATAAAAGACACACCCTTAACTTTTGAATTGATCATGTGGTTAACTGCGTTCTTTCCAGATCCTCCTATTCCGACTACTACAATTCTGGCAAAGCTCTCTATTTCTTGGTTTATTTTTGGCATATTTTTATTGTTAAAAGATTTATCTTATATAGATAATACACTATCAGAAAGCAATAAAAAGTAAAGTTTAAATAAATTGCAACATTTTAAGCAAAAATATGAAGCTTGGTATTGTCAATTTGTTTAGATTTTTATACTAAGGCATTAACTGTTTTATGCTTGATTTTATTGCATTTTTTACATCTTTGAAGAAATTATTGAGTGAGCTATCAGAATAATTCGTGTTTTCTTTTTTATTATTTAATAACCCTAATACAGTAAACCAAGAAGGGTCGCGTAGCTTTGTTTTTACATTACCAAACATGTCTGTATTCCCGATACTTGAAGGAAGTTTTAAGGTTGTTTTAGATAATTCTACCAACCCTGGAGTGTCCGATCCACCACCGACAAATACAATTCCAGCTGGCAAGAGTTCCGAACGTTTTATTTTCTTTAAATTATTTTCTATTGATTCAAAGATATCACACAAGCGTGCTTCCACTATCTCGTCCAATTTTTTCTTTGAAATTTCTTCTGTGATGTTTCCGAGTTTCAAATCTTCTGCTTTTTCTAAGGGAATTTTAAAACCTAAAGCTATGTCGTTTGTGATATCTCCAGAGCCGATAGAAAAAGTGTAAGTAGAAACCAAAAGTCCGTTTTCAAAAACAGAAAGGGAAGTTCTTTGGTCTCCTATGTCTACCAAAGCCACGCCTACTATTTTTTGTTTTTCAGATAAAGCAACAGTTGATATGGCAACAGGTGAAGCCACCACATCTATGGTTTCTACTCCAGCTTCCGCAACAGCACCAAGCAAGTCTTCTAAGTGAACTTTTGAATAAGTAACAAAAAGAGCTCTGGCTTCGAGTTTTGTTCCCCGCATTCCTTCGAGCCTACCCAATACTTCTTTGCCATCAAGACGAAAAGAAATAGGGTACATGTGTATTATTTTTTTATTATCCAAGTTTAAATTATCTTCGCAGTCTTGAAGCGCTTTGTTTATATCTAAACTTGTAACCTCTCCGTCTGCTTTAGATACTATTGTTCCGCCCGTACTTATTTCACTTCGTAATGTTGTGCCAGATAAAGAGATAAAAGCACGCTTAATTCTTATATTTGAGGTTTTTTCTGCTATTTTTACCGCATTTTCGATAGATGTTGCTACGAGTGAACTGTTTGTGACGTAGCCATGTCGCATGCCGAGAGTTTCGCTTTCACCGACGCCAATAACCTTAGGATTCTTTTCTCCTTTTAAGAACTCTCCGACTACGACTCTTGTCGTTGTCGAGCCTACATCTATGCCCACAGAAATATTTCTGATCATATTTTGCAAAAAATAAATCTTGCTCTCTGTCCATTGTACTACTATGATCCAAACCTTTCAAATGAAGCATACCGTGGATAACTAAAAATCCTAAAAATTGTGTGAAATTTTTTTCAAAATTCTTTGCTTCTCGTTTTACGACTGCGGGACACAAGACAAGTTCGCCTTCAGTTTTGTTCAAATCAAAAGAAAGAATATTTGTAGGATTGTCTTTGTTTCTATATTTTTTATTTATTTCTTGGGATT
The DNA here is from genome assembly GCA_020851595.1 of Candidatus Nomurabacteria bacterium. Classification (GTDB taxonomy): domain Bacteria; phylum Patescibacteriota; class Minisyncoccia; order Phycocordibacterales; family UBA9973; genus UBA9973. The sequence continues at coordinate 366 of JADZCK010000021.1, read as the reverse complement.
GTTTTTTGTTGACAAAGGCAATAGAAAGGGAATACTCTTTGCCCAAAATATCGTTTTTTATATCAACAAAAGGCAAGCTTGGAAGCTTGCCTTTTGTTTTATTTATTACAGAAAGTTTCTCTTCCATACATTACTTCGTAACCATCTTGCCAAGTTTTTTTAACCTTTCTATTTCTTTTCTGCGTTCCATTTTTTTAAGAGCGCTTTTTTTGATCTTTAGTTTGGATTCCTTGCGAACATTGTAACGAGATCCCTTTACTTTTCGTATAATTCCGGATTCTTGCACCCTGCGGGAAAAACGACGCAATACGCTTGCGTTGTTTTCATTTGAATTTTTCTTCACTTCTATTACTGTTTTTGCCATAT
>JADZCK010000020.1 GCA_020851595.1 Candidatus Nomurabacteria bacterium | reverse complement strand
TCTCCTCGGATAACCTGGTCACGATTAGTGAAAGTTTTGTCTTCATAAATAAGGATGTTCTTGATTTTTTTAATCAAAAAACTCTTTGTCAGTATTGTTAAATCCATCACATAAAATGTAGTAAAAATAAAAAACACTAAATAAGAAAGTATTTGCATGGCGTTATTATTTTTTTGGTGAAAGAACGATTTTTCTCTACAAATCCGCATATTATACGGACTTGATAAAGAAAGCAACCAAAATTAGTTGCTTTTTACATATTTTATTTTTTAAGGTTTTGAGGTGTTTTACATCCTGCAAAATTAAATAAAACAGTGTCTCCCCCTGTTGTTTGGCTCGGTAGGATTGCGCCAAGTAGTATTTTCATACCATCAATAAAGTTCTCTACTTCTTGCTCTGTGGCGCCTTCTATCTCTTCGCCTTTTACGCTAAGCACAATAGTTTTTCCGTAACGATCATCTTTTTCGCTTTTAAATACGTATTGCATGTTTTCATTTTTAAATGAACAAATATTTTTTCTATAAAACCTCGAACATCCCTCAAGATTTTGATAAAGAAAGGAACCACCTATGGGCGCAGTGTGATTCCTTGAAAACTTTTTACCGCATTACTTTGGATGGTTAGTGCGTCTCACCGTCTCCATGTTATGTTTAAGCATGGAAAAAATTAAATAAGTTTCTGTTTCGTCATTTTCGACTCATCAGGGAAAGCAATTCACTTTCCGACAGAACGGATAAAGAATTATCCGTGAGGCTCTGCTTCCTCGGGGCTCTCCATTGTTTCGGACAACGGGGACAAAACGCTTACTCATCGCTATCGCGAATACCTCAAGAGTATGAGGGTCGATGGGTTACGCTTCCGATACTGACACCCCTAAAACCTCTTCCAAGTACTTAGCGATAGCTTTTCCTTTTGGAGGCATAGGGAGACCAACATCAACCACGGTCCGGTTTTGATTCGCAATCACTTCATGGTCTACGCGACCACAGTGAAGTGCTGAACTCACAAACCTGACACGAGATTGACATATCGAGCAGTCGATACACCCTTTCGCAACCTGTAAGAACAGTCTCCCATTCTTTTTGTACACGTCGCGAGGGTTTGCCCAGTCGGCAATTTGGACTCTCATTGGCAATCCGTTTTGCTGGTGATTTTACTTGTAGGCTCACCACTCTCCTTTCTATCTTTTATTTCGGTAGATAGATACCTGTTACGCAATCCAGCGTTTGGTAGTTTTATCTTGTATTGCAAGCAGTGCTTGCTTTTGATGATAAAACCAAAACTGTTTTCTTCCACGCTTTTCATATACACCAGTATGTGGTGTAGCAAGGATTCGCTCCCTACCTTTAAAAACGAGGAATAATTGTGCTGACATATTTAATATTTTTGAATGAACAATTTTGTTTTCACAATCAAACCAGTTTCTCTCTCCGGTTTGAATAATGAGGGCGAAGTATTTCGCCCGATATATATAAAGTAAAGAACAAGTAAATAAAAAGGTATAAGTTAGGTCTCCCTATACCATGTCTGCATTCCATAGGGTGTCCCCCATGACCAACCACCGTTGCAAACGGAGCAGACTTTGACCACATGTTTTAAAGACAACCCATGTAAACTCTTTCGGTGTGTGACTTATTGCACTCTACGCTGGCCGGCGCTTTGTACATGATGAGGGGCTTCCTCATCTCCCGCTTTTCTCCTTTGCTTGCGCATTGGTTTGCGGTATGGTCCTACATCACACACGTACCCCTGTGTTTGCCGATTGCATAAACTTTTTCATGAAGTTTACGAACCCTGCATGTGCTGGTAACAGGAGCGTTCTGGTCACCCTTGCTTGCGGCAAGAGAATCAAAACACCAACTTTCAAACCTGATTGGTCTTGGCGGACAATAGCTTGCGCTAATGCACTTCCGGAGTTCAACCCTTGGTGCCAACAGATCATCTGACTTCCCTTCACCCCCGCCAAGGGGTTGGGACTCAAGTGTTTCAAAGACCTCGGTAGTGGTTAGCTACCCTCTTCGACCCAGATGAGTGGAGGTTTGGATGTTTGTACACCCCGAAGCGATCTACAGAGAACCGCCCCGTATCACCTGTTGCCAGGCTATCGTGCTCTCCAGAGCTTTTCCCACAAAGTCAGCAAGCTGATCTTCGTAGGATAAATTCAAAATTCTCTCTGTTCTGAATTTATCCTACGAATGTGTGTGATGTATATTTTATTATCAATTCCACAATCAACTCAGTTTCTCTCTCTGAGCTGAAGAATGGGGGCGACTTTTACAATTAAGGCTCGCCCATTTACCTTTAGGAAATTACCGGCTACCGTTTCCCATCGGTGTCATAATGACAGTTTTTCTTTCGAAGAACTTCTGCTTGCGCGAGAAGTTCTTTTTGGAAGCCCCATCAAATAAAAATCCGGCCTTGTCGAGAAGCTTATTTGCTGCCTCGCACAAATCTTTTCTAGTTGGTTTTGCCATAAGAATAGATTTAGTTTTGGTTTTTTATAAAAGATCAAATCTCTCTACAGAACCATCATTCGACTGTACTCATGACAGGCGTCTCTCTAATCACGATCCTGATAGAAAGGGGAATCGAACTTTGTCGATTCCCCATGGAAGCTAATTGGGCATCGTTTCCCTCCGATGTCTTCCTCCCGCCAGTTTTGGTCACCTAACTCATGCATAAGCCAGGTCGTTATCTTCTCTTGGGCTACCTCGGGAATTGAAGTAGCCACAGAAGCCATAACTCTTGACCTAAGGCCTGGATGGTCGCCGGCCACCTACTTTGCTTCTTTTACAAGAAGCGGTTACCAGAAACAGGCAATTATTAGTGTTGTTTCCGGTAACCGCCCCTCGTCGAGAGAAGACTTAAGGCGGCGACCATCAAAAAATGGCTATTTACAAGACCAATATAGGCTCACTCCGCAATTTTTATATATGTGAGGGCGTATCTGGTATTTCTTGTAAAGTTTCTTTTTCAATGTTCTGGACAGAATATAGCAGATATAAAATATTTTGTCAAATAAGATTATCATTATACCACAAAACAGCTATTTAACCCTTATTTTACAACAAAATAACTTTTAATTTCTTTCAACAAATATTGCCTTTATAAAACTAAATTGTCTTATCATATTGACAAAAATTCCTTAATCTGCTATGATGACCCCAGACCTAAATTAATTGTTTAAATCTAAACTTTTTAAATATGCTCCTTAAATCAATAAAAAAACGCGC
>JADZCK010000019.1 GCA_020851595.1 Candidatus Nomurabacteria bacterium | reverse complement strand
GCTGATGTTTCAGAATTTCTAAAACACTACAACACCAAACGTATGCATATGGGAATTAAATTTAAAACGCCAGCCAAAATGCTAGAAATTCAATCAAAGTGATGCAAAGGTGTTGACTTTAATACGTAGTAATATCTCAAAATATCCTTATTTAACAACGTATTTTAGATTTGACATATCTCAAATTTATTGTCTAACTATTGACTTTTTCCTTTTAATATGCTATCATTCTATTAGATCCTTAGATTAAAGGCGTAAGCCTTATGAAATAAGGGTCTTTTAATTTCGAGACTGAGTTTTGCGGAGCGAAACCGCTAAAATATGAAAAATAAAAATCTAATACGTTTTGTTCAATCCTTAGTTATGTTGCCGGTAGTTTCTATGTCTAGTTTTGGTAATATAAGCAATAATAACGTTATCGTTTCTGGGATTTCTCAAAGTGCGTTAGTGCAACAACTAAATATCGGGGCTAATGGATTATTAACTCTTAACAAAGCTGATGATCCAGAGGTTTTGCTTCAAAAAACCAGAGTTGAAAAAGCGGAAGCTATCGATGCTTACTTTACTAAACGTGATATGCCTTTAAAGGGTACTGGTATGAAAATGGTACTTGAAGCCGAAAAGAATGATCTTGATTGGCGTCTATTACCAGCTATTGCTGTACGGGAATCTACTGGTGGTAAGTTTGAATGTAAAAAAGTTCCAAACAATGCATTCGGTTGGGGTTCTTGTAAAATTGGTTTTAAAACCAATGAGGAAGCCATAGAAACTGTTGCCAGAAATCTTGGTGGTAATAATCCTAAGACTGCTAAGCATTACGATGAAAAAACTACAAAAGAAATTCTTCGCGCATACAATCCTCCATCTATTGTTCCTAAATACGCTGAGCAGGTTATGTCTATAATGGATGCGATAGGTGAAGCAGATGTGATAGTTACTCCTGCTAACAATAAAAGCTAAAACTAAAAATCCCGCCAGTTGGCGGGATTTTTAGTTAATTTTCTTTTTTCCACAAATCCCAAATATTTTCTGCCAAATTTACCGGGTTACCTTCTAAAGCAAAATAATGAAGATCTATAAATGGTAGTGAGTTACATTCTATTATGCCCCATCTTTCTGTGTCTGGGTCTTTTGTAGGGTCTTTTATAATTAAATCAAAACCAGCAATGGGAGCTTTTATCAAAGATCCAGCTCTACTAAAGATATCGTGCATTTTAGGATGAATCTTAGGTAGCATTTCTTCGGTGTATCCACCATAAAATCTTCCTGTTTTAGCAGATAAATCTATGATTTTGTCTTTTTCTAATATACTATCAAGGGTGTAGTTTTGTCTTTTAATAAAATCTATTAAATCATCATTGATATTTACATCAGATATTTTTTTGTTTCGATTTTTGTTTTTATCATCGATAAGTTCTTGTATTGTGTGTATACCATCTCCTATTATTTGAGGCGGGGTAGCCCGGAAAAAACCTACAAGTTTATTATTTATCACAGTAGCTCGGCATACACTACCAAAAAGGTGTTCTTGCATAACTGTAAACAAGGTGATTTGCCTGGATAAATTTAATGCATTGATGAGTTCTTCTTCTGTGTTTATGTTTGTTGTGGTGTGTCTGCCTCGAGATCCGTTTTGTGGTTTTATTATTACTGGTTTGCTTAAATTTTCAAAAGCTTTTTTAGCTTGAGACAAATTAGATATTTTGTATGCTTTCGGTACTTTTATGTTGTTTTTGGATAATACTTGATAAAGTTTAAATTTATCATCAAGCCATTTATATCCACTTTGTTGTAGCCAAGGAGGTATTGGCAAACTTTGAAAGTATCGTTTTTTACCATTAATTATTGCTCTATAAAATTCTACAGGTTTACCGAAAATTTTTACTTGTTCCATTTTTATACCACGCTTGTTTGCTTCTTCCCATATCAGCTTCGATCTGCCTGTCAATGCTTTTTCTACGTCTTTTGAAAAAGTTACAATTTTTAAGAAAGCGAATATTTCAAATAATACTTTTTCTAAAAATATACTAAATTTTTCCCATTTATCTGTATTTGTAAAATAAAATACACTAGCGTTTATTTTTCCAAGTGTTGCATCGAGGATATCAGAAAAAAGCAATAAGTTGTGATTAACAGGGCTTGTGCCACAAGCACTGCATTTGATTTGGTGTGGTGTGTCTGTCATATGAATATATATTTTTCTATTTAAAAAACAAAAAACCAAAAGAATATCTAATTTTACTTAAAAAATTCTTTTGGTTTTATTGTTTTGATTCTTAGTGTCCTCCTACCATAAAATTGTTTTATAAAATAACACTAATAAAACGACTATTACATGTCATTATATCATTTATAAATAAAACAAGACAAGAATACGAGTGGAAAACTTTATTCTAGGTAAACTAAGGTCATTTTTTGGTCTTTTGGTTCAAATAAGGTGATTTGGAAATTGTAATTCTTTCCAAGTTCTAGTTTTTCGCGAAGTTTGGCTTCAGAAGGGAAGGTGGAATTGTGTACAAGGCCAGCTACTCCTTCTTTGATAGATACAAGTGCGCCGTGTTTGTTGTATTTAATAACAACTCCTTTGATGATATCTCCTTTCTTGAGTTTTCCTTCAAATTCCTTCCAAGGATTTTCCTTGAGTGCTTTAAGAGAAAGAGATACTTTTCCATCTTTTATTTCGATAACTTTAGCCTTCACTTTATCTCCAACTTTAAAAAGATTTCTTGGATCTTCTACAAGGCCCCAATCAAGTTCAGATATGTGTACAAGGCCTTCCAATCTATCTTCTAATTTCAAAAATACTCCGAAATCGACGATGCCAGCAACTGTACAATCCAGACTATCGCCTACAGTGTATTTGCTCAATATTTCTTTCTTTTCTTCTGGGTTGTTGTCTTTTTCTGAGAATATCAGCTTTCCTTCTTTAGGAAGAGTAGAGATAATCATTACAGAAATATTTTGGCCGACTAATTTCTTTAATTCTTTTAATATTTTATCTTTATCTGAATCTAGAACACGGGGGTAATGGTCTGCTTTTAGTTGAGAAGCAGGCAAAAACCCTTGTATTCCTTGCCATTCTAATATCAAACCACCCTTGTTCGCGTCTTTTACTTCCAAATTGAAAGTTGTTTTCGCTTTTATAGCTTTTTCTGCTTCACTCCAGGTAAGGGCTTGCTTTGCTTCTTTTAAAGATAATTCTATATAACCATCTTCATTTTCTGCTTCTACTATCTTGGCCTTTATTATGTCTCCAAGGTTTATTTTATTAATGACATCTTTTGCATTAATAAATTCTCGTCCATAAATAATACCTGTACCGAAAGGCGCCAAATCAACATATACAGATGATTTCTTAACCAAAATAACAGGGCCTTCTACTAAGGCATCTACTTCTGGTTTATTTACGCTTCGGTCTGTGATAGAGCTAAGCACTAAATTTTCTTTTATTTCTTCTTTTTCCATAATAATAATTCTTAAACAAAAACGTCCGCATTTAAGCGGACATAAGGTCTAGGTTTACTGTGGCAATTGCCAGAGTAGGTTACCCTAAATCCTGCTTTTAATAAAATTTAAATTGTATGTTTACACTACTACAAATACATAAAAAAGCAAGGGGGATTGAAAAGGGCGTCCCATCGGGGCGCCCAAGATAGCTAGGACTTACCGGTGAGTTGGTCTACAAATTTGTCGATTAGCTCACGTGCTCTTTTTTTGTCCGCAATTACCACAAATGTCTTGCGGTCTTCCGACCATACAAAACCATTTGGTGGGTTTATTGCATCGATCAGCGTTTTGAATTTTTCCGTTTTCCCATTGAGTCTTTCTCTTGCAAGGCAAGTCGCGAGCAACATTATGCAACTTTGCCCCCTGTATCCGGAGTGTTCTGTCGATTTGCATTCTTTGTAGTGTGGGCAAACTTGGTCATTCATTTTTACCGCTTCTTCTAATGTGCGAGGTCCGTCAGGATATAAGTCGTACTCACAGGGTGATCCTTCCATGATGAGTATGTCTTCCCGTTTTTTCTTTTTGTCGCTCATATGAGCCTCCTTTTTTGTTCAAATCTAGATAATATTCTATATAAAATTTTTTCTTTACGCAAAGAAAAAAACAAAAGCTGTTTCTTTTTTTCATAAATTTTGCTATAATATACAGAATGATAATCACATATTTTGGAAAGCAATTTTTTAAGATTCAGCAAGGGGATATGGTCCTTGCTTTTAACCCTGTCAGTAAAAATTCTAAAACAGATATCTCGACTCATTTTGGAGCAGATATTGCTTTACAAACCACAAATCATCCAGATTACAATGGTATAGAGCAGTTATCTCATGGAGAGCGTGAACCATTTATTATAAATGGTCCTGGGGATTACGAAGTAAAAGAAATTTTTATAAAAGGAGTTTTATCTGAATCGGTTATTGATTCAAAAAAATATATAAATACAATTTATCTACTTTCGGTGGATGGTATAAATATTGCGTTTCTCGGTGCTTTGTCAAATATTGAACTTTCAAAAGAATCACACGAAGCCATAAATAGTCCAGATATTTTATTTATTCCTGTAGGCGACAAAGGTTTGCTTGATGCAAAAACAGCTGCTAAATTTGCCTCATCTCTTGAACCTGGATTAGTAATTCCCATGGATTACGATAGTACCACCCTAAAGGCTTTCTTAAAAGAAATGGGGGAAGACAATGCGGAGGTTGTAGATAAGCTTACATTAAAGAGAAAAGATTTAGATGGAAAAGAAGGTGATGTGATAGTACTTAAGCCTGTGTAAAAAATAACAAAGAATAAAAAAATATGTATTATTAAAATAATTTAAAACTATGAGACAAATAATTCATCATTTAAGAAAACAACCAGAACAAGTAAAAAGACACATACTACATGTTAGTATTATGGTGTGTGCTGTCGTTTTGGGCGCTCTTTGGATTTATTCTTTGGGTACAAATTTGAATAGCACTGAAACTCAAGCAAAAATAGACAGAGATCTGAAACCACTTTCAGCATTAAAGGCGAATTTAATCGGAGGATATGATAGTATTACAGATACAGATTTAAACAAGAAATAGATTTTATTTTATGGCGAAAAAAAGAGAAGAAGAATCAAATATCGAAGTGCGCAGTGATGCGATATTGCCGGTTGATATTGTGGGAGAAATGAAGGAGTCTTATTTGGCATATTCTATGTCGGTTATCACTTCGCGTGCTTTGCCGGACGTCAGAGACGGCTTGAAACCTGTGCACAGAAGAATCCTTTTTGCAATGAATGAGCTCGGGCTTACTTCTTCTTCACGTTTTCGAAAATCTGCATTGGTGGTCGGAGATGTGCTCGGTAAATATCATCCGCATGGCGATACTGCTGTATATGATTCTATGGTAGGTATGGCGCAAGAATTCTCTTATCGTTATCCTCTTGTGTTAGGACAAGGAAACTTTGGTTCTATAGATGGAGATAACGCTGCTGCTATGCGTTATACCGAGGCAAAGATGTCGAAAATTTCAAACGAACTTTTACGGGATTTGGAAAAAGAAACTGTTGATTTTCGTCCAAACTATGATCAAACACGCAAAGAACCAGTAGTTTTTCCTTCGGCTGTTCCAGCTCTTCTTTTGAACGGAACCTTGGGTATTGCTGTTGGTATGGCAACCAATATTCCTTCTCATAACTTGGCAGAAGTTTTGGATGCGACAAATTATTTAATTGAAAATGAAAATGCTACCACTGAGGACCTGATGCAATTTATAAAAGGTCCAGATTTTCCGACAGGTGGTATCGCTTTTGGTTCAAAAGATATGCTCCATGCTTATTCTTCTGGACGAGGTGGTGTGGTATGTAGAGGTGAAGCGGAAATAGTTGAGCAAAAAGACGGTAACTTTTCTATTATTATAACTTCTTTGCCTTTCAGAGTAAACAAATCAAATTTAATAGTTAGTATTGCAGAACTTGTGCAAGAGAAAAAACTCGAAGGGATAAAAGGCTTGCGTGATGAATCTGCCAAAGATATAAGAATAGTTATTGATTTAAAGTCTAGCGCACACCCAGAAAAAGTTTTAAATTATATTTACAAAAATACTCAATTAGAATCAAATTTCAATTTCAATATGGTTGCGCTTGTGGATGGGGTTCCTCAGACATTATCTCTTAAATCTATCCTTGATGAATTTGTCGCGCACAGAAAAGAAGTCGTTAAAAGGCGAAGTATGTATGATTTACGCAAAGCAGAAGAGCGTGAACACATACTCCTTGGTTTGAAAAAAGCCCTAGATAAAATAGACAGAGTCATCACGGTCATTCGTGGTTCTAAAACTTCACAAATTGCAAAAGTAAACTTGATGAAAGAATTTAAGTTTTCAGATTTGCAGGCGACAGCGATATTGGAAATGAAGCTTGCAAAGCTTGCTGGTCTTGAAAGAAAGGCCGTAGAAGATGAACTTGCAGAGAAGCAAAAATTTATAGCAGAAATGAAAGAATTGCTTGCAAGTCCAAAGAAAATTTTGAAAGTTATTGCTACAGAATTGCAAGACATTCGTGCTAAATATGCAGATGAACGTAGAACCAAAATAATAAAAGGTGGAGTAAAAGAAATTTCTGACGAAGATTTGGTTCCAGAAAAGGAAACTATCCTTGTATTGACGGCTGGTGGGTATGTAAAATGTACGGATCCCTCTGAGTATCATGCTCAAAAAAGAGGTGGAGTCGGGGTTATTGATCTTGAAACAAAGGAAGAAGATTTTGTGACTATGCTTGTCTCTGGATCTACACACAGTAATTTGCTTTTCTTTACCAATCTTGGAAAAGTTTATCAAATGAGAATGTATGATATTCCAGAAGGGCGTAGAGCTACACGAGGTAAATCTATTATGAATTTCTTGGCGTTGGGAGGAGAGGAAAAAGTAAATTCTATTCTTGCCATGCCAAAAGATTTAGCCAAAACTTCTTCTTCGCTTATGTTAGTTACAAAAAACGGTACAGCTAAGAAAATGTCTTCTGAAAGTTTCAAAGATGTTAGGAGAAGTGGGATTATCGCTATTCGCTTGGATAAAGATGATCAGTTGATTTCTGCTTTGTCAGTAGAAAAAGGCGATGAAGTTATGATAGCTACAGCAGAAGGTCAATCTATAAGGTTCAAAGAGTCTGACGTTCGTGAGATGGGTAGAACGGCTGGAGGTGTGAGTGGGATCAGGCTTGGGAAAAATGATGAAGTAATCGGCGTTGACGTTATAAAGAAAGCTACAGAAAAAGGCGCGTTTTTGACAATGAGCGCAAATGGTTTTGGTAAAAAGACGAGTTTGAAAGAATACAAAGTTCAAAAGCGTGGAGGTTCTGGCGTGAAGACAGCAAAAGTGACTTCCAAAACAGGAAAATTAATCGTTGCAAAAGTTTTGAATGGAGAAGAACAAGAATTGATCGCTATGTCCAAAAAAGGACAAGTCATACGCACTGCGCTTTCAGATATATCAGCTCTCGGAAGGCAAACTCAAGGTGTGACTATTATGAGACTTCGTTCTGGTGACGGAATTGCATCGCTTGCCTGTATCTAAACAAGATTTTTATGTTATAATATCGACATGGGTCGGTTGAATTTTTGGTAGTTTAAATTTATAAATTTAATTAATTATTAAGTTAAAAAATGAAAAAAATATTACTATTGAGTTTATTTGCAGTTCTGTTCATGTTTGGTTCGTTTGTTTATGCTGATACCATAGTGACTGATTTAGTGATTACGACACCACCAACAAAAACGATTTATACGGCAGGCGAATCTTTAAATTTAACTGGTTTAGTCGTTAAAATAAGTAAATCTAATGCAGTAGCAGAATATATTACATTTACGGATTTTGCATCCAAGGGAATTACTATAAACATGAAGAATGGTTCTATTCTTGGAAAAGTTGGTGCTTTAAAATTAATAATAAAAGCTGGTGATAAAACAGCTACTCAATTAATCACAGTTAATCCAATTCCTACAATAACTAGTATAACAGTGTTGATGTCTCCAAAAACAGTTTATTATTTTGGTGATTCTTTAGACTTAACTGGTTTAGTTGTTAGATTAACAAAATCTAACACGACAGATGGTAAAGGAGCTCCAATTATTGAAGAAGTTGCGTTTGCTAATTTTGCAGCTAAAGGTATTACAACAAGCATAAAAGACAAGACAATTCTTAAATCAAGTGATAAAAAAGTCACAATAAAAGTGGCTAAAGTGAAGGTTGATTTACCAATTACAGTAAATGTTAACTCTGGTTGTGTAGATATAGCTCTAGGAATAAGAGAAACTACAGTAGCTAATGCTTTAAATACATTTACATCAACAATGACCACTGCTTTTTCAGCAAGAAAAAATGCTCTCGCTGGGGCATGGTGGGGGAGGCCTGAACTTAGAGATGCAGCCATAAAAGCTGCTTGGAATACTTTTAAAACAACACAAAAAACAGCTCGTGACGCACGTCTCAATACCGTAAAATCTGCATGGGCAACATGGCAAATTGAAGCAAAAAAATGTGGAGTTACTTCTTTTTCAGGTGATACTCAGTCGTTTGATATCCAATAGTCAATGAAGTAACAATATAAAAATCCCGCACGAAGCGGGATTTTTATATTGTTTTGTATTATAATGTATTCATGTTCACCGACCCATTAAAAAATTTAAAAGCTCTTGGTTTAAGAGAAGATAATATAGTGGCAGATTTGGGAGCGGGGACAGGTTATTATTCTCTCATTTCTGGTACTCTTGTGCCCAAAGGAAAAGTATATGCGATAGAAGTGCAAAAAGATTTTCTTGAAACAATAAAAAATAAAGTAAAAGACGCGCATTTAAATAATATAGAAATAATTTGGGGAAATGTTGAAAAGATTGGAGGTACAAAACTAAACGACTCTGTTGTAGATGTTGTTATCGCTTCAAATATACTTTTTCAGGTTGAAGATAGAGAGAATTTTATTTTGGAAATAAAAAGAATTTTAAAACAAAACGGTAAAGTGCTTTTAGTAGACTGGCTTCCTTCTCCCGTGATGAAGGGGAGTAATATAGTGCCCAAACAAAAAGCTTGTGAGATGTTTGAGAAAAAAGGTTTTGCTGTGGAAAGAGAAATTAACACAGGAGATTACAATTATGGTATTATATTAAGGAAGATTTAATAAAATATGAAAGGCAATTTTCAACTTATCATTCTCATTGTGTTTATAGCTGCTGGTATTTTGGGTCTTTTGGTTTTTTCTGGCGCTATCCCTATAGGTAATAGCGGGTCTACTGGAAGTACTGGTACAGTGGTACTTTGGGGTACTATGCCGACTCCCGTCGTATCTCCTATAATAAAAGATTTTAATGATGCAAATCCTACTTTTGTTGTTAATTATGTAGAAAAGGCTCCAGAAACTTTCGATAGGGATTTGTTAGAAGCCTTAGCAACAAATACTGGGCCCGATATTTTTTTCTTGCCTGACAATTTGGCCTATCATTATGCCAATAAAATTTTTACCATACCCTACACTAGTTACCCTCTAGCTACATTTAAGAGTGTTTTTGCTGGGGCAGGTGAGGTTTTTTTGAAAAATAAAGGATTAATGGCTTTTCCTATCACAATAGATCCATTGATGATGTATTACAACAGAAGTATTTTAGATGCAAATGGTGTGGTTTATCCTCCAGCTACTTGGAATGATTTGATAGATATGATGCCGATACTTGTCAAAAAAGATGAAGCGAATAAGATATTGAAACCAGCGGTTGCTTTTGGCCAATTTTCAAATGTTACCAATGCAAAAGACATACTTGCTACTCTATTTTTGCAAGCAGGGAATCCTATTGTAAAAGAAACAGAAGGCAGATTTTCTTCAACCTTAAATGTACCTTTGGGTAACTACAATCTTCCATCTATTTTGCAGTTCTACACGGATTTTACAGACCCACAGAGTGCTGTATATTCTTGGAATAAATCTTTTCCAAACTCTATAGATGCTTTTTCGTCAAACAACCTAGCTTTCCATTTTGGTTTTTCCAGTGAATTAAAAGTTTTAATGAATAAAAATCCAAATCTGAATTTTTCTGTAACTGGTATTCCTCAGATTAAAAATTCTAATTTCAAAGCTACCACTTCTCGTGTGACAGGAATTGCGATATCGTCTTTGTCAAAAAATCTAAATACAGCTTTTGTCGCTGCAAACTTGATGACAAGTGGTAGTTTTGCTGCGCAGTTTGCTGCTGCATTAAATTTAGTTCCAGCTCGTAGAGACTTGCTTGCTTCAAAGCCTAACGACGCGTATTCTCCTATTTTCTATAATTCTGCTCTCTACGCTAAAAGTTGGGTAGATCCATCTCCCAAAGACACTGGCAGTATTTTCGCTGGGATGGTAAACGGGGTGCTTTCTGGTAATCTGACAGTCAAAGATGCGATAGACGACGCAAGCATAAAAATAGGTCTTTTATTAAGATAAGATTTCAAAATTAAAATGCAAAAAATAAAAAATTTTATAATCAAAAGCTTGCCCGCTGTTTTTATTTTTTTTATGTTGTTTATTCCTTCTTTTTATGCTGCGCATGGCGCGACCAGCCTGATTCCTTGTAATAATATGAAAACGGCTGCTGATGGTACTGTCACTCCTGCTGGGGAGTGTGATTTTACCGCTCTTATGACTTTAGTAGATACTGTAATAAAATTTCTTCTTTTTAAGATGGTGATTCCAATTGCCGCTATCTTGTTTACATATACTGGGTTTTTAATAGTGACTGCTCCTGGGGCGGAGGCTAAAACAAAAGCAAAGGATACTTTTAGTAGTGTTGTCATTGGTCTGATTATTGCTGTTGCGGGTTATCTCATCGTTAAAACATTATTATCAATTTTAGGGTATGACGGAGCTTGGATTGGTTTGTAATATAAGTTATAATCATTCTATGAAATTAATGAAAGAAAAATGGTACGTATTATTTATAAGTTTATCTTATTTTTTTCTTCCTGTTTTCGTTTTACTTGCAGACACTGGAGGGACGGTTGTAGATCCATGTAAAGGGAAAATTTGTAACCCACTAGGTACAGAGACCACGCTTCCTGAGTTCATACAAAACATGCTTGAGGGGGTTATAAAAATCGGCATACCTCTCATCGTTCTGGCTGTTATTTACTGCGGTTTTCTTTTTGTTTTTGCTAGAGGCAATCCTGAAGAGATAGGGAAAGCAAAAGACGCACTTCTTTATACCTTGATAGGTTCTGCAATTTTATTAGGATCGTGGGCTATAGCCGAGATGATATCGGCTACTATTACTAGTCTTGGTTAATTAAAATTATTTTTTTAAAAAATATGAAAAATATATTCAAATTGTTTTATAAAATTAGTTTATTAGTTTTATTCTCTTTTTTATTTGGTACGAGGGCTTATGCTGTGGTTATTATAGATCCATGCGCTGTTTCCGGTTTGCAAAGTATTCTTTGCCGAATAGGACAGCTTATGAATTACGTTCTTCCTATAATTATTCTACTTGGTGTCATTTACTTTGTTTGGGGAGTAGTTCAGTATGTTATCGCTGATACCGAGGAGGCAAAAGTAAAAGGTAGGGATAGTATAATATATGGTATTATCGGGCTTACTGTTATCGTAGCTATGTGGGGACTTGTGCGCATAGTACAAAATACTTTTGGTTTGAATGACGATAATCAAAACAAAGCTCCATCTAGTACAGATATTAAAAATTTATTACCTTCATAATATGAAAAAAATATTTAAGTTTATTCCAATATTATTTTTAGTAGGATTCTCGCCGTTTACAGCCTCTGCCGCTACAGCTGCTTGTCCAGATGAGGGACTCAGTGGTTTTGTTTGTAACATAAATAATGTCTTTAGTTCTATTCTGCCGTTACTTATTTCTCTAGGGGTCCTGTATTTTGTTTGGGGGGTAGTGCAGTACGTCATATATGACAGCGAAGAAGCAAAGGATAAAGGAAGAGATAGGATAATATACGGCATTGTGGGCCTAGCTATTATTATCGGTATGTGGGGGCTTGTGAATATAGTTGTAAGCACCTTTTTTAACTCTAGTGATTTAACAGCTCCTAAATTAAACACAATAGTAACCGAAGGTTCTTGTGTAGCTCCTACACCAGGAGCGGAAGAGTCAACCTTCCAAAAATACATAGCTTATATTACTTGCACCATCAACGGTACTATTATTCCTTTGATTTTCGCTTTAGCTACTCTTATGTTTATCTGGGGAGCTGTAAATTTCTTTATAATCAATGCTGATGATGAATCCAAAAGAACACAAGGTAAACAGTTTATGATTTGGGGTATTGTGTCTTTGGCTGTAATGCTTTCTGTGTGGGGATTGGTTAATATTCTTGGTGCTACCTTTGGAGTACCGACTGATTTTCTCCCGACGGTTCCGAAGAAAGCCCCATAGATAAATTTTGATTTGCTTAGAAATTTGCTAGGAGGTATAATTAAGTTACATTATTAGTTTATTATTAGGTCGCGATTTATTATTAACGTTTTTTAGTTTAAATAAAAAATGAAAAAGAATTTAATGGTTTTGTCAGGTGCTGTATTAACCTTTGCTCCATTTGTAGCATTAGCACAGTCTACTGTAACTTCTGAATGTAGTACTGGTACAAATGGTACGATTTTTGGTTTCTTGTGTGTTGTTGGTAAGTTTCTACAAAGTGTTATCCCTGTATTAATATTGCTAGGAGTTATTTTCTTTGTTTGGGGGGTAGTATCTTTTGTAATCGCTGATGACGAGGAAGCAAAGTCAAAAGGCCGAGATAGAATGATCTACGGTATTGTGGGTTTAGCTGTTATTATCGGTATGTGGGGGCTTGTAAATGTTGTATTGAAAACATTTAATTTAGACACTCCTGCTACCACGACAGATTTCCCTACTGTTGAAATTCCTCCGCAATAAAAATGGATTTTTTTTCTACAAAAATAGCCTACGCAGCAGATCTGGATACGTTTATTTTTAATGTTGGTGATAAGATCATCAATCCACTTATAGAATTGCTATTCGCTCTCGCTTTGGTTTATTTCCTTTATGGGGTCTATCAATTCTTTGCGAATGCAGACAATGAAGAAAGCAAGATAACCGGTAGAGATCATATGATTTGGGGTATTGTAGGGCTTACGATAATGATGGGAGTATTCACTATACTCAATATGGTTCTAAGTACTCTAAATATTCCTAAGTCTAAAATAAACTTGCAAGATGGTAGCGTAGATTTATCAAAGTAGAAAAATACAAAAAGAATTGAAAAAGGGCGGCTCGTGTGAACGAGTCGCCCTTTGCGTTTGATGTTTGCGCTGGCCAGGCGCGATACTCCTTTCTGGCCGAAGAACAAGTTGCTCTAGTTCCAGATCTCGATGCCAGTGGCACCGGGGTCCACCCTCTTTACGGTGTAAACTCCTGGAGGGAATTCCCTCCGGGGATTTATCGTCCCTGGCTTGTCCAGCCAGGACTTGAGGGGGGACGGAGGGGTGATCAACACCTCTCCACCCTTGGGGTAAAAGTCCACTTCTCCAAGGTGGATTTTTACCGCGATGGTGTCGTTGTCTGTGAAGAGGTACAACCTCCTCACCTGTTTTTGGGTTGGTGGCGCCACCGGTGGGGCGGCGGGCGGCGGTGGGGTGGGAGGAGGCTCTTCACCGAAGAGGTACTCCTTCGCCCTATGATAGGACGAACCGACCAACCCCCTTTTTTTGAGGTCGTCGGGCTGTCCGGCGAGGAGCGTTCCCGCTCCTTTAACCACCGGAGCGACGACGCCCTCCTTGGCGATCTTTTCGTCAGCTCCGTCTGGTCCGGCGAGCGTCGTGGGCCCCATGGCTTCCCGAGTCTTCGGAAGGTATAGGATAACGATCAAGATGCTAGCCGACCCCCCGAAAATCTTGAGTGCGAGCTTCCAGTCACCATATGCAACCTTCACGGAAGCCATGGTAACCAGGAACATCAAGCACACGAAGAGGACGAGGGGCATGTCGGGATTGGAGTGCCAGTTCCATGGCATCGGTCCCAACACTTGCAACCTTCTGGTTGCGTTATGCGGGGAGATGCCACTTGCCAACGTCATGATCAAAGTCATCCCCAAGAAAACCGGGACGAAAATGATCAGGCGCTTGGTGAAATCAACGACTCCTCCGACGGCGTTTTTGATGCCGTTGAAAGCGTTGCCAATTCCACCTCCCTTAATCATGATCCACGCTATGGCCACGATGGCCAAACAATAGATCAGCGGGATGTCGAGGGTGAACCAGAGCACGAGGGTGACGAGCACCCAAATTCCGAGTTCCATCGTAGTTTCCTTTTTTGAATCAAGCGAGAAGATTTCTTGCGAAAGCCCTCTCGCTCTTATGTTTTATTTGTAACCTTCAAGCCTGTCCCCTGAGTAGGGATCATAGGCTTTTAGGTACGCTTTTGTCTCGGGGTCGGTTATCGTTGATGGGTCAACCCCGTTTGACTTGAAGATCTCAAGTAGGGTTTCGACCCCACCCGAAACCTTCTCCTTGACGAGAAGCGTTCCGTACTCCAAAGCTCGCTGGCTCTGAAGTACGATGGCTCCTTTGAGTTCGTCTGGGGGCTCTTCTTCTTGCTTGAGCCGTTCGACGAACTCGCGAACCTCTTCGAGAGCAACCTTAGCTTCATCCGAGGTTGTGGCCGAGGTCTTTGCCTTAAGTTCGGCAAGTTCCTTTTTGGGAGACTTGCCGCACCCAGCGGTTAAGATGACGAGGAGGAGAACCATGATAACGGAAAAGATCTTGCTCTTACTCATGGCTTTCTCCTTACTTTCTCTTTAGGAACGCCCAGAAGATCTCAGCCACCCCGTCTTTCAACAGGAAGCGACCGAACTCCGGGATCAAGGTCAGGAAACTCGTTGCCTTGCCTTGATGTTTCCCCTTGAAGTTCTTCCAGAGATCTCCGATCTCGTCCGAGAACGAAATGAAGAACGCTGGAATTACAGACACGAGGTAGAGCAGAGCCGCATGGCTCCACCCACCGGTAAACGTCTTTCCGAAGAACACATTGTTGAAGAATCTCCAAAAAATGTGTCCATGGATCCCGCTCGGAGCGTTTGTGAAAAGACTTTTCAGCCAACTCACTGCTCCCTGAGCGGGAAGCGGGTTGAAGTGTCCGATGACAGCCGAGATGGCCGCCATCGCCAGCACCGAGAAGAACACCCAGTTGTTGTTGCCAACAACCGAGCCCAATGTCGTACCCCGGAGTTTCGCGATGAGGAAGAGTATTCCAATCGTTATTCCTAGGTATAACATCGTGAGCCATCCGGGTCCAACGACCCAGACAATGACCCAGAACAGCACCATCATTGCCCATCCGAAGGGCCCGGTTGGGACCTTCGTTTTCGTGGGCGGGGCGGCGATGGTTATCGCCTCTGTCGCCGAGGTTGGGACGGATGCTCCGAGAACCTCGGCGGTGATCGTGTAGGTCTTGCCGGCTTCGAGCTTTTTCAGCTCGATACTGGCGTGACCGTTTGCGTCGACTGGGGAGACTCCTTTTGGAGCTCCGTTGATGGTGAACTTCACGGTCAACGGGGTGACTCTCCGAGCCTGCCCTTTTGGGGTAGGCGGAGGCGGGTCGGGCGTCACCACCGCGGTAGCGGTGATGGTGGTCGAGGAGTCCTCTTCCTTTTTTTCGATTACTGTCAAGTCGATGTTCATTTCGTCTCCTTTTTTTTGCGCCAATGGCGCTGTTAAGCGCCGAAGCGCGAGCTTAAAGAAAGTTGACTTAAAACTTTAATGATGGTTTGCTCATTGAAAAGCCGATAAAAATCAGCTACTTAATGAGCAAACCATCTGTGTTTATGTAGTTTTCAAAGTACCTTATTCTTGGTTTAATTGTATCACATAAATACCAAAAAGTCAAGCCTTTTGGGGCCTGACTTTTTGGTATTTTCCCTTTATTTTAAAGGAATTATTAAGCGTGTTTCATTGGAGATTCGTGATATTCTTTTTCTCCGCCGAATATTTTTCTAGTTAATATAACAATTACGAGAATTATTATCGCAAGCAAGATCCATTGTACCAATCCAGAAGGAAGGAAAGTGTTTGATCCCCAGATAGCATTAGAAGTTAGGGTGCTGTATTTGTTTGAAGTACCACTATTTGTGCTATTTTGGCTTGAAGTATTTGAAGTGTAATTATTGTCGGTGTAATTGCTGTTTGTGTAAGAGCTATTATTGTAGCCGTTACTGTTTGTATTGTTGTAATTATAGCTATTATCGTAACCATTATTATACCCATTATTGTTTGTGTTAGCCGGTGTATTAGCTACGTTGTTTATAGTGAAGAAAGCTGAGTTGGAATATCCACCTCCAGGTGCTCCATTGTAAACAGTGATAAAGAATCCTTCACTACGAGAAATATCATTTGCAGATAATTGAACTAATAGGTGAGAATAATCTATAAATGTAGTAGGTCTATCTGAACCATTTAATCTTGCGATAGAAGTCGGAACAAAATTACCTCCAGTAATAGTAACAGTTTTTCCGCCTGAATATCTGTTTGTTGATTTTGGGTATATTGAGCTTACAGAAGGGACTGGGTTGTTTACTTCTCTTGGTTGTCCGAGGCTATTATAGCCAGCATGATCAGTGGTAACGTAAGGTACGTTTGTACCATAACCAAATGTAGCAGCAGCTTTATCGAAGGGTATAAAAATAAAGGCGAAAGCCAATATAGTCAATATTTTCAAGCCGTAATTTATTGATTTTTTATTTGTTTTACTCATATGCTGATAGTATAGCACTTATCAACATAAAAGTCAAGGGGTGGGCGAGGAGGGACTCGGTCACAAATCTTTGCCTATTAGCAAAGTTCGCGATCCCGCCTCGCACCGTCGTGCTCCGGCTTTCGATTCACTATAAAAATGCTTCTCATTTTTGTGGGCGAGGAGGGACTCGAACCCTCAAGGATTGCTCCACTAGTTCCTAAGACTAGCGCGTATACCAATTCCGCCACTCGCCCGTAAATAATTTTGATCAGTTTTTTCCTGATCGCTGTGCGTCCAGGAGGGATCGAACCTCCGACCTTATCCTTAAGAGGGATCTGCTCTACCAGCTGAGCTATGGACGCGTATAATTTCCAAACTTAACTATAATCTTACATTATTTTTTATAACTGTATATCTACCAAAACAGCTATGGGCGCATATTTTTTATTAAGTTGTGTGCCCGGAGTGGGGGTCGAACCCACATCCCTTGCGAGACACGATTTTAAGTCGTGCGCGTATACCAATTCCGCCATCCGGGCGCTCGTCATAAAACAAAAACATTCTAGCACATTATTTAATTTTTTAAAAAATCAAAGTTGATTTTTTGAGGCCTGGGGCGGAATTGAACCGCCGCATAGAGATTTTGCAGATCTCTGCCTTACCACTTGGCTACCAGGCCTTATTTTAAATTTAAACAACTCAATCGCCTTTGGTTTCTTTCTTTTAGGCAGAGCTCTGGCTAAATTCATTTCGCTTCGCTCATGCCACTTGGCTACCAGGCCTTATTTTAAATACTACTTTGCTCGAAGCAATTCGTCAATTTTCTGTCTATTTTTTTCTCCTTCATCTATCTCAACATCAATAAAAGGTATTACTTTTATTGGCATGCTCTTTTTTAAAAACTCTCGCAAATCTCCGCGTTGTCTTTTTACAAAGTCTAGCGCGTTTTTTTCTTTGCTTGTTGGAAGCACGGTGATGAATATCGTAGCTTTTTTTAGGTCAGGGGATACAGTAGCAGAAGTCACCGTGATAAGTGAAGTTCTGTTATTTTCACGCCCCAAGAATTGCGCAGAAAGTTCTTTTATATTATTTGCGACTTTTTCGTTTCTTTGCATATTATTTTTGAACTATAGAAAATGCTTCTATTACATCTCCAGCTACAACTTCTATTTTTGATTCGATCATCATTCCAAATTCATTACCTTCTATTACCTCGTTCGTTTTAACCTTACTTTTTTCCAAATTAACTATTTTGCCTCTGCCGATTTCGAAATCCCTACGCATTATTCTGACAGTACTATTTAAATTTATTTGTCCGCTTGTAACCTTGCCGCCTATTATTTGTCGTTCTTTTGTACGGCTAAACGCACGGATTATTTTTGCTTGACCTGTCGTCTCTATGGTTTCAATCTTCGGCCTCTTTTCTTCCATCTGTGTTTCTAGCCATTCTGTCATTTTATAAATGATTTCAAAGAAGGAAATAATGATTCCTCTTTTTTCAGCTATCTCGATAGCGCTCTTGTCTGCTTTTACATTGAATCCTACGACGATAGCATCCTCTCCAGAAGATATTCCTTTTATATCAGATTCAGTGATAGAGCCTATACCTTTAACTACTATTTTAAATACAGCGTTATCATTTTTGATTTTAGCTATTTCTTTTTCTATCGCTTCTATTGATCCAGAAACATCAGCTTTTAATACTATCGGAATTATTTTCTTGTTTGTATCTTGGTTTTCTTTAGAAGTATTTGTATTTACCTTTTTTTTATTTTCTTGCCATTCTTTTGCATATTGTTCAGCGTCAGATTTCTTTTTGAAAGTTTTAAATTGCGCGCCGACTCTAGGCATTTTATCAAAACCAACAATACGGATAGGGGAGGAAAAAGAAGCTTCGTCGATATTTTTGCCCAAGAAATTTTCTATTATTCTTGTAGAACAAATACTATCTTCCACCGCCACGGTCATTCCTTTTTTTATAGAACCATTTTTGATGATAAGTGTCGCAAGTATGCCTCTCCTGGAATCCAAGTTTACTTCAATTACAAAACCAGATGCTTCTTCGTCACTATTCCCTGTAAAGTTTTCCATTTCAGCTAGTATGAGGATAAGGGAAAGAAGTCCGTCTACACCAGTGCCCACTTTTGCAGAGATTTCTGCGCAAGGAATTTTGCCTCCATAATTTTCTAAATATATTTCATGCTCAGCCAATTCCATTTTTGTTTTTTCTATGTTGGCTCCAGGTTTATCTATTTTATTTATTGCTACTATCGAAGGTATCCCTGATTCAACGATAGTTTTCCAAGCCTCTATCGTCTGAGGTTTTACTCCATCTTCCGCTGACACTACTAGTATGGCTATGTCCGCTATCTCTGCTCCACGCTCACGCATTTTGGAAAAAGCCTCATGTCCTGGGGTATCCAAGAAAGTTATTTTTTTATCTTCGCCATTCTCGTCTTTATGCACAACTTCATATGCAGAAATAGTCTGAGTGATACCACCTGTCTCGCTAGCTACTATGTTTGTATTTCTTATGTAGTCGAGTAGGGTGGATTTGCCATGGTCAATATGACCCATCACTACTACTACAGGTGGGCGCGCTTCTATATTTGATTTTTTATCATTTTTATCCATATTTATTTTATTTAAACTTTTGCTTTTTGAAGCGCTTCTTTTTCTTCTACAGAAAGCTCATATGGAGATTGTCCATTTTTAATAGGCTTCGCGAAAACACTCATTCGATCACGAGAGTAAAGGCTAGAAACAACAAGTCCATCATTTTCTTCGTTCAACATTCCGATAGCAAAACTTTGGTTGCTACCTTGGTCTGGAAAGGGGTTGAAACGTATCACCTCAAGGCCACGAATGCTTTTCTTGAGTTTTGCATTCATCACACTCAATTCTTTTTCAATACTTTCTCTTGCTTTGCTTAGATTTTTTATTTCAGTTTCAAGCATTATGATAGTGTCTTCCAGATCTTTTGCTTTTTTACCAAGAAAAAATCTTTTTAAACGTTTTTCGGTGACAAAAATCCAGACAGCCCCAATCAAAATGGCTATACCAGTTAAAATAAAAAAAACCAAAGGAAAAACAGTGTCGAGCTTTATATTCATACAATTTCAATATATACTATTTTTATGGCGAAATCAAACAAAAATATATATCTAGATTACGCAGCTTCGGTGTTGCCGAATCCTAGTTCTATACATAGTGCTGGAGTTTTAGCTAAAAACAAATTAGAAAGCTCTCGCACTATCGTCGCTAGTGTTTTGAGTGCTCATAAAGATGAAATAATATTTACAAGTGGAGCTACGGAAAGCAACAACCTTGCCATACAAGGGGTAGTTTTAGCTTCTTCTTTTTTTCCTCACATCATAACTACAAATATAGAACATCCGTCTGTCCTTGAAACTTTTAAATTATTAGAAAAAAGAAAATTAGCAGAAATATCTATTGTGCCAGTCGAAGAAAATGGAATAGTAAATCCGAAGAAAATAAAAAAAGAAATAAAAGAAAATACTATTCTTGTTTCTGTAATGTACGCAAACAATGAAATTGGCACAATTCAACCCATAAAAGAAATTGCAAAAGAAATTAGGCATTATAATAAGACAAACCACAAAAAGGTTTTATTTCATACTGATGCGGTGCAAGCTGTAAATTATTTAGATCTTAATGTCGAAAGGTTAGGCGTTGATCTTTTATCTATATCTGGCGCAAAAATCGAAGATTCTGGAAGGGTAGGGCTTCTTTATAAGAAACGAAACGTATCTCTTGCGAATGTATTTGGTGGGGGAGACCAAGAGATGGGGTTGCGTCCAGGTACAGAGAATTTGCAAGAAATTATTAAATTTTCTTCTGCTTTAAAAAAAATACAAGACGTAAAAGAAAAAGAAAATAAAAGATTAACAAAACTTCGTGATTATTTTGTACAAAAAATTATTAAAAATTTTGGAGAATTTTCTGTGTTAGTAAATGGTGATTTAGAAAATAGATTACCAAACAATATAAATATTACTTTTCCAAAGATTCCGAGTGACCTGCTTATGATAGAACTTTCCGCAAAAGGGATAATGGCTTCATCAAAAAGTGCCTGTAAAAGCTCAAAGGCTGAAGGCTCATATGTTATAAAAGCGATACGCCCCGAAGCTGACCTTGAAATAGGTGGACTTCGTTTTTCTCTTGGCCGAGATACAAAAAAAAGTGATATAGATTATACAATCAAAACTCTTTCAGTGATTTTGCAAAAACTAAAAAAATGGTATTATTAGGTCATGGATATCAAAGATCTAAACAAATCACAACTCATTCTCTTGGCGGTGCTTTTGAGCTTCGTTACTTCCATCGCTACAGGTATAACTACTGTCACGTTAATGCAACAAGCGCCAGCTTCTTTTACTGTTCCAGTAAATCGAGTAATACAGCAAACTGTTGAGAAAATACAACAAGTAGAAGGAAAGACTATTACTCAGACCGTAATTGTTAAAGAAGAAGATCTCGTGGTGGATGCAATTGCAAAAAATAAATCTGCTGTATTTTCGATTACTAGGGAGACTACAGATTTTGACGGAAAATTTATTGAAGCTTATGCCGGCAGAGGCTTTGCAGTTTCGAAAGATGGTATCGTTGTAGCTGATGCTTCACTTGTACCAGATAGGGCAGTTTATTATGTAAAAAATGATAGCGGTAAATTTAAAGCAGATTTTGTATCAACAGATAAAGCTGGTTTTTCTTTTATAAAAATAGGAGATCCAGTTGACGAGAAAAGTAAACTTGCATTTACCGTACCAGTTTTTGGAGATTTAGAGAAAATGAAAATCGGGCAAAAGATTTTGCTGATGGGTGGAACACTTTCGTCTTTTATTTTTGAGGGGTTGAATGCAAATAAAAACATAGATCTAAGTGTTACAAAATCAAATGCGGGAGGTGTGGTTCTCAATTTAGACGGAGAAGTATTGGGTATAGCCCTTTCCCCAGATGGTTTGTCTTTTGCCTCAATAAAAAATATTAATGATGTTTTGAATCCCCTCAAGACAGATTCTGCTAAACCAAAAACTCCATAATTTGTAATTGTAAGTTTCTGGTTCATCATTATTCGTAATTAATAATTTACAAATAAATTTTATGCCACCATTAAATAAATTTACAACTAAAGCAAAAGAAGCCATAAAAAAAGCCCACGAACTCGCTATAGAGCGTGGAGTAAACCATGTTTCCACCTTGCATTTACTTGGAGCTTTACTATTGGCTGAAGAATCTATGGTGACTTCTGTACTAGATAAACTCGAGATAGATACAGTCTTGCTTTTGGATTCTGTTTTAGAATTGATTGAACAACCAGAATCACACAGTACTATTTCTCCTTCATATCAAATATATTTAAATCCAGATCTTGCACAGGTGATAGAACAGTCAGTAAAACTTGCAGAATATATGAAAGATGATTTCGTATCAACAGAACATCTTTTTGTCGCGCTTCTTGATATAAATAGCGAGGCAAGAGAAACACTTTCTAAGTTTAGAATTCATAAGGATCAAGTGATGAAAGTTTTAGAAGAACTTCGCAGCCAAAATATTACAGATATTTCTGAACCAAAGAAATTTAAATTATTAATAAAATATACTCGCAATTTAACCAAGCTTGCGAAAGAAGATAAACTGGATCCTGTTATTGGTCGCGATAACGAGATAACTCGCATAATGCAAATACTTTCTCGCAGAACAAAAAACAATCCTATTTTAATAGGTGAAGCTGGTACAGGAAAGACTGCGGTAGTAGAAGGATTGGCTCAAATGATTGCAAAAAATAATGTACCAGAATCATTAAAAGAAAAAGAGCTAGTATCTCTTGATCTTGGGATGCTTGTGGCTGGAACAAAATACCGCGGAGAATTTGAGGAAAGATTGAAGGGTATAATGAAAGAGATAGAACGTTCTGATGGTAAGATAATTCTCTTTATTGATGAGATACACACCATAGTAGGGGCTGGTGGGGCAGAAGGCACTATGGATGCTTCGAATATGTTAAAGCCAGCACT
Source organism: Candidatus Nomurabacteria bacterium (assembly GCA_020851595.1). Taxonomy (GTDB): domain Bacteria; phylum Patescibacteriota; class Minisyncoccia; order Phycocordibacterales; family UBA9973; genus UBA9973. The sequence continues at coordinate 33,958 of JADZCK010000019.1, read as the reverse complement.
TTCGAGAGGAGAACTCAGGGCTATTGGCGCGACGACCCTAAGAGAGTATCAGAAACATATTGAAAAAGATCCGGCTTTGGCTCGTCGTTTTCAGCCTGTGTACATCGATGAGCCGAGCGTGGAGGATGCTATTACTATTCTTCGTGGGCTTAAAGAAAAATATGAACTTTTTCACGGTATCCGCATCACTGATGACGCTATTGTAGCTGCTGTAAATTTTTCTTCACGTTATATCACAAATAGATTTCTTCCAGATAAGGCTGTGGATTTGATAGATGAAGCTTCTTCTTCCTTAAAAATAATGCTTGAAAACAAGCCTCCTATTTTAGAAGATGCTCACCGAAAGATAATGCGCTTTGAAATAGAAAAAGAAGCGCTAAAAAAAGAGGTGGCTTCTAGCGCAGAAGATCAAGATAAACAGAAAGAAAAAGAAATAAAAAGCAGAATCAAAGAAATAGATAAAGAAATTGCAAATCTAACTGAAAAAACAAAAGAAATAGAATTGAAATGGCAGAATGAGAAAGAAACTGTCGCTGAAATTCGCGCAATCAAAAAAGAACTCGAGAGTATTCGCCTAGAAGCAGAGGATGCGGAAATGAAAGCAGATCTTTCTCTCGCTGCGGAGATTCGTTATGGTAAAATGCCTACTCTTAAAAAAGAACTCGAGACAAAACTTATGCGTCTGAAAAAATTACAAAAATCTCGTAGAATATTAAAAGAAGAAATCACAGCTGAAGATATAGCAGAAGTTGTTGCTCGCTGGACTGGAATACCTCTTACTAAAATGCTAGAAGAAGAACGCGCAAAATTGGAGAAAATGGAAGAAGAATTAAGCAAAAGGGTTATCGGGCAAGATGCTGCTATAAAAAGGGTTGCGGATGTTATACGTCGTTCACGGGCAGGTATTGGTGATCCAAATAGACCAATCGGTTCATTTATATTCTTGGGTCCCACTGGAGTAGGTAAGACAGAGCTCACAAAAGCTTTATCGCAGTTTATGTTTAATGACGACAATGCCATTATCCGAGTGGATATGTCGGAATATATGGAAAAACATTCTATGTCGAAACTTATAGGGTCTCCTCCAGGATATGTGGGGTACGATGAGGCTGGTCAGCTTACAGAGGCTGTGCGTCATAGACCTTATGCGGTTGTTCTTTTTGATGAAATTGAAAAAGCTCACCCAGAAATTTTCAATGTGCTTTTGCAAGTCATAGATGAAGGAAGACTTACTGATGGAAAAGGCAGGGTTGTTAATTTTAAAAATACTATTATTGTTCTGACTTCAAATATTGGTTCTCAGTTTGTACAAAGGATGGAGTCTATTGGCTTCTCAAATAATTCTACAAAAGAGGATTATAGTAATATGAAAGATAAGGTAATGGAAGCGCTCAAAGATAATTTCCGTCCAGAATTCTTAAATAGACTTGATGAAATTATTGTCTTTGATGTTTTACCAGAATCTGCTTTGAAAGAAATAGTAAAATTGAGAATAAAAGTCGTCGCTGACCGGTTGTCCGGAAAGGGGATAAGCTTTGAGATTTCTGATGAAGCCTTATCATATCTTGCTAAAGAAGGATATGATCCACATTATGGAGCAAGACCACTTAATCGCTTAATTCAAAATAAAATTTTGAATCCTGTTGCTACGCACATTATCTCAAACGAAGTAAAGAAAGGAGATGTCGTCATTGTTTCAATAAAAAAAGACGAACTCTTTATCGAAACCAAAAAAGGAAAAATAAAAAGCACTATCCGAGTACGTTCTAAATCAGAGGTTTAAATTTGTTGTGCGTCGGGAAGGATTCGAACCTTCGTAGGCCTAAGGCCGACAGATTTACAGTCTGTTGTAATTGACCACTCTACCACCGACGCATTTACATAACTAAAATAACATAAAAATAATATTTTTGCACCTCTTTTGGTTTTTTATACTTCATGAAGTTTTCATATCAAAGTGATACTATATAAATATATGAAAATATTGGTTGTTGAAGATAACACAAAATTGGCGGAAAATTTAAAACAAGGGCTTATGCAGGAAGGCTATGCTGTCGATGTTGTCGAAGATGGTCTTGTGGCAGAGAAGCGTATATTGCTAAATCGCGATGAATACGATCTCGTGGTTCTGGATAGAATGCTTCCAGGAAAAGATGGAGTGGCTGTCTGTCATAATTGGAGAGAGAACGATGTAGTTGTTCCAGTGTTGATGCTTACGGCGCTCGATGCTACTGATGATAAAGTCACAGGGCTCGATGCTGGGGCGGATGATTATTTGGCAAAACCATTTGCTTTTAAGGAACTTCTGGCTCGCATTCATGCTTTATTGCGTAGACCAAAGAAAACTTCACCTATTGTGCTTACTTCTCACAATGCTAGTATTAATACGACGAGCAGGATGGTGACTTATAAAGATAAACCCATTTCTTTAACATTAAAAGAATTTATGGTATTAGAATATTTGATGCGTAATTTAAATAAAGTGATTACTCGAGATGAACTTTATTCTCACGCTTGGGATTTTGCAGATTCGTCTTTTAGTAACACTGTCGATGTGCATATAAAAAATCTAAGAAGAAAAATTCACGATAATGGGAAAATTATACAAACAATTCGCGGAGTCGGTTACAAAATGGAAGGCTGATCTAAAAAGCGATGAATTTTTTATCGCGCGTATCAGGCTTACTTTTTACTATTCCATTACTGCGATAATAATCTTGGGAGGTTCTAGTATTGTTCTTTACAATATGATTCTTTCTAATTTAACGGAGTCTATATCCCAAAATATATTTTTAGACCCACGTATTGGCCAAGCAATAATAGATAAGGCTCAAGATATACTTCTCAATCGTTTTATTTCGATAGATAGCGCAATTATATTTTTCATAATTATTCTTGGATTTTTACTTACAAACAAAACATTAGAACCTATAGAATCCAATATGCAAAAACAAAAGAGGTTTGTTGCAGACGCTTCACACGAGCTTCGTACTCCTATAGCTGTGGTTATCTCTGGGCTCGAAGTGAACCTGAACAATAAGAATTTAGACCTAGCTAGCGCAAAGAAAACTCTAGAAAATACTTTAGAAGAAATGAGAGAATTTTCTAAACTCAGCAACAATCTTCTCGACCTTTCTAAATACGATAGAGCGGTAGAAGTAGAATATGAAAATATAAATATATCTCTTCTTGTAAATGATATCGTAGAAAAAAATAAAAGTTTGGCAATTGTGAAAAATATAAATATAGAAAATAAAATATCTTCAAATGCTTCAGTAAAGGGCAATAAGATAGAGCTTTCCCGTGTATTTTTTAATATTTTAGATAATGCGATAAAGTACACGAAAGATTCTGGGACTATAAGTATTTCAGATAAAGTAACTTCAAATAAATATATCGTGAATATAAATGATAATGGAGTAGGAATCAGAGAAGATATTTTAAACAAAATATTTGATCCATTTTTTAGGGGAGATGCATCACGCCACACAAATGGAGCTGGACTCGGGCTAACACTTTCTAAAAAAATTATTGAAAATCACAAGGGCACTATAGTTATAAAAAGCCAAGTAAATAAGGGTACAAACGTTATTATCTCTCTACCTATTTCTTCATAATAACTTCATCGTGTTTTTGTATAATATGTAGACTACTCTAAATGGTCGTTTTGAGTAATTATTAATTAATAAACGAAGGAATGAATAAATATTCTTATTAGATAAAATTAATTAAATAAATTATATGAAATACAAAAAACACATTGCTACAGGTGCGCTCGCTATATCGCTTTTAGTCGGAGGTTCTAGTGTTTTTGCGGCAACACCACAAGATCTAGGAATTAAAAATGTTCAGCAGACTTACCAAAGGCAACAAAAGAATAATAAACATTTAAAAGATAAAAATAGAGAAAGGGATAATGTTGTCGGTAGTGTATCTGCGGTAAATGCTTCTGGTTTTACATTGGAGTTGAAGAATATGAGAACAAAAGTAACTTCATCGGTGGATGTAAAAACTGATGCAAATACTGTTTATAAGAAAAATGGTCTTGATGCATCTTCTTTTGACCTTGTCGTTGGGCAAAAGGTGATAGTTGTCGGAGCTTTGGATAAAACGACAAACATTTTAACCGCGAAAATAGTTAAGATGGTAAACCAAACTGGTTTTGGTAACAGAAACAAAAAATAGGATTAATATAAGGTCGTATTAATAACTTAAAATTAAAACCACGAGCATTAGCTGGTGGTTTTAATTTTAAGTTCAGTAAAATTTGTAGTTTTTGATTAAATATGTTATTATAAAATAGTTCACCTAAAGGCCTTCGGGCTTTTTTCTTTCATACAGGAGGTAATTAAAATTTTTGAAATAAAATTATTTATGGAAATTAGAAATATAGCAATAATAGCTCATGTTGACCATGGCAAAACCACTTTGACTGATGCTTTAATGAAGCAAAATGGTGCTATCCAAGACGAAGGAGTATCGATGGATTCAAACGATCTTGAAAAAGAGCGTGGTATTACTATTTATTCTAAAAATACTTCTATTTATTATAAAGATACGAAGATCAACATAGTAGATACGCCAGGCCACGCTGATTTCGGTTCTGAAGTAGAACGTGTCTTGCGCGCTATCGATTCTGTGCTTTTGCTTGTGGATGCAGTAGAAGGTCCTATGCCACAGACTAGATTCGTTTTAAAGAAATCTTTGGAATTAGGATTGAAGCCTATTGTTGTTATAAATAAAATAGATAAACCAGCAGCTGATCCACACAGAGTGCACGAAGAAGTTTTAGAATTATTTTTCGAATTAGGTGCAAACGAAGAACAAGCAAATTTTGAAACTATTTATGCGATAGGGCGTACCGGTCTGGCATTTAAAAATTTAGGAGATAAATCCACAGATCTTTCTCCATTGCTTGATTTGATTTTAGAAAAAGTTCCTCCAGCATCTCTTGACGAGAGTGGCAAAATGTCTGCGCAAGTTTTCAATCTAGGGTATGACAACTTTTTGGGTAGAATGGCCGTCGCTCGTATTTATTCTGGTAAAGTTTTATCTGGAAGTCAGGTTTTTGTAAAAGGGGAGAATGGTACACGAAAAGGGAAAATAACAAAACTCTTTAGTTTTGAAGGTCTTAACAGAAAAGAAGTCGATTTTGCGACTTCTGGGGATATTGTGCTTTTGGCAGGCATTCCAGACATATACATAGGAGAAACAATTTGCGAAGATGAAAGTGTAGAAATGCTTCCCCACATAGCTATTGATGAACCGACTCTTTCTCTTAATTTCTTGGTCAATGACTCTCCTTTTGCTGGGAAAGAAGGGAAATTCGTTACTTCAAGACAAATCAAAGAAAGGCTAGAAAAAGAATTGGAAATAAATGTCGGGCTTAGGGTTGATTTCTCTCCAGACCAAGGTGAAAATAAATCTGGACCTTCATTTTTTAAAGTTTATGGAAGAGGTGAACTTCATGTAGCTATACTACTTGAAAATATGCGTCGAGAGGGTTTTGAGATGCAAGTGTCTCAACCGGAGGTAATCATCAAAGAAGAAAATGGGGTTAAGACCGAACCTTACGAAGAGCTGGTAATAGATGTTCCTATGGAATCAAGTGGAACTGTTATTGAAAAAATAGGTAAGAGACGTGGAATTATGAAGGATATGGTTGAAAAAGAAGGTGTAGCAAGGATTATTTTCGATATACCAACTCGTGGACTTTTGGGTTATAGAGGGGAATTTATCATAGATACAAAAGGGGAAGGGATCATGTCTTCTCGTGTTACTGGGTTCAAAGAATACGCTGGCGAAATAAAGAAAAGAGAGTATGGATCCATGACTTCTATGGTTTCTGGCAAGGCTGTAGCCTTTTCCCTTGCAAATTTACAAGAACGTGGTATACTATATGTGGGTCATGGAACAGAGGTTTATGAAGGTATGGTAATAGGTAACGTTTTGAAGGGAGACGATATGTCTGTAAACCCTACAAAAGGTAAACAACTTACCAACATGCGCGCTTCTGGTACAGATGAAGCGATAGTCCTAAACCCAGTATTCACACTCAGTATCGAACGCGGCCTTGAAGTAATGAATCACGACGAATATCTGGAAGTCACACCCAAATCAGTCCGGCTTCGCAAGAAATATTTAACAGAATTAGAAAGGGTGAAATCAAAAAGATAGTTATCATAAAATATAAAAAATATACATAAAACATTAAACAAAAAAATTTTAAATGATATAATACAAACATGCCAACAATTTCTTTCAAACCTCAAAAAATTACAAAAAAATTAATCTCACATTTGCAAGAACGCGCTTCTGATGTGATAATGAACCGATTTGGTTTGACTGCTGATGGAAAACGTAAAACTCTCGAGGAAATAGGTAAAAAATATAACATAACTCGTGAACGCGTAAGACAAGTAGAAGATGCTGCTATAAATTTGATTAAAAAATCTGAATTTTACAAAACAGAGCAAGCTGCATTTGAAGAATTGAAACAATTAATGCATAAACTCGGCTCAGTTGTTTCTGAAAAACAATTACTTTCATATATTTCAAAAGATCAATCGGTGCAAAATCATGTTCACTTCTTTTTGGTTTTAGGAGATGCTTTTAAAAAGCATCGAGAAGATGACCATTTTCATGCTCGTTGGAGCGTGGACGATATGATGGCAAACAAAGTGCATGAAGCATTAAAGAAACTTTATTCATCTTTAAAAGATGAAGACCTTATCTCTGAGACAGAGATGATAAAAAAATTTCTTGAACATATCAAAGACATTTCTGAAGATTTGAGAGACGAAGAGATGGCTAAGAGATGGCTTTCTATGTCTAAAACTATTTCGAAAAATCAACTTGGTGAGTGGGGTAAAACAAATTCTCCAAACATTCGCACTCGTGGAGTGAAGGATTACGCTTTTCTTGTGATGAGGCGTCACGGATCCCCTATGCATTTTAAGGAAGTGGCGGATTCTATTTCTAAAACTTTTGGTAAAAAGACGCACTACGCGACTTGTCACAACGAACTAATAAAAGACACTCGTTTTGTCTTAGTTGGTAGGGGTATGTATGCACTTAAAGAATGGGGGTATAAAGCGGGGATTGCTCGTGAAGTAATAGAAGATATCTTAAAAAGAGAGGGGCCTTTATCTAAAGAAGATATAGTAGAAAAGGTTATGAAGGAAAGATATTTCAAAAAAAATACTATATTGGTAAACCTTGCCAATACTAAATTTTTCAAGAAAAACAAAAACGGACTCTATACTGTAGCTTAAATATTTTTTTCTGCGTCGCTTTGTTTTTTTTGTTTTTCATACTAAAATATAAGAATGTCTGATGCAAAAGCAGGAGGGGAGGATCTGTTTGATGTTTTGATAAAAGAGGCCACTACATATTGGCATGTAATTGTTGTTGGAATTATAATTGTTTTTGCAGCAAAAAATGATTCGTTTGCTTTTTTCTTATACAAAACATTTTTAAATATTCTTCCTTTGCTCGGTGTTGTAGGGTTAGGAATGCTAGCTTGGAAACTCTGGGTGCATTATGTACAACAAGATTTTATTTCAGGAATAGAATTTGTCTTGCTTGAAATCGTTCCACCAAGAGAAGTTTTGAGGTCTCCAAGAGCTATGGAACTCTTTTTTACAAATGCTCTTTACCACTGGAGTATGAAAGGAGGACTCGAAGCCTACTGGCAAGGTGCTGTGTGGTTTTGGTTTTCTTTGGAGATTGTCTCTATCGACGGCCAAGTGCATTTTTATATAAGAACTCCTTCGAGATTAAAAGGGTTGATAGAAACACAAATGTATGCGCAATATCCGCAAGCCCAAGTAAAAGTAGTGGAGGATTATACTTTAGCTGTAGATAAAATAACTGAAGATAGTGAATGGATGGGTTGGGGTTGCGAATGGAAATTAGCAAAATCAGAAGCGTTTCCTATTAAAACATATGTAGATTTTGGTTTGGATAAAGATCCAAAAGAAGAATTTAAAGTTGATCCCATTTCTCCTGTGATAGAACTTTTTGGTTCCTTGAAAAAAGGAGAACAAATGTGGGTACAGATTATTATTACTCCTTCAAAAAAAGAATTTCACGATGCTGGCACTTGGTTTGGTAAACACGATTGGGTGAAAGAATCCGAGCTTCAGTTGTACAAACTTGTAGCGGATTATAGTAGTTACAAAGAAGTTCAAACAGCAGACCAAATCGGTATAGGCAGAAGTAGAAAAGAAGTTCGTGTTCCTCCTCACCTAGAAGATGTTGTAAAAAAAATGAGACAGAAACCAGCAAAAATCGGTTTTGATGTTGGAATTAGATCGATGTATATAGCTAAAAAAGAAGCTTATGATTTAAATAGTAGAAGAAACATACGTTTGATTTGGCGCCAGTACGCGGATCCAAATAGTAATGAATTAGTGCGTTGTAACAATACTGCACCAGATGCATATATGACGGGGAATCCTTTGGGCAATCTTTTTATGCTTTCTCCTAAAACAGTTTTGAAATTGTCTGATAGAATGCTCGAAGAATATAGGGAGCGCGCTTTTTTCCATCCGCCACTACGACATCATCTTCTTTCTCAACATAATCTTTCTTTTCCTTTTAATATTTTTTTCAAGGCATATTTTCATCACAATATATTTGTTCTGAATGTCGAAGAATTGGCTACATTGTGGCACTTCCCAGGTCAGATATTAAAAGTCCCTACTCTTGAACGCATTGAGTCCAAAGAATCTGCTCCTCCTACAAATTTGCCTATTTAATTTATGGAAAATTCTGTAAACGAATTTGAAAGCGGTCTTGGTTATTTGGAACCAAGGAAACCAAAGAAAAAAGTTTTTTATATCTTTTTGTTTTCATGTTTGGGTTTTATCTTTTATTATTTTCTTTTCAGTCCACCATCTGATTTCCCTTCTAGCGCTGTAGTAAAAATTGAAAAAGGGGAAAGTTTGCGTAGCGTATCGGCTCTTTTAAAAAAAGAACATATCATACGCTCTAGAGCAGCTTTTGAATCATTTGTAATAATTTTTGGAGGAGAATTGCATATAAAATTTGCCGATTATTTGTTTGATAAAAAAATACCAGTTTGGCAGGTAGCTTGGCGTATAAAAGAAGGTGAACGAAATATGGCTCCAATCTCTGTAACTATTCCTGAAGGTTTTAATAGGATTGAAATAGCAAACGCTTTCTTGAAAGAGTTATCAAATTTTGATAAGAATAATTTCTTGAACGAAACAAAAGACAAGGAAGGCTACCTTTTCCCTGATACTTACTTTTTCTTATCTGATGCAAATGAAAAAGATGTGATCAAATTGATGTTAGATAATTTTGATAGAAAAATAACACCGATTCTTTCTGAAATAAAAAAGTCCGGTAAATCTGAAAAAGATATTATTACTATGGCTTCGGTAATAGAGAAAGAAGCCAAAGGGGACGCGGACAGAGAAATAATATCAGGTATTTTATGGAGAAGAATTGCTATCGGTATGCCACTTCAGGTAGACGCAGCTATGGAAACTTATAAAACAAAAGGATTACCCAAGAGCCCTATAAGCAATCCTGGTTTAGAATCGATAAAAGCGTCTATTTATCCAAAAAAATCTTCTTATTTATACTATCTTCACGATAAAGATGGTAATATTCATTATGCGAAGACTTTTGCTGAGCATAGAAGTAATATATTAAAATACTTGAAGTAAAATTTATGAGAAAACACAATTTTGCATTTATCGATATAGAAACCACTGGATTAAACTTGCTTAAAAACGAGATCATTGAGATCGGTTGTGTTTTGACTACGCCAAATTTAGAAGTAATTGAAGAATTTGAATTAAAAATAAAACCAGAGCGCATAGAAGATGCTGATTCTGTGGCATTGAAGGTAAATCACTACAATGAGAAAGACTGGGAATCTGCTCTTGATTATAAAGAGGCGATAAATATTTTTCTAAACAAAGTCGAAGGGTGTATTATGGTTGGGCACAATGTAGCTTTTGATTCTGGATTCTTGGAATATTATTTTAATAAGTTAGGGGTAATGAATACTTTGCATTACCATAAATTGGATACTGTATCTATCGCTTGGGCCAAACTTCATAACGATCCGGATTTGGAACGTTTTTCTTTGCACGAAATGTGTGTTCATTTTGGTATCGAAAACAAAAATCCACATTCTGGATTGGGTGATGCTCGCGCTACCTACGAGCTTTACAAAAAACTCTTGGAATTGTAATGTTTGTTTATGAAGAGAAAAATAGTTTACGGTAAGAAAACCCAAACCGTTTTTGTTGGATTATCTGGAGGAGTTGATTCTGCTGTTTCTGCAGCTTTGTTGAAGGAGCAGGGTTACGATGTCGTCGGAGTTTTTATTAAAACTTGGCATCCAGATTTTCTAGTATGCAACGAAGAAGAAGAAAGGCATGATGCTATGCGAGTGGCAGCTTTTTTGGATATTCCTTTTTTAACTTTTAATTTTGAAGATGTTTACAAGAAAGAAGTTGCGGATTATATGATCAGAGAATACAAAGCTAGTAGAACACCCAACCCTGACGTAATGTGTAATAAAGAAGTGAAATTTGGTGCATTTCTAAAAAAAGCTGTTTCTATGGGGGCTGATTTTGTCGCTACTGGGCATTATGCATCTATAAAACAAGAGTTAAAAAATTATGCAGGCGGAAGGTTCCGCCCGGGGGGTGGAGTAAAGCCAAAGAATTTTTTGAATCTTGTTTATCTTTTAAAAGGCAATGATCCCTCAAAAGACCAAAGCTATTTTCTTTGGACATTAAAACAAGAGCAGTTAAAGAGAATATTGTTTCCTGTGGGGCATTTAAATAAAACTGAAGTACGAAAACTCGCAAAGAGATTTAATTTACCCGTTGCAGAAAAGAAAGACAGCCAAGGTATTTGTTTTTTGGGTGCGGTAGATTTAAAAGAATTTTTAAAACATTATATAAAAGAAAAAAGGGGAAAAGTAATAAATGAAAAAGGGGAGGAGGTTGGCTATCACGATGGGGTAGTTTTTCATACTTTAGGGGAAAGGCATGGGTTTACGATCACTAAAAAAACATCTACAGATAGGCCTTATTACGTCGTCGGCAAAGATGTAAAAAATAATATTTTATATGTGTCGCAAAGCAAAAATTATTCAAAAAAAAGCACAGATATTTTTTTGCTAAAAAATTCTTCCTGCTCGGCTCGTCAGCCTGCGCAAGTCTCTTTTTCAAATAATTTTTGCTTAAAAATAGAAAACATAAACTGGGTTAATGAAGTTTCAAATGAGAGTAAAAATTACACAGCACAAGTAAGATATCACGGAGAATTTTTGTCTTGCCAAATAAAAAAGATAGAAGAAAATAAAGCTGAGTTAATTTTTCAAAAACCAGTTTTAGTTGCTTCTGGTCAGTCGTGTGTAATTTATGATAATGATGTTTGCCTGGGTGGTGGAGTTGTCATATAATGTATTTATGGAACAATTTTTAACACAAAATAGTGAAATAATTTTAAGATTAGTGACAGCTGTAGGTTTAGGTATGCTTATCGGAGCAGAAAGGCTTTTGGTTCACAAAGAAGCGGGAATGAAAACCCATGCTCTTGTGGCTATGGGCGCTGCTGTTTTTATTTTGGTTTCTGAAATGATGGCAAGTAAATATATGAATTTGCCAGGCTTCAATCCTATAATGGTCGCTTCTCAGATAATAGTAGGTATTGGATTTTTGGGTGCTGGATCCATAATGCTTCACGGATCTCAATTGAGAGGTCTTACTACTGCTAGCGGGCTTTGGGTTACAGCTGGTGTGGGTATAGCTGCTGGGTTCGGTCTTTATAGCCTAGCAATTATTTCTACTGTTTTAGTGCTCCTTATTTTTAGTGTTATGAATATTTTTGAAAAGCCTATTAGAAAAATTTCTGACGAGATAGATCAGCCGCTCAATTAATAAATATATGCAATCAAGTGAAGTTAGATCAAAATTTCTAAAGTTTTTTGAAAATAGAGGACATAAAATAATTCCTTCAGCTTCGCTTGTGCCAGAAAATGATCCTTCTGTACTTTTTAATACAGCAGGCATGCAACCTCTCGTGCCTTATCTTTTAGGACAAGAACATCCTATGGGTAAAAGAATAGCTGATGTACAAAAATGCGTACGCACCGGAGACTTGGATGATATCGGGGACAATCGTCATTTTTCTTTTTTTGAAATGATGGGTAATTGGTCTCTCGGCGATTATTTTAAAAAAGAGGCGATAGAGTGGAGCCACGAATTTTTAACAAAAAAAGATGAAGGGCTTGGACTTGATGCTTCACGTTTGTATGTAACGATTTTTGAAGGAGATGAAAATGCTCAATTTGATCAAGAGTCTAAAGATATTTGGATGAGTTTGGGTATTAGAGAGGACCGTATTTATGCTTTGCCTGCAAGTGATAACTGGTGGAGTCCTGGGGATAATGGCCCTTGTGGTCCTTGCAGTGAAATGTTTTATGACATGAAGGGAGATATCGGTGATTTAAACAAGGAAGATTTTTTGAAAGCGATAAAAAATGAAGATGTGATAGAAATATGGAATGATGTTTTTATGGAGTTCGAAAAGAAAGACGGAAAAGTAATTGGCAAATTAAAGCAAAAGAATGTAGATACTGGAGCGGGTCTCGAGCGTATTACAGCTGTAATGCAAGGGAAAAAGACAGCGTACGATACGGATATTTTTAGTGGTATTTTGGGAAAAATAAAAGAATTTTCTAAACAAAGTAATTTAAAAGCAGAAAGAATAATTGCGGACCATATACGCGCTAGTGTTTTTATGATTGCGGATGGAGTTCTACCTTCCAATACCGATAGAGGTTATGTATTAAGGAGATTAATTCGTCGTGCTGTTCGTTATTCTGATATTTTAGGTTTTGAGCATGGAGAGCTTTTTGGGGTTGTAGAAGCTGTTGTTGAAAAATACAAAGATACATATTCAGAGCTTACAGAGAATGCTGTAATAATTAAAAAAGAAATAGAAAAAGAAGAAAATAAATTCAGGGAAACACTTAAACATGGATTAAAAGAATTTGAAAAAGGTGTCGATCCTTTTGTTTTGGCTACCACTTATGGCTTTCCAATAGAGCTTACTTTGGAGCTTGCGAAGGAAAAGGGGATAGAAATTGATCTGGAGAAATTCAAAGAAAAAATGACTGAGCACCAGAAACTTTCACATACAGCTTCAGCGGGAATGTTTAAGGGCGGGCTTGCGAACCATAATGAAAAAACAATTAAACTTCATACGGCGCACCACTTATTACTTGCGGGACTTCAAACAGTTGTGGATAAAAATATAAAACAGCGGGGAAGTAATATTACAGAGGAAAGGTTGCGTATGGATTTTTTGTCTGATCGTAAATTAACTGATGAAGAAAAGTTAAAAGTGGAAGATTGGGTAAATGATAAAATAAAACAAGGTTTAAATGTTGTGCGTCGCGAAATGTCCAAAGAAGAAGCAGAAAAAATAGGGGCAGAAATGGAATTTGGAGCAAAATATCCTGAAATAGTATCTTTGTATTTCATAGAAGATGCGAACGGTAACCCAATTTCAAAAGAATTCTGTGGGGGTCCACACGTTTCTAACACGAAAGAACTCGGTCAATTTAAAATTCAAAAAGAAGAAGCTGTGGCCCAAGGAATCAGGCGCATTAAAGCTGTTCTTTTGTAGTTTTTATATTTTAATTTATGCTATAATTGAATAAATGGGAATTTTTTCAAGCGCAAAAAATAAAAATGAATTGGTGTTAGTATTTGATGTTGGGTCTTCTTCGGTAAGCGGAGCTCTTTTCTTAACACAAGAATCTGGGATTCCTAAAATCATTTTCTCCGTTGTTGAGCCAATAAAATTAGAAGAAAAGTTAGACGTTAATAGGTTTTTACCTTTAATGTTGCAAGCCCTAGAAGCTGTAGTAAATAAAATATATTTTGCTAAGTTGGGCGCTCCAGACAGGTGTTTTTGTGTGCTTTCTTCTCCTTGGTATACTTCGCAGACTCGAATTATAAGTTACAAGAAAAATACACCATTTATTTTTAACACAAAACTAGCAGATGAGTTAATCCAAAAAGAAATTAAAGTATTTGAAGAAGAAAATTTAGAAAAATATAAAAATATAGGTAATGCTGTACGAGCAATTGAACTAAAAAATATAAAAACGTCTCTAAATGGTTATGAAGTTTCAAAGCCGCTAAATCAAAAAACAAAAGAGTTAGAAATGGTTATATTTGTGGCTCTGAGTGGGGAACAAGTTTTACAGGGGATAGAGAATATCGTATCTAAACATTTTAATTTTCATCAAATAAAATTCTCTTCTTTTACCATGGCTTCTTTTTCTGCTGTTAGGGATATGAATCATCAAAAAATAGATTTTCTTCTGGCAGATATCGCTGGTGAGATCACAGATATTTCTATGATTAAAAATAATGTTTTGCGAGAATCTATATCTTTCCCAATCGGTCGCAATTTCTTTATTCGTGGTGTTGCTTCTCTTCTCGGCTGTAGTTTGGATGAAGCTAAATCTTTAATTTCTTTATTTAAAGACGAGCACGCAGAAAAATCTATTGTCGAAAGAATTATGCCAGTAATGGATAAATTAAAAACAGAATGGTTAAAAAAATTTCAAGAATCCTTAGCACATCTTTCTCATGATATTTCTGTCCCAGCTACTATATTTATAGCTATAGACAAAGATTTAGCTTCTTTCTTTAATCAAACAATAAAAACCGAACAATTCAGTCAATACTCTCTAACAGAATCAAAATTCGAAGTTATTTTCTTGAGTACAGAATTACTCCACGGATTTGCTTCTTTTGAGGATAAAGTTATTCGTGATCCATTTCTTATTATGGATTCCGTTTATATTAGTCGTTTTTTGAAGAGTAAATAATTATGGCAAAACGCTTACTAGAAGACATTGTAAAAAATAAAAATCAACAGAGAAAAATTAGAGTGGTACCACCTACTAAAACAATAGAGGGTCGGGAACCTAAAGTTGCAAATGTTGCCAATACGAAAAGCAGCCCTAAATATTTGCTTTGGTTTGTAGCCTTAATATCTGTAACAATTTGTTTTTTTGCGTTTTCTTATTTGTTTTCCAAAGCTGAAATTACTATTAATCCAAAAATGAAAGAAGTTGTCTTAAATGACAATTTCTCTGCCACAAAAGATTCCTCTGATGATGGTCTGGTTTTTGATACTGTTGTTATCTCGGGGGAAGAAAGTGAAATCGTTGTAGCAAAAGAAGAAAGGGATGTAAGAGAAGTTGCTACTGGAAGCGTAATTATTTACAATTCTTTTAGTTCTGTTTCTCAAAATCTGAGTGTTGATACAAGGCTAGAGGGCTCAAATGGGAAGATTTACAAAACACTTACCAAAACAACAGTCCCTGGAATGGCGAAAAGTGGTATTCCTGGTTCGGTGGAAGTAAAAATATACGCAGCTGGCTCTGGTGAAGAATATAATAGCGGCCCGCTTGATTTCAAGATTTATGGCTTTAAAGGAACTCCTAAATATACAAAATTTTATGGAAGATCAAAGGGGCCTATTTCCGGTGGTTTTGAGGGAAAAGCACCGGTAGTGTCAGAAGAAGATAAGGTTTTGATTGTTTCAAGAATTAAAAATAATCTACGGTTAAAATTATTAAAAAATGCGACTGATCAGATTCCACAAGGCTTTGTTTTATTCAAAGATGCTATTTTTTTGGATACAAATGATTCAAAATTGTCCTTGTCTTATGAAAAAGATAAAAATGCAGTTTTTAAAATAAATGGAACTTTATACGGTATTTTGTTCAATGAGGAAAAATTAACTAGATATATTTTGGAGAAAAATATGGCAAAATATGATGGTAGTGAAATTTTTATTTCAAATATAAAAAATCTCAATTTTACTCTTTCAGATAAAGAAAATAATTCTTTTGCAGATTTAAAAAATATAGGTTTTAATTTGTCTGGGAAAACAAAGTTTGTTTGGAGAGTGAATGCTGATGTGCTTTTAGCTGATTTGCTTAATAAATCAAAAAAAGATTTTAATAACGTACTTTCACGTTATCCAAATATAGATTCTGCAACTTTAAAAATAAGTCCGTTCTGGCGTACCGTGATTCCAGATAAAATAAAAAATATAAAGATTATATTGAAATATCCAAATTAATTTTAATATTTGACATAATTTTATTATTTTTCTATAATGATGTTTCATACATGAATGATTCTAAAAACGAAAAAATCTTAACAGTCAGAGGAGTAATTACTGAGGCTTTACCTTCTACTTTGTTTAGGGTAAAAATAGGTAATAATCCTAGTGAGGATGTTGAAGATGAAAAAGAAATTCTTGCATATTTGTCGGGTAAAATGAGAATGCATAGAATTAAGGTTTTAATAGGAGATACTGTCGAAGTTATACTTGATCCTTATGGTGGAAAAGGTAGAATCTCCAAAAGATTATAGGGGGGGGGTTGTAATTTTTTTAATAATAGTGTATCATATCGATTATAGTTTTTAAAAAGTTATAGCATTTGAAAATAAGGGTATTTCCTTGTTTTTATTATGTTATGTTCAGTTGATGGAAAATATTAAAAAATTTTTATGAAAATAAAATCATCAGTAAGAAAAATTTGTGATAATTGTAAAATGGTAAGACGAGAGAGACATCTTAGGATAATTTGTAGTAACCCAAAGCATAAACAAAAACAATAATTTTTATGAGAATTCTTGGAATTACAGTACCAAATGAAAAGAGACTAGAAATTGGATTAACATGTCTATATGGCATTGGTGTGTCTTCTGCGCGTCGAATATTAGACCAGGTAGGTATCGATCGTGGCAAAAAAGCTAAAGATCTTACAGACGATGAAGAAAACAGTATTCGTTCTGTGGTAGAAAAGATACCAATAGAAGGAAATCTAAAGAGAGAAATAGCTGCAAACATAAAAAGATTAAAAGATATAAAAAGTTATCGAGGTGTAAGGCATATGAAAAGGTTACCAGTTCGGGGGCAACGAACAAAGACAAATTCTAGAACTGTTAGAGGCAATGTAAGAAAGACAATGGCATCAGGTAAGAGAAAAGAAAGTAAAACATAGTTAAAATAAAATGGGAAAAACAAAAATAACAACCGAAGAAAAAATAGCGGATCCCTCAATTGAAACAGGTGAAGCAAAAAAGGCGTCACCAAAGACTCCAAAGAAAAAAATAGTTTCTGGTATTTTGCATATAGAGGCTACTTTTAACAATACTAAAGTTCTTTTTTCAGATAAACTTGGTAATACTTTATTTTGGAGTAGCGCTGGGGCTATGGGTTTTAAAGGAGCAAAAAAGGGTACCCCCTTTGCAGCTTCAAAGGTTGGTGAAGTTATTGGCTCAAAGGCTGCTGCTTTGGGAGTTAAAGATGCTGATGTTGTTGTATTAGGGGTTGGTTCTGGTCGCGAGCCTGCAATTAGAGCTTTTATGGCACACGGTATTGAAGTGACTTCAATATTAGATGCTACGCCTGTACCACACAATGGTCCAAAAGCTAAGAAGCCTCGAAGAGTTTAATTTTTTTAAAAATGTATGATATCCAAACCGAAATTTAAAATTTGCAGAAGATTAGGACCAGGGGTTTTTGATAAATGTCAAACTTCCAAGTTTGTCTCTTCTTCAACAAAATCTATAGCAGGTGGTAAGCGCCCTAAGGCTCTTACCGAATATGGGGCACAACTCGTAGAGAAACAAAAGATTCGTTTTTCTTATGGTATATCAGAGCGTCAACTTTCTAATTACGTTAAAAAAGTTTCTGTAGTAAAGGGAGCTGGGACAGCTGAAAAACTTTATGAAAATCTTGAATCTCGTTTGGATAATGTTATTTACAGAATGGGGCTTGGTGCAAGTCGTCGCGCAACCAGACAAATGGTTTCTCATGGACATTTCATGGTAAATAATCATAGAGTTACTATTCCTTCATACGAATTACGTCCTGGAGATATTGTAAAAATTCGTGAAGGAAGTAAAAATAAGAAAATTTTTGAAAACTTAACCGATAGGCTAAAAGATTATAATGGGCCAAAATGGGTATTATTCGATCTAAACAAGTTAGAGGGTAAAATACTAGATAAGCCCAAAAATACTGAAACGTTTCTTGATCTTAACGCTGTTTTGGAATTTTATAGTCGTTAATTATTTTTTCATTTATTATTAAATTTAAAAGCTAACTTTTTATAAAAATTATGCCTGAATATAAAATAATTATGCCTTCAAAACCTCGTATTGTTTTAGAAGAGGGTAATAAGGGAGTATTTGAGATAGATGGTTTGTCTCCAGGTTATGGTCATACACTAGGAAATAGTTTAAGAAGAATTATCCTTTCTTCTTTACCGGGTGCCAGTGTTACGTCTATTAAAATAGATGGGGTTTCTCACGAATTCCAAACAATGGATGGCATAAAGGAAGATGTTATTGTAATGATTTTAAACTTAAAGAAAACTCGTTTTAAAATGTTATCTGACGAACCTCAGACGGTTACTCTTTCTGTAAAAGGCCCAAAAGAAGTACTTGCAGGTGATATCAAAACTGGCGGTCAAGTTGAAATTTTAAATCCAGATCTTCATATTGTAGAAGTTACAGGAAAAGTCAATTTAAATATTGAAATGAAGATAGAGAAAGGACTCGGATTTATTCCAAAAGAAATTTTTCAAAAAGAAAAAGTAGATGTAGGTACTATAGCAGTTGACGCTATATTTACACCAATACGTAGAGTAGCTTATGAGGTTGAAAATATGCGTGTCGGAGATAAAACAAATCACAATCGTCTAAGAATATCCATAGAAACAGACGGAACCTTGTCTCCTCGGGAGGCCCTTTCTAAATCTATAGAAATAATGATCAATCAATTAAAAGCTATTATAGATTTCAAGGAACCTACCGAAGAAATAAAAATAGAAAAAAAGAAATTAAAAGAAGAAGAGGGCGATGAAAAAGAAGAAAAAAAGAGTGAAGATTTTGCTGATATTTTAAAAACTCGCACAGATTCCCTTGATCTTTCTACTCGTACCCTAAATGCTTTAACCGGAGCTAATATTCGAACACTTGGCGGATTGGCTCGTAAAAAAAGAGAAGATTTGTTAGAGCTTGAGGGCATAGGAGAAAAAGGTATTACAGAAATTAAAAAAGTTTTGAATAAATTTGGTCTTAACTTGAAAGAATAATTTATATGAGACATCACAACAATGTAAGAAAATTCGGTAGAGACAAGACACAAAAGAGAGCGCTCTTGAATTCTTTGGCAGTTAATTTAATTGTTAGGGAAAAAATAAAAACTACAGAACCTAAGGCAAAAGAACTTCGTCCTTTTATTGAAAAACTTGTTACTCGAGCAAAGGGGGGAAGTGTAGCCACACGAAGATTAATAGCTGCTAAACTTTCAAATCATGGTCGTGAAGTAAAAAAGCTTTTCGATGTTATTGCTCCAAAATATAAAGATCAAAATGGGGGGTATACACGAATTTTGAAATTGGGTACTCGAAAATCAGATGGTGCTAAAATGGCAATCATAGAATTTGTATAAAAATTAATTTTTAAATTATGAAAAAAGAAGCAATAAAAAACAAAAAAACAGAAATCAAAACTATTGATGCCTCTGGCAGAACATTGGGTAGAGTGGCTAGTGAAGTAGCGATGTCTTTAATGGGCAAAACCAAAGCAACTTTTGAGCGTAATGTTTATTCTGGTTTTCCAGTAAAAGTGATAAATGCTTCAAAAATTCGAATTACTGAAAAAAAATTAGAAGAAATATACCATACTAGATATTCTGGTATCCCAGGTGGACTTCGTATTTTAAAGGGGACCGAAACTAAAGAAAAGAAGGGGCTAAAAGAATTAGTCAAACTTGCTACATATCAGATGTTGCCAGGGAATAAATTGCGTCGAGTTATGATGAAACATTTAACCGTAGAAGATTAATTGTATGGATAAAGAAACAATCAAAGGAAAATATACTGAAGCTGTGGGCAGAAGAAAGACTTCTACCGCAAGAGTTCGTATTAAAGAAGGAAATAAAAATGTTTTTACTGTGAACGGCAAAGATGCTAAAGACTATTTTAAAACAGAAGTAGAAAGACGTACTATTTTAGATCCAATAATAAAAGGTTTACCAACCGGCGTTAATTCTAAATGGAGTGTGGAGATTCATGTATCGGGTGGTGGGGTTCATTCTCAAGCGGAAGCTATAAGACATGGGCTTTCTAGGGCTCTTGTAGAGATAGATGAAGCTTTACGAGGTGGGCTGAAGACACTTGGGTATTTGAAACGAGATCCTAGAGCAAAAGAAAGAAGAAAATTTGGATTAAAAAAAGCTCGCAAAGCTCCCCAATGGTCAAAGCGTTAATTTTGAAAAAATCCCACTTCCAAGTGGGATTTTTTTGTGCTAGTATATCGTCATGAGTGACGAAGATAAAATAGAAAAAGATACCAAAAGCACAGAGCCAAAATTAGATGATTCTGAAGTTTTGGAGTTTGAATTTAATGAAGATGGTGAAGAAGACCTAAAAAAAACATTAAAGAAATTAAGAGCTGACTTAAAACAAGCTAAGACTGAAAAAGAAGAATATTTAACTGGCTGGCAAAAAGAGCGCGCAGAATTTTCTAATTATCGCAAACAAGAAGAAGACAGAAAAGCCATGTTTTCTGAGTCGATGCGTGAAAGGATTCTTTCGCGTTTCTTGACGGTAGTAGATAGTTTTAATATGGCATTTCAAAACAAGGAATCTTGGGAAAAGGTGGATTTAAATTGGCGTAAGGGTGTGGAATATATTTATGCTCAATTAAATAATATTTTTGAGGAATATGGAGTAAAGCCAGTAGGAGAAGAAAATGAATCTTTTGATCCAAGTATTCATCAACCAATAGACATGATAGCTACGGATAAAAAAGATTTGGATCATAAAGTAGCTAAAATAATCCAAAAAGGATATAAACTCGGTGAGCGTGTTATTCGTCCGGCGAGAGTGGACGTGTATGAATACAAAGAAGCTTAAAAACTTTCTTTTTTAAAATAGGAGTATAATTAAACAAAGGTCGATTCTATTAATAGAATAATACACTCTATAATTTTATGGTATTTATTTACACAACTTGTGCAAATTCAGAAGAAGCAAGACTTTTGGGTAAATTAATTATTGATAAAAAAATCGGCGCTTGTGTGGATTATTGGTCTATTGATTCTATCTATAACTGGGAAGGGGAAGGGAAACAAGTATCACAGACTATGCTTGTAATCACAACTCTTGAATCTAAGCTTGAAGAGGTGAATGATCTGATCTCGAAGCACCACAGCTACTCTACTCCGCTCATTGCAGGAGTTGATATTCGTAGGATGAATAGAGCTTATAAAGAATGGATGACCCAAAAGATTGCTTAAATACATATTTACGCTATAGCGTAAATATGGAAAATCTACTTTCCGAAAGTTTCAAACAAAACTTTCTTAGTTTCTTCGTCTATGAATTCTGTTACTATAATCATCATCTCGGTAGTTAGTCTTAGGTCTTTTTTAATATTTGCAAATAAAAATTCAAAAGGAAATGGAGAAATCCAAGCAGAATTTTTCAAACATACAAAGCCAGCTTTTTTTAATAAATAACGTAGAGATTCACGTTCACTTTTTCTGTTTTCAGGTAAATCAATCAAAATAATTCTCCATAATCCGTCCCAAGAAGAGGGGACCAGAGCTTCTTCGCCTTCTAGGAGTTGGGTATTCAATTTTGTTTTCCCTTCTTTGGTTATACGTAGAAATTTTTGCTTGGTAGAATTCAATATTTCAGCGCATCCTGAATCTATCAGATTTTTAATTGATCGGGTTACAGCGTAAGATGTTTTTGGGTTATCCACATCCTTGAAAGAATCAAGAGGGATAGCTGGTTTTTCCCCTAATATTTTCAATATTTTGCTAGAATATTTGGATTTGCTTGACATGTGTATATACTATCATATATACTCTTTTTATACAAATAATTAGTGGTCGCAAAATAATAGTTAAAAACATTATAAACATAAATAATCATTAAAAAATATGAGTAAAATAATAGGTATAGATTTGGGTACAACAAATTCAGCGGTCGCTATCATAGAAGGTGGCGCCCCAAAAATTATAGAAAATGTGGAAGGAAATAGAACGACTCCTTCCGTAGTCGCTGTTGCTAAAAACGGTGATCGCATTGTCGGTCTTCTTGCCAAAAGACAAGCAGTGACAAATCCTGAAAATACTGTTTACGGTATCAAACGTTTTATGGGTCACAATTTTGAAGATCCAGAAGTACAAAAGGATTTGAAAAATGCATCTTTCAAAATTCAGAAATCTGCAAATGGCGGAGTAGAGGTAAAGATAGGCGAAAAATGGATGCGTCCAGAAGAAGTTTCTGCGATGATTTTATCAAAAATAAAAGCTGACGTGGAAGCAAAAATAGGAGAAAAAATTACAGAAGCTGTCATCACTGTACCTGCATACTTCAACGATGCGCAAAGAAAAGCTACTAAGGATGCGGGAGCTATCGCGGGTCTTGATGTAAAAAGAATTATCAATGAACCTACCGCTGCCGCTCTTGCCTATGGATTCAATAAAAAGAAAAATGAAAAAATCGTTGTGTATGATTTTGGTGGAGGAACTTTTGATGTATCTGTTCTTGAGATAGGAGATGACGTGATTGAAGTTAAGTCTACCGATGGAGATAGCCACCTTGGAGGTCGTGATATTGATCACAAAATAATAAATTGGATTGCAGAAGAATTTAAAAAGACTTCTGGTGTGGATGTTCGAAGTGACAAGCTCGCATTGCAACGTCTAGACGAAGCGGCAGAAAAAGCAAAAATAGAACTTTCTACTGCTATTGAAAGTGAAATTAATATTCCATTTATTACTTCTACTTCAGATGGCCCTCAGCACTTACTCTTAAAGATGACTCGTGCTCAGCTTGAATCCATTGCAGATGAATATATTTCTCGTTCTATTGAAATAACAAAGCGCGCTATGGCTGCTTCTGGTTTTAAAATGGAAGATATGAATGAGATCGTGATGGTGGGAGGACAAACAAGAATGCCAAAAATTGTGGAAGAAGTTAAAAAAGTTTTTGGTAAAACTCCAAACTTATCTATCAATCCAGATGAAGTCGTGGCTCTTGGAGCTGCTGTGCAAGCTGGGGTGCTTCAAGGAGATGTGCGTGACGTGCTTCTTCTTGATGTTATACCTTTGTCTTTGGGAATCGAGACATTGGGGGGTGTGGCTACTAAATTAATCGAAAGAAATACGACTATACCTTCAAATAAATCTCAAGTATTTTCTACCGCTGCTGACAATCAAACTTCTGTAGAAATACATATCGTTCAAGGTGAACGTCCCATGGCTTCCGATAACAAATCTCTTGGAAGATTTATTCTAGATGGAGTTCCACCAGCACCTCGAGGTATGCCTCAGATTGAAGTTTCTTTTGATGTTGACGCAAACGGAATACTAAATGTTACAGCAAAAGACAAAGCTTCTGGTAAAACTCAATCTATTAAAATAGAAGCAAGTTCTGGTTTGAAAGAAGAAGATATTAAAAAAATGCAGGCTGATGCAGAACTTCACGCAGAAGAAGATAGAAAGAAGAAAGAAGTTGCTGATCTAAAAAATACAGCAGAAATGAATATTTATACTGCCGAAAAAGCTGTAAAAGATAACGAAGCAAAAATTCCCGCAGAATTAAAAGATAGTGTGAATGCAAAAATCACAGCATTGCGTGGAGTAAAAGATGGCACAGACGGTGAAGCAATTAAAAAAGCTACCGAAGAACTTTCATCTGAAATGTCTAAAATTGGAGAAGCTTTAAATAAAGCCGGCGCAACACAAGGTGCAAATCCTACTCCAGAAGAACAAAATGCAGAGGTTAAAGATGCTGAATTTAAGGAAAAAAAAGAAGGAGAAGAACCAAAAGCATAATTTAATAAATAACAAACTAAAAAGTTCCTAAATAAATTTTAGGGCTTTTTAGTTTGTTTAAACTTTGATATAATTTAAACATATGGATTTGCCAGAAATACCTATAAATAAAGATATCACTTACCTTGGACTTACAACATTTCGTGACAAAAACCAGCTATTTGGAATAAAACGCAAAGACAGGCGTCAACATGTTTATATTCTCGGAAAATCTGGTACAGGTAAATCTGTGCTTATGTTTAATATGATTATTCAGAATATTCAGAATGGTGAAGGTGTGTGTGTGGTAGATCCTCACGGAGAGCTCGTGGAAGGAGTGCTTTCGGCTATTCCTCCTCATCGTATGAAAGATGTAGTTTACTTTAATCCAGCTGACACTGACTACCATATTGGTTTTAATGTACTTGAACTTATAGATCCACAATATAAACATCTTGTAGCTTCTGGATTGATGGGAATATTTACGAAGATTTGGGCGAATGCTTGGAGCGCTAGAATGGAATATATTTTAAACAATTGTATTTTGGCTTTACTTGATACTCCAGGCACTACACTTCTTGGAATTCCTAGAATGCTCGTGGATAAAGATTATCGTCAAAAAATAATCGCAAATTTGAAAGATCCTGTTATAAAAGCTTTTTGGGTTCATGAATATGAAGCTTGGCAGGAAAAATTTAGAAATGAGGCTATCGCTCCGATTCAAAATAAAGTCGGGCAGTTTCTTTCTACTTCTATAATAAGAAATGTCGTCGGTCAATCAAAAAGCACTATAAATGTTTTTGATATTATGAACGATGGAAAGATTTTTCTTGTAAATGTTTCAAAGGGGCGTATCGGTGAAGATAATTCTGGCTTACTCGGAGGAATGATTATTACCAAGATTCAACTTGCCGCCATGGAACGTGTGCGTATTCCAGAGGAACACCGAAAAGATTTTTATCTATATGTCGACGAATTCCAAAATTTCGTTACTGATGCTTTTGCGGGTATTTTGTCTGAGGCTAGAAAATATAGATTAAATCTTACTGTGGCTCATCAGTATACCGCCCAACTTGTTGTAGATAAAAGTACGGCTGTTCGTGACGCTGTTTTCGGTAACGTTGGAACGATGATTGTTTTCAGAGTTGGTTCTGATGACGCAAAATTTCTAGAAAAAGAGTTTGATCCAGAATTTACACCCCAAGATATTGTTAACTTACCAAACTATAAAATTTATTTAAAGTTAATGATTGATGGTGTGACGTCAAGACCTTTCTCCGCAAAAACTTTACCTCAAATGGTAAAATCTGGAAATAAAAAAATAGAAGAAGAAGTGATTAGAACTTCTCGTGATTTATATTGTAGGCCTAGAGAAATAGTAGAAAGAGAAATAAATGAATGGAGTGAAATGTCACTGGGTAATGGTGATTCATCTGGGGGTGTTGGTAAATTCCCTATAATTTGTTCTTTGTGTGGAAAAGAGAAAACTGTTCCTTTTAAACCAGAACCTGGAAGGCCTGCGTATTGTAAAGAATGTATAGCAAAAATAAAGTCTGGAGAAGTTAAGGTGGAAAAGAGGGGAGAAGACCAGATCAAATATGATGAGTCAAAATTTTATAAACCACTTTCTGATCTTGGTATAGAATTTAAACCCAAAAATGGAAATTCGCAAAATGGTTCAAATGACAAGAGTAAGATACCTAGTATCGCTAAAAAAGTTCTCAACAATAAACCACCAGAAAAAAGCAACTCAGCTTTGAGAGATATTTTAAATAAAACTCTTGCTACTCCCATACCCACACCGGAACCAGTTTCTCTAGATGCTCTCAAGAATAAAACAAAAGAAATTAGTAAAGATATAAACACCTTAAAAGATAGGTCTGCTACGAAAGAAGAAATGAACAAATTGAAAGATTTAATTTCTGCTACTCAGGTAGATAAAACAGGGAAATCCGAAAAAGAAGAGAGCGCAAAAGAAGAGGCAGAAGAAAAAAAGCCCGACATAGATTCTACTCAAAAGGTTAAGGAAGTTCCTGAAGAAGTATTAAAGAAAATCTTAGAAGAATAATTATATTGCATTCACTGCGCGGTATGTGGCTACTATTGCCGCAGTTTCTCCTCGTAGTGTGAGTGTGCCTAAGGATGCAACAAAATAGCCAGAATCTTTAGCAAGACCTATCTCTTTTTCTGTAAATCCTCCCTCTGGTCCAATAAATATACTAACATTTTTTGCTGTTTTGTTTGGTGTGTAAACACTATTTTCTTCTTTCGTGTGAAATATAAATTTTTCTTCTGAACTTTTTCCAATTTCTAACGCATCTTTGAAATTAAAAATAGAGGATATTGTAGGTACGGTACTTCTACCGGATTGTTCGCTGGCTTCAAGAATTATTTTTTCTAAGCGATCAATATTTAACCCTGTTTTGATCGTTCTTTCTGTGACAATAGGAACAATATTTGAAACCCCAACTTCTACGGCTTTTTGCACAGCCAATTCAAAATTTTCTTTTTTTAATATTGCTAAATATAATGATATTTTTCTTTCCTGTTCTTTTTTATTTGTTAATTCCAACACAGATACTAATATTTTATCTTTTGATACCTCGTTAATTGCAGTCTCAGCCTCCTTGCCTTTACCATCGGAAATAATTATTTTTTCACCAATCTTAAGCCTCAAAACATCCCTTATTTGCTTAATATTTTCAGGATTTACGATTTCTATCTCTTTTTTTGATAAATCAAAAACTCCGATAAATCTATGGATTTTCATATTTTCATAATACATTTTTATCATTGAAGAATCAATATATTATTGGTATAATCAAAGTATGCCAAGTCCTAATAGAGTGCAAATAATCAAATACGCGCCTCCTCCTCCGGAATTACCAATCTTTGGAAAAATTAAACCCGAAGATGTTTCTTTTATTGGAAGGACGAATTATGTAGCTTCTCTAGAGGAAAAAAAGTTTATTTTCGGGATTAAACGTATTGACAGAAGAAGACATCTGTATGTGATCGGGAAGGCGGGTGTGGGTAAAACCAAACTTATGGAGCTTTTTATTCGTCAAGATATATCTTATGGACACGGTCTTTGCCTTATTGACCCACATGGAGATATTGTAGATGCTATTTTGGATTATATTCCGCAAGAAAGGATAGAAGATGTGTGTATCATAGACCCAGCAGATATCGATTTCCCCGCCTCTTTTAACCCTCTTGTAAACGTTGATCCGATGTTTAAGTTTCAATTAACTCAAGGTTTAATCGAAGTTTTCCAAAAACAATTTGGTACAAACTGGACTCCTCGCTTGGAACATGTTTTTCGTTTTACTTGCTTGGCATTACTTGATTATCCAGACGCTACGATGCGCGGTATGATATCGATGCTTACCGATAAAAATTATCGACAAAAAGTAATTGGGTATATTACCGACGATATGGTAAAGAGATTCTTTGCTGTTGAGTTTGCTGATTGGTCTGAGAAATTTGATACTGACGCTATTATCCCTCTTGTGAATAAACTCGGACAGTTTATATCAGACCCATTGCTTCGAAATATTTTTTCTCAACAAGAAAATAAAATTGATATAGGAAAATTGATGAGCGAAAATAAAATAATTCTTATAAATCTTTCAAAAGGCAGACTCGGAGAAGAAAATTCATCTTTTCTTGGCGCTTTGTTTTTAACAAAAATAAAGCAAGCAGGTATGGAACGGGCTTCTATGTTAGAAAAAGACCGCAAAGATTTTTATCTTTATATAGATGAATTTCAAAATGTGGTAACTCAAACTTTTGAAAATATTTTAGCCGAAGCAAGAAAATATGGATTAAATCTAACAATAGCCCATCAATATGTCGGGCAAATTTTGCCAAAAGTTTATCAAGCAATACTTGGAAATATTGGAAGCGTTATCACTTTTCGTGTTGGGGGCGAAGATGCGGTAAGATTGAAACCAGAATTCGATCCTGTTTTTGGAACCAAAGATATGATCAATCTTGGTGTTACCGAATTTTATATAAAAATGACGATAGATGGTGAGTCTTACGATCCATTTTCTGCAGAAACATTAAAAGTTCTTCCACCAATACACTCTTCTTATCGAGAAGAAATTATGGAAGCATCTCGTAGAAAATATTCTATTCCTAAAGAAGAGGCTGCGCGAATAATTATCGAAGAAGAAAAACTTAACATTAAATAAAATTTGTGCTACAATAGCAAAATAAGCTTATGAAACAAGACTATTATGAAATTTTAGGTGTTCCTAAGAGCGCTTCTAAAGATGAAATCAAGAAGGCTTTTTACAAATTGGCGCACAAATATCACCCTGACAAAAAAGGTGGAGACGAAGCAAAATTCAAAGAAGTGAATGAGGCTTATCAAGTGCTTTCTGATGATGCAAAACGTTCAAAATACGATCAATTTGGATCTGGTTTTGAAAATATGGGAGCCGGATACGGAGGAGCGCAGCAAGGAGGTTTTGGTGGTTTCGATTTCTCTGGTTTCCAAAATGGCGCTGGAGCAGATTTTGATTTTGGCAACTTAAATGATATCTTCAGTGATTTTTTTGGTGGAGGAATGGGAGGAGGCAGAGCTCAAGCTAGAAGAGGTAGAGATATTTCTACAGAAATACAAATTTCTTTTTCTGAATCTATTTTTGGTGTAAATAGAAAAATTTTAATTACTAAAACTTCAAATTGTTTGGCTTGCAATGGTTCTGGCGCAAAAGCGGGATCTAAAATGGAAACATGTAAACATTGTAATGGTCAAGGTAAAGTTCATGAACAAAAAAGAACAATATTTGGCACTATTGCCAATACAGAAATTTGTGAAGTTTGCTTAGGTTCTGGCGAAGTTCCCAAAGAAATTTGTGATAAATGTAAGGGTAAAGGAGTGCTTCGTCGTGAAGAAGAAATATCTATTAATATCCCTGCAGGAATTCGCGATGGAGAGATGGTTCGTATGACGGGATATGGAGAAGCTATCTCAAGAGGTACTACTGGAGACCTTTATATTAAAATAAACGTAGCGCCACACCCAGTTTTTAAGCGGGAGGGAAACGATCTCGTTATGAGTTTGAATTTAAATCTTTCTGACGCACTCCTCGGAACTAAATATCCGATAAAGACACTCGATGGAGACATAGAAGTTACTATTCCAGAAGGTGTTTCTATTAATGAGGTTCTTCGTGTAAGAGGCAAGGGTGTTCCAACCTCTAAGAATAAACGTGGTGATCTTTTGATTAAACTAAACATAAAACTTCCAAATAAACTTTCTCGCAAATCCCGCGAGCTTATAGAAGAACTAAAAAAAGAAGGTATATAATTAATTAATGCTTCCTGAAAAAATAATTTACGTTACGATTTTGACTAGCTTTGTCGGCATCTTTTTTTATTTGAAAGATATTTTTTATGGTCAAACTAAACCGAATCTTGTATCTTGGTTTCTTTGGATGTTAGCTCCATTTATTGGAGTATTTTTCCAAATTAAAGCGGGAGCTAACTTGTCAGCTTTGCCTGTGTTTATGGCTGGTTTTGGCCCATTGCTTGTCATTGTGTTTTCTTTATTAAAAAAGAATGCATATTGGAAAATCGATACTTTCGATATTTATTGTGGAATTTTTGCATTTCTAGCTTTAATTTTTTATGTATTTACTCACAATTTAGGAATATCTATATTTTTTGCAATATTGAGTGATGGATTAGCTGCAGTACCTACTCTTGTAAAATCTTGGAAATTTCCAGAAACAGAAAACTCTACGATTTATCTGATGGGGATATTCAATAATATTCTAGGTTTATTAATTATAAAAAATTGGATTTTTTCTGTTTATTCTTTTGGTATTTATCTAATACTAATAAACTTAGCAATATTATTTTGTATGTATAGGAGAAACTTTTTTAATTTTAAAAGAGAAATTACCTCTTAGACTTTTTAGAAAATCTTTTCTGATATTTATTTGCGATCATTGTATAGCAGAGTTGCGCTGCGCCGTATTCAGTAAGGACTGAGTCAGCGACCGGAGAGACTTCTACTATATCTGCGCCTACAAGTTCGGCTTTTTTAATTGCTTTTTCTAGAAGTTCTATGCCGTACCACCATTCAAGACCTCCTTGGACAGCTGTACCTGTGCCCGGCATAAAGCTTGGATCAAAACCATCTACGTCTATCGTAATGTATAAATATTTTGTCTTAATACTTCTTGTAATATCTGTAATTTTGGGTATTTTTCTGCTCCATTCAAAAACTTTTACGTTATTTTTCTTGTTACTGAAATATTCGTATTCATCTTTGGAATAAGTGCGTATGCCGACTTGGATAATAGGATAGCCGAGAGAGCTTGCGTGACGCATTACTGTAGAATGCGCAAGGTCAGAAGGTGTGTCGCTATAATCGCTATCATTTTCACGTAAATCACAATGCGCATCTATTTGCATTATTGTGACATCTTTTGGATTATATTTTTTTGTCAACTCTTGAAATACTCCTATAGACACAGAATGTTCACCTCCCAAAAGAAAAATAAATTTATTTTTTTCAATTAATTTTTTTGCGTTGCTTTTTATTTTTTCTAAAGCGTCAATAGGGGATAGATTTTCTAAATTATCTAAGTATACATGTGCAATTTTTACAAAGTTACTTACTTCTGTTTTAAAATTTCTGTCGAAAAATTCGATTTGAGTGTCTAAGCATTCGATCACTTTCTCTGGGCCATATACAGTGCCTTTGTGTGAAGACGCTGTTTTTTCGTATGGTGCTGAAAGTAAAACTACGTCCGCGTTATCTATATTTTTTTCATTTATAATTGTTTTTATCATATATGTTAAATTAACATTATTTATTTTTAATGCAAACGTTTATATTTTAGAAACTCTCTGACCCTCTGCCGTATCTTTGACTTCATAACCAAGAGAATTTATTTCTGCTCGCAACTCATCAGATTTTTTGAAATCTTTATTCTTGCGCGCTTCTTCGCGTTCTTCTGCAAGTTTTAAAATATTTTCTGGAATCGCTTCTTTTTTTAGATTTTTAAAACCCAAACCAAGTACTTTATCAAAGTCCAAAACTGTTGCTTTTTTGTCGGCATCTCTTATATTTTCATCCTTGAATACATCCCAAAGAATAGTTAAGGCCCTTGGGGTATCGAGATCATCTTCAAGATATTCTTTGAATTTATTTTGGTATTCTTGATGTACATTTCCGATAGTATCTCCTAACCCTAAATAAAGCCCATAAAGGCGTTTCAGAGCGATTTCGGCACCTTCTAGGGCTGAGTAATTAAAGTTCATTTTAGTGCGATAATGAGCCATTAAAAGCCAAAAACGGTAGGCGATAGGATTGATGCCTTTTTCGATAAGAGTTCGAAGGGTAGTAAAATTGTCTCCAGATTTTGCCATTTTTTCTCCCCCTGTATCTATAAATTCATTATGCATCCAAAACTTAACAAATGGTTTTTTACCAGTAGCAGATTCTGATTGAGCTATCTCGTTTGTGTGATGCACTGGGATATGATCGATGCCTCCTGTATGTATATCAAATTGTTCTCCCAAGTATTTTACTCCCATAGCTGAACATTCTATGTGCCAGCCCGGGAATCCTTTTCCTAGTTTTGTTTCATACCCTAAATTATTTTTATCTGAAAACTTCCAAAGCACAAAATCTGCTTGATTTTTTTTCTCTAAATTTTCTCCGATTCTCGATTCGGTGTTTTCTAGAGAACCCTTTTTCCTGCCAGATAGATTCCAGTAATCGGGGAATTTGGCTATTTCAAAATAAATTCCATCACTAGTTTTATACGCAAATGCTCTTTCTAAGAGTGTTTCGATCATATCTACATCTTCTTTTATATGATCACTTGCAAAAGCTATGATATCGGGACTTTTGATATTCATATCTTTTAAATCATCCATGAATTTATCTTTGTAAAAAACAGCTAGCTCTTTCATCGCTTCTAGGGTAAAAGGTTTACCTTCGCGTTTTAATCCTTTTACCATTTTGTCTTCTCCATCATCAGCATCACTAGTCAAATGTCCTATGTCAGTTATATTCATAACTCGTTTTACTTTATATCCATAAAACTCGAGTGTTTTTTGAATAATATCTGCTAACACATAAGATCTTAAATTTCCAATGTGCGCATAATTGTATACTGTCGGTCCACAAGAATAAAATCCTACATTTGGTGGATCGATCGGAGTAAATATTTCTTTTTCTCTGGTTAAGGTATTGTAGAATTTTAAGGGCATTTAATTTATTTAGTTAAATTGGCTTTGGTACATTTCTATTAAAGTGTAAAGAAGACTCACAGTAAGAGGACCTATTAATACTCCGACGGGGCCAAGTAGGGCAATACCTCCCAAAACAGAGAAAAGTATAAGGAAAGGAGGAATACTTATTTTGTTTCCAATGATGTATGGAGTTAAGAAATTATCGATAGTTCCTACTACTATAGTTGCCCAAACAAGAAGTCCAACAGCAGAAAATGTATAGCCAGTTACAAAAAGGAAAATAATCGCAGGGATAGAAACTATCGCAGTTCCTACTGTGGGGATAAGGGAAGTGATAGCAGCCACGACACCCCAGATAGCAGCATTTTGTACACCAAATATAGTAAGGCCGATAGCCATAAGAATACCCTGAACTATCGCAATAAAAAGAGTTCCTTTCATTACGCCGTTTATGGTTTGAGAAAGTTTGTTTATTATTTTTTCATCATCAGTATCTGAAAGGGGACTCAATCTTAATATTGTTTTCCTCCAATTATTTCCATCCTTTAAGAAATAAAAAATAGCTAAAAGCATAAGTACAAAGGAAAGTAGTGCTGAGACCGTAGCGGTAAATATATTTGCAATATTGTTTGTAAACAAAGAAATAAGACTGGAAATTTTCTGATTTATGTCAAAATATACTCCGCTAGGCAATATGCTATTAATTTTAATTCCAACTTCATTTATAAATGGGAAACTATTTCCATTGTTGATCACAGAATGATAAAGATTCTGCGATTGGTTAAAAACTATCGATCCAATACTGAAAAGAGGTATGCATAGAACTATTACAAAAAACAACAAAGTTAAAAATGATGCAAGCCAGTTCGGTAAATGTTTTTTGTTCAGCCATTCATGTACAGGATAAAGTATTATCGCAAAAGAAGCTCCTAATACAAGGACGATCCAAAAAGGTCTAAAAATGAAAAACGTAAAAATTAAAGTTGTTAATAAAAGCCCAAAGAAAAAGTATTTCTCTATGATTTTTGGTTGCATATGGTTTTAGTATAACAAACGCTTGCCTTTTTGTGAAATTTCATATAATATATACGAATATGACAAAAGAGGAATTTGCTGTAATACAAACGGGCGGTAAACAATACAAGGTCTCCGAAGGAGGTTTTGTTTCTATTGAGAAAATAAAGGGAGAGTATAAAAAAGGGGACAAGATATCCTTCGACAAAGTTCTTCTTGTTGATGATGGCAAAGATACCACTATCGGTACTCCTTACATCAAAGGCGCAAAAGTAGATGCTGAAATTGCTGAAATCGGCCGTTCTCGAAAAGTCATGGTTGTTAAATATAAACAAAAATCTCGCTATCTAAAAAGAAACGGCCACCGCCAACCCTTCCTCAAAGTAAAAATCACTTCAATAAAATAGATATACAAAAAGAAAAGCCCCGCGACGAAAGCCGTGGGGCTTTTCTGTCGCGGGGCGGATCAATAAGCTGCCATTGCGACCAGCAGCTTTGATTGGCAGTATTTGCATGATTTGACATGCTCTAGTTCCTTTTCTGTTAGGTTCCTTTCATTTCTTAACATAACACCAACCAGTTTGTCGATCGGAACATGTGGGTTGTTTTCTCCCTGTTTTTTTTCAACAGGACATACGATTTTAATCATTGATTCCTCCAATGTTTTTATATCAAATAAAAATACATACTGTCAAGTATTTTTACTGTCTATTTTTTAGTGCATTTTTTAGAGTGTCGTTGTCGGAATATTCTAGCTCAGTACCAGTAGAGAGGCCTT
>JADZCK010000018.1 GCA_020851595.1 Candidatus Nomurabacteria bacterium | reverse complement strand
GTTTTAGAAGATAGAGTTGTTATTCCTAAGTAATAATTTTTTTTAAAAATATGGATTATAAAAAAGAACTAGAAGAACTTATTTTAACTGTTATTCATGAAGATGGATCCGATCTGCATTTGGGCACAGGGAGAGTGCCTGTTATTCGTGTTGCAGGAGAATTGATTTTTCTAACAAAGCATGCGGTTTTAACCGAAGAAGATATGCTGGGATTTTTGGCAGAAATGCTGGAAGAAAAAAAGATCGAAGCATTTAAAGAAGAGCAAGAAGCGGATTTCTCTTACGATTTTAGAGGGGAAGCTAGATTGCGTGGAAATGCCTTCTTTCAAAAAGGTTTGATCAATATGGTTTTCAGGTTAGTTCCGAAAGTTCAGACTATGTCCGAATTGCGTTTGCCTCCTATTCTTGCTGATTTGGCTCGCAAGAAACAGGGTTTTTTCCTTGTAGTTGGCCCTGTTGGTCAAGGTAAATCTACAACTCTTTCGGCTATGATAAATGTCATCAATAATGAACAAGCTCGTCATATAGTTACCATTGAAGATCCTATAGAACACGTGTATGTCGCAAATAAATCTATTATTAACCAACGCGAAGTTGGTATTGATACCAAAGATTTCCATGTTGCTCTAAAAGAAGTATTTCGTGAAGATGTAAACGTGATAATGGTGGGAGAAATGCGTACACCTGAGACGATAGCGACAGCAGTGACTGCAGCCGAGACGGGGCACTTAGTGCTTTCTACTTTGCATACCAATAATGCTTCTCAGACCATAGATAGAATTATCGATTCTTTCCCAGGCAATCAACAAGATCAGATTCGTGGGCAGTTAGCTTCTTCATTGTTAGGAATTTTCTCTCAAAGGCTTGTTCCCAGAATCACTGGGGGGCTTGTTCCAGCTTACGAACTTCTTTTAAATAATAATGCTGTCGCAAATTTAATTCGAGAGAAAAGAACACATGAGATAGATGTGGTTATTGAAACTGGTATGGAATCTGGGATGGTTGATTTAAACCATTCATTAATAGAACTTGTGCGTGCTGGTGAAATATCAATTGAAAACGCTTATCAATATTCACTTAACCCAAAAGGATTAGAGCGTTTAATTTAATTTATTTATGTTATTTTCATATAAAGCAATAGATGGAGAGGGTTTAAATAAAGAAGGTGAAATAGATGCGCCAAGTCGTGACTTGGCTATCTCTGGTCTGCAACGTAGAGGCTTGGTGATAGTATCTATCGACGAAAAAGGTGAAGATAAATCTTTTTTGAAAATTTCTTTTTTTGAAAAGGTAAAACCCAAAGACGTGGTTATTTTGTCTAGACAAATAGCTACTTTGTTTGAAGCGCAAGTGTCAGCCCTGAAAGCATTTTCTATGCTTGCGGTTAATTCTGAAAATAAACTTCTTAGTCAAAAACTTACTCAAGTAGTTGACGATCTCCAAGCTGGAGTTTCTATATCTGGATCACTTGCTCGGTACCCAGATGTATTTTCTGATTTTTATATAAATATGGTAAAAGTCGGAGAAGAAACAGGGAAACTCAACCAGACATTTTTGCATTTGGCGGATTATTTGGATCGTCAATATGCTTTAACTTCTAAAACAAGAAATGCTCTTATCTATCCGGCTTTCGTCGTTATTACATTTTTTGTTGTGATGACTTTGATGTTTACTGTCGTTATTCCAAAACTTTCTTCTATTATTCTGGATTCTGGGCAAGCTGTTCCTTTTTTTACAAAAGTGGTTATTGCTGTTTCAGATTTATTTGTTAATTATGGATTTTTTCTTTTGATTTTCTTAGTTCTTCTTGGTATTTGGGTTTGGAGATTATCTTTTACCCCTACTGGTAAGGTTTATCTTGATAAAATACGTCTTTCTACTCCAGCAATAGGGAATTTGTACAAAAAGCTTTATCTTTCAAGAATTACAGACAACTTAAACACCATGCTTTCTTCTGGTGTTCCGATAGTACGAGCAATAGATATTACAGCAGAGGTTGTCGGTTCTTTGGTTTATAAAGAATTGTTAGGATATGTGGCTGACGACGTGAAATCTGGTGCAGCTCTTTCTGCTTCTTTTGAAAAACATCACGAACAAATTCCTGGAATTCTTGTACAGATGGTGCAGGTCGGAGAGGAGACTGGGTCTCTTGGAAATATTTTAAAAACTTTAACTGATTTTTATAAACGCGAAGTCGATGATGCTGTTGACACTCTCGTCGGCTTAATAGAGCCTGTGATGATCGTTGTTTTGGGTCTTGGGGTTGGTGTACTTTTGGTTTCTGTGTTGATGCCTATATACAACATGGCCGGAAGTATCAGCTAACTGTGGATAACTTTATTGCATTCACATTATTTTGCTTGTGATATAATAAGTGTATTAAAAATAAGTCGAAATTTTATTATAAATTATTATTAATATTAACTTGTCCCGTGTAGGGGCGAAAAATTTTATTATGAAGAAAATGCAAAAAGGTTTTACGTTGATTGAACTCTTGGTTGTGGTCGCAATCATTGGTATATTGGCTTCCGTTGTTTTGGCCTCATTAAATACTGCTCGTGCAAAAGGCGCTAATGCAGCTATTAAAGCAAACTTAGCAAATACTCGCGCTCAAGCAGCAATATTTTATGATACTGCTAACAACTACACAGGTCTTTGTGCTGATCCCAATATAGCTTCTGCGTTGGCTGCTGCGGCTACTGCTTTGGGTGGAAGCACAAGCACAACCCTTACAG
Organism: Candidatus Nomurabacteria bacterium; assembly: GCA_020851595.1. Taxonomy (GTDB): domain Bacteria; phylum Patescibacteriota; class Minisyncoccia; order Phycocordibacterales; family UBA9973; genus UBA9973. The sequence continues at coordinate 19,266 of JADZCK010000018.1, read as the reverse complement.
ATGCTGGTTCAACCACGACAGTTAATTGTCATGAAACAGCTTCTGCTTGGGCAATATCTGCTGGTCTGAAAGCTGCCGAAGGTTCAAATACTATGTGGTGTGTGGATAGTGCTGGTGCATCAAAGGGGGTAACCGCTTTGGCTGCTAGTGCAACCGTCTGCCCATAATACTTTTTAAGTTTTTTTAAAAACACCCCGAAGGTTAATATCTTGGGGTGTTTTTGTTTTTTGATAATGGTATAATACATAGAGATTTATTAAAAATAATTTTAAGAATTTTAAAAATGAACTTGAAAAAAGGTTTTACGTTGTTAGAGCTTTTGGTTGTAGTCGGTATTATTGGAATATTAGCTACCGTTGTTTTGGCTTTATTAAATAGTGCTAAGACTAAAGGTGAAGATAAGGCGGTAGCAAGCAATTTACATACTATAATTAATCAAGCAGAAATTTTCTTTACTAGTAACAACAATTCATATCTGCCAGCTGGCGGTTCTGTTTTTAATATCGGTGTATGTCCTTCATACAATGCATCCGGAGATAATATGCTTTCAGTAGATAAAGTATTAGCTAGCGCTATAGCAGAAGCTGTTTTGAGGGGAAGCGGTAGCGCTTGTTACAATTCTAGAGATCATTGGGCTGTAGCTGTTGGTTTGAAATCAAATACAAATACTTCTTGGTGTGTGGACAACGCAGGTTCAGCTAAATTAGTATCTTCTTTGCCTGCTGACGCTATCAATCCAATTACTTTTAATTGTAATTAATTTTATTTAATGATATTCACACTTACAATTATTTTCTTTATACTCGGCCTTGTCATAGGAAGTTTTTTGAATGTTGTGATTCTCCGGTTGAATACGGAGCGTTCTTTCGGTGGTAGAAGTGGGTGTATGTCTTGCCAGAAGAAATTGTCTTGGTATGAACTTATTCCTGTTTTTAGTTATTTGGGACTTTTGGGTAGATGTAGTGGTTGCAAAAGTAAGATATCAAGCCAATATCCTTTGGTTGAATTTGCCACTGGTTTAATATTTGCTGGATTGTTTATTAAATTTCAAGATATTTTTCTAATAAACACAATCACTTTCGCGATTGTCTATTCTTATTACGCTGCCATTTCTGCTCTTTTGATGATTATTTCTGTTTATGATTTAAAACACAAAATAATTCCAGATGTACTCGCTTTTGCTTTGGGAATTTTGGGTTTTGTTGGATTGTTTTTCTTTGATACTGATGGTTATGTGGTTTTTTATCCTCATATTCCTTCTCTTTTAGATTTTGCTTCTGGATTATTTGTAGCAGCTCCATTTGCTTTGTTCTGGCTTGTGTCTTCTGGAAAATGGATGGGTTTGGGAGACGCCAAACTTGCCTTAGGGTTGGGCTGGATTCTTGGTTTGTCTAAAGCCATCTCTGCTATTGTCTTGGCTTTTTGGTCCGGAGCTTTGATTGGTATCTTTTTGATATTCTTTTCAAAGAAATATGGAATGAAAAGTGAAATTCCCTTTGCTCCGTATTTGGTTTTTGGTGCAATTTTAGTATTTATGTTTGAGCTGCATATTTTTGTATTTTAATTTTATGATTAAAAAAATTACTAATTTTAAATTCGTAATTCGTAATTGTAAAAAAGGCATGACGTATGTCGAGCTTATTGTTGTTTTGGGGATCTTTTCTATGCTTTCGGCTGTCGCTATTTTTAATTATGGTGATTTTCAATCAAATGTTGATATAAAGAATTTGGCAAGCGACGTGGCTACAAAAGTTGTGGAAGCACAAAAAGCATCTATGTCTGGAGTTTTGCCTCAAAGCGGTGGTTATGAGAAAAACTGGAAGCCTTCTTATGGGGTTTATTTTGATACTGCTTCTGATGCTGCAAGTTTTATCTATTTTGCTGATTTAAATCAAGATAATTTATTTGGTGACGCTGATTCTAGTTGTTCTTTTGGTGGTGAATGTATTGATAAAATAAATATCACAAAAGGTAATAGCATTGCTACGCTAGGGGTAGTTTATGAAGGTGATGATGCTGTAAATTGTGTAGACAATTTAACAATTTCTTTTAAAAGACCCAATTCAAGCGCTGTATTGGTTTCAAATAAAGAAATCTTGAGAGGAGTATCGTATGCGCAAGTTACTCTCACTTCTCCCAAAGGGAAAACCTCAAACATAAAACTTTATACCTCTGGTAGAATACAAGTTAGTTCTGCAGGGTCTCTTTTGAAATGTATGGTAAGAGGTAGATTATAATTATGAATATATACATATTACAAAAAATAAAAGATAGCAAGGTAAGTAATGCTGGTTATACAATCATAGAAACAATGATCGCTATTTCTCTTTTTATTATAATTATGATGACGGGCATGGGGTCGCTTTTGAACGCTAATTTAATTCATCAAAAATCACAAAATATGCGTTCAATAATGGATGGTTTAAATTTTGCAATGGAAGATATGTCAAAAAATTTAAGAACAGGATACGATTATCAATGCTTTGATGTAAACCAAGATTTATCTCTTATAAGTATCGGTACGCCTAGAAGTTGTCAAAATGGTTGGGCTGTAGTGTTTGAATCTTCTGCTGGTGACAGAGCTACGTATCAAGACCAGTGGGTGTATTATATAAATTCTGATGGTATTTTTAAGTCTATTGATGGCGCTCAGAGTTTTATAAAATTAACCCCAGATGAAGTGGTGATGGATGCTGCGGCTTCTGGTTTTGAGGTTTCTGGTGCTGAGCCGCCTCCCGGAGACAAGCAGCAACCATTTATTAAATTAAAATTAATGGGAAAAATAAATTTTAAAAATACAGAAACTCCATTTTCTATACAAACTTCTATATCTCAGAGATTGGTGGATGTGGGTAATTGATATTTTTTATGAAAAAATTTTTCAAACAAAAAAATAAAAAAGAAGGATTTACTCTAGTCGAAACTCTTATTGCGATCGCTATTTTTAGCATGTCTATACTTGCCTTGATGTCTGTGTTAGGTTCAGGTATTGCTGATACAAGCTACGCCAAACAAAAAACAATAGCTTCATATTTGGCAGAGGAGGGTATTGAAGCAGTAAGAAATTTCAGAGATAATTATTTGCTGTATGGCGGTGGTAATAACTGGACAAATTTTATATCAAAGTTAGTTTCTTGTAATAGGGGCGAGGGAAATGGTTGTGGTATCAATAGCACATTTGCTACGACTGATAATCGTTTTATTTTTAAATGTTCTGATACTGCTAGGTGTAATCTTTATTTAGATAATGGTGATTATAACGTGGTTACTGGGAACGATTCTGGTTTTGTCCGTGAAATATGGATGGAAAATATGGGGGACGACGAAGTAAAAATTTATTCAACTGTTTCTTGGAGACAGGGTTCTGGATCGTACAGTATTACCCTTTCGGGAAATCTATATAATTGGATAGAATATTAACAAAATGAAATTACCAAAAATAAATAAAAATAGTGGCTTTGTGATACTCTTCGCTGTTACTGTGTCTGCAATTCTTCTGGCTATTGCTATCGGTGTTGCTAATGTCGCTCTTAAAGAAATAAAATTTGGAACTTCAGCAAAAGATACAAATGAGGCATTTTTTGCTGCCGATGCTGGAGCAGAGTGTGCCCTTTATAATGATAAAGCTTCTGTTAATCTTTTTGTGGACCCAAATTCGCCGGTAATTATTTGTGCTGGAGTGCGTATTGGAGCAAATGAGGACGAGACTAATCTTTGGAGTTTTGTTATTCCGGGTCTTGGGGAAAATAATAGAGGATGTGCCATCGTGACAGTTGATAAGCGTTCTCTTGTCATGCCACAAACGACTATAATATCAAAAGGATATAATGTTGGCGATGAAAATTGTGCGTCAGTTGATCCAAATCGAGTCGAACGCCAAATCGAAGTATCCTATTAATTTTCTATAAAATTATTTCTGTATGAATGAAAAGGATGCTGAAAAAAGAATAAAAAAACTACGAAAGGAAATTGCACGTCTACGAGATGAATATCACATAAAAAACAACCCAAATGTGACGGATGATGTCTATGATTCTTTAACTCGAGAATTAAAAGAACTTTTAAAAACGTATCCGGAATTTGCTGATTCAAACGCTGGAGAAAACAGAGTTGCTGGCAAGCCACTCGATAAATTTGTAAAAGTAAAACACAAAGTAAGAATGCTTTCTTTGAATGATGTATTTTCCGAAGAAGAACTTTTTGACTGGGAAAACAGAATAAAAAAACTTTTAGGAGGAGGCGCGAAATTAGATTATTTTTGTGAAGTGAAATTTGATGGTCTTGCTGTGTCTTTGATATATGAAAATGGAGAATTTATAAAAGGAGCTACAAGAGGGGACGGATTTGTCGGTGAAGATATAACAGAGAATTTGAAAACAATAAAATCTATTCCTCTTGTTTTAAAATCGCCATTTCCAAAATACGTAGAAGTGCGAGGCGAGGCATTGATGAGCAAGAGAACTTTGCAGAAATTAAATAAAATAAATGAGAAAGAGGGGAAAACACTTTTTGCTAATACAAGAAATGCAGCGGCTGGAAGTTTGAGACAGCTTGATCCAAAGCTTGCATCAGAAAGAGATTTAGATTTTTACGCTTATGATATTGCGGAGATTAGGGCAAGCCAGCCAAAGAATTTTCCCGGTTTACTCCATCCTTCGGATGGAACCTTCCCCGAGAAAAATTCTTTGGCTGGCTTGCCTGTCACTCATTCAAACAAACACAAATTATTAAAAAATTTAGGTTTTAACGTAGATAAAAACGATGCGTTGTGTAAAAATCTAAACGAAGTTATTAGCTTCATAAAAAAGTTTGAAAAAATTCGTGATGATTTTCCGTATGGAACAGATGGGGTGGTGATTTCTGTCGATAATTTAAAATTACAAGAAGTTTTGGGTGTTGTCGGCAAGGCTCCACGTTATATGGCAGCCTACAAATATCCAGCGGAGAAAGCTACGACCATTGTGAAAGATGTAAAAATAAATGTCGGGCGCACTGGTGTGCTCACACCTCTTGCTATTTTTGAGCCGACATCGGTGGCTGGTTCCACTGTGTCAAAAGCGACGTTGCACAATATGGATCAGATAGAACGCTTGGATTTAAAAATTGGGGATACTGTTGTGATTGAAAAAGCTGGAGATGTGATACCAAAAGTTGTGGAAGTTCTGAAAAATATGCGTTCAGGTAAAGAAAAAAAAGTAAAAATGCCAGACACTTGTCCTGTTTGTGATGCAAAAGTAGAAAAGAAACAGAGTCCAGAGAAGAAAAATTCTTCGCGCTTACTCCAGCCTTCAGCCGGAACCTTCCGCGCCGAAAATTTCTCTTCTCCAGACTCTTCTGTTGCGTATTATTGTACCAATAAAAAATGTCCAGCAAAAAATGAAAGATATTTAGAACATTTTGTTTCTGTTTTTGAAATTTATGAATTAGGACCGAAAATTTTGCGACGTTTTAAAGATGAAGGTTTGATTACGGATGCTGCGGACATTTTTGCTTTGCAAAAAGAGGACATAGCAACCCTCGAACGTTTTGGAGAAAAATCTGCAGAAAATATAATATCTGAAATAGAAAATAAAAAGCGTATTCCACTTTCGAAATTTCTTTGGGCTCTTGGAATACTACACGTAGGGGAAGAAACAGCGCGAGATTTGGCTATACATTTTGGTACTTTAGAAAATTTAATTTCTTCTACCAAGTCAGATGTCTCAGAGGTAGACAGTATAGAAAATATCGGGCCAGCGGTTTCAAAAAGTTTGATTAATTTTTTTCAAGATAAAAATAATTTGAATTTTATAAAAAAACTAGAAAAAAATGGTGTGGTGGTAGAAAAAATGGAAAAGAAAAAAGCTGGAAAGTTCACTGGGTTAAATTTTGTGCTGACTGGCACACTTTCTACTATGTCGCGTGAGATTGCCAAAGAAAAAATTCTTGCTTTGGGTGGAAAGGTGTCAAGTTCTGTTTCTAAAAATACTTCGTATGTGGTAGCAGGGGAAGAATCAGGTTCAAAACTGAAAAATGCAGAAAAACTCGGAGTAAAAGTATTAACTGAGCAAGAATTTTTAAATATGTTAGGATAGTAAAATTGAAATACGGAGGGTTCGCATAGCGGTCTAGTGCGCAGACCTGGAAAGTCTGTATGTCTGAAAGGGCATCGGGAGTTCGAATCTCCCACCCTCCGCCAAATTTTCGAAACTGTGGATAACTTTTGGTGTTTTCGCTTGGTTCTTGTACCAGAATCCATTATAATATAATAGATTGCTCTTATTTTTTTTGAGCAAATTAGAACAATAACTAACGTGACTAATTTCAAACAATTTCATCTAAGAAATTTTCTTTCTAAAATTGTATTTTTTAGTTTTTTATTTTTTGTATTTAGTGTAAATTTTGCGCAAATTGCAAATGCTACTGTGTATTCTCCTGGCGCAACATTAGAACCAGATTGCGCACCTGGTTCGCCAAGTTGTGGAGTATCAACTCCTGCAATTACAAATATTAGTAATACAAATCTTACTCTCACCGCAGACCGTACTCTTACATTGAACGGATACACCCTGACTTTCGAAGGTACATCTTTTGATGTTGGTATTGATGCCAATGGTAATCTCTCTGTGGGTGGCGGAACTATTTCTACTCCATCGAGCGGTCTTTCTCTCACTGCAAACGCTGGAGCTTCAGGCACAATACAAATTGGTACAGGCGGAGCCGGATCTGCTACTCCGGATCTTTTGGTGACTGATGTGAAGTCAGACGCAGGAGATCCTGCTGGTACAAATGGTGCAGTTTATTATAATGGCAATACAAACAGATTGCGTTGTTATGAAAACGGTGCCTGGGATAACTGTGTTTTTAGAGGTACAGATAGTGGGCAGAACTTAACTTTAGCACGCATTGGTAATTCTACTTTTTCTACGTTGCAAGATTTACAAAATGTTTTTCACTCTGCTGGTTATACTTCTGGTGGTAATATTACTGATGCGGGAGGGGAGACCGTCAATGTTGCTGCTGGTACTGGATTACTCCGAAGTAGCAACTCTGCTGTTTCGACTATTTCGTATATGGATTGGGGTGCAGTTAGCGGTATTCCTGTCCCTACAAATTCCGTTCGATACATCGGTATTGAATATAATGGAGGTTCACCTCAGATTTCAGTACGTACTTCTAGTAACTGGAATTTAAAAACTGACTTCTCTCTTGGTGTTGTGGTAAACGAAGGAGGAGTATTAAGTATTTTCTCAGATAAACAAGCTGTAGGTGACCATGCTGCAAATATGGTTCAGCGTGACTACGAGACTATGCCCATAGAACCAGATGTTAGAAACGGTGGTCTTGCTTTTGGAGAAACTGGCACACGAAACATTACACTTTCCGCTGGGGCTGTTTGGGATCGCTTGAATCGTTATACCGTGCCTGCTTTAAATACAAGTATTTCGGGAGATTTTGACGCATATCATATGGATGGTTCTGGTGGTTTTAATAAAGTTACTGGTCTTACACAATGGCCAAATACTCAATATGATGACATGTCTGGAAATCTTGCCACAATGACAAATGGATATTATGCCGTACTTTGGTTTTATTTGGATACTAATGCAAAGATTTCTATGGTTTACGGAATGGATGAATATACCACGTTGGGGCTTGCGGATGCAGAAATGGAGCCATCAGTAGATATGTTGCCCGATCGTTTAAAAGTGTTTGGTAAATTGCTAGGTAAAATTATTTTCCAAAAAGGAGCTTCTTCTGCTAGCCAAGTTGTTCCTTTAATAACAATGTCTTCTGCCTCATCTGGAGGTATTACTAGTCATGCGAGTTTAACAGATTTAGATTATGCTTCTTCTGGCCATATTGGTTTTGCAAATGCAATTTCTGGTGTTAATGACAATATTACTTCTGCAACAGGATTAACTTCTTTAACTCCTTCTTCTGGTTTGACAATTACAGCTGGTGGGGCTTCTGTATGGTCTACTGGTACCGGAGCTTTAACGCTTGATTCTGCTAGTGCTCTAAATCTTGGTACTACAAATGCAACATCTTTAAGTCTTGGAAAAACTGGAGTTAATACTACAAATGAAGGTAATTTAATTTTAGACGGTAATTGGGTAACCACCAAGGGCACAGATTATACAACTACTGGTACACAAAATAATGTGGATCTTGGAGTTGGTTATACTTTTGATTACCATGGTGCGGGGACTGCAACCTTTACAGGATTAGCTGGTGGAGTAGATGGTAGACAGCTTGTTGTACACAATCACTCATCTTCCAATTTAACTTTAACTAACCAAGATACTAATTCTATTGATGCTAATCGTATTATTACAACTACTGGTGGAAGTATCGTGATTCCACCCGATGTAACTGTTAGTTTGGAATACGATGGTGGTGTTTCTAAGTGACAAGTGACAAACCTAACTGCTACATCTACAACCATAGGAGGTTTTGCCTTTATTCAAGGCGGCAGTGCTTTTGGTTCTACTGCAACCTTAGGAACTACTGACGCAAATGGACTTAATTTAATAACCAGTGGATCAACTCGTTTTGGAGTCGCAGCAGGAAGCGCGACTCTTACAGGTACAGGGGCGACTACTTTTGCATCAAACGCAGGTTCGGCCTTGAATATTACTTCGGGTACTACTGGAGTTCTTAATTTAGATTCAGGAAGTACTGGTGCAATTAATTTAGGAACAAGCGCAAATGCAAAAACTTTAACAATCGGTAATACCACAGGAGCTACTGCTGTAAATATTAATGCGGGTTCGGGAGGTTCTACTTATACTACAACGAATGGAACTTTTAATTTAAATACTGGTACGGGAGCAATAAATGTTGGTACAGATGCAGTAGTGAAAACTTTAACAATAGGAAACGTGACTGGCGCGACGGCTGTAAATATAAATGCCGGTAGCGGGGGAGGTATTTTTACTTCTTCTTCTGGTTTAACTTTTAATCCATTTGGTGCTAGTGCAGGGAATACTACCGAAGCTCGTTTTGCTGAACTTGTAGCAAATGGTTCCAATTATGTTGGATTTAAATCCCCTGATCTTTTGGGTGGAAATGTAATTTGGACATTGCCGGATTCTGACGGTACAGTCGGTCAAGTTCTTACTACTGACGGACTCGGTGTTTTATCTTGGGCTTCGGCGGGAGCTTGTCCTACTTGTGTAGTAAATACTACTAAATTCAACGTAGATGGTCCTACTGGAAATATCACAAAATTAAATAACGTAGTTACTTCTTTCCCATCCTCACAAGGAGGAAGTGGAGATGTGTTAACAAATGATGGTGCTGGTAATCTAACATGGAGTCCTTCTGGCGCTGGCTCTGCAGCTTTAAGTTCTGTTAGTGCCGCAACGGGTAATGCAACTATTGGAAATGGAAATAATAATATAAATTGGAATTGGGTTCTCTCTGGCGCAACTAACGGTCTTAATATATCTGAAACTTCAGCTTCGTCGGGTACTGGATATTTACAAAGAGTCGCTACTATTGCGACAAGTACCGCCAAGCCTTTTAGTATTGGAGCAAGGGGAACAACTATTTTTGATACGACTGCGACTGGTGGCCTAGTTTTAGGAGATAGCGCTACGTTAAATACTCCTATAACTTTACAATCTGGTACGGGAGCAATAAATGTTGGTACAGATGCAGTAGCAAAAACCGTAACTATCGGTAATACCACAGGAGCTACTACTGTCAATATTAATGCGGGTTCGGGAGGAATTAATTTTAGTGGAAGTGCTGTTGTCTCTGGTTCAAATACTTTTACTACGGGTACAGGTACCACAACCATAAATTCTACCGCCCTTACTCTTGCAGGAAATTCTACAGTCTTGGATATGACAGGTACAGGAACACTTGGATTAAATACTACAACAAACAGAGCGATAACCACAGGAACAGGACTTTTGACTGTAAGTGGAGCAGAAACAATAAACGGAGCTCTTACTTCTTTTGGTAATTTTTCTACTCCAAAAGGAGCAGATTATACAACTACCGGTACACAAAATGATGTTGATTTTGGGTTAGGTTCTTATTTCCACTATACTGGCACAGGGGTTGCTGTTTTTACAGGTATTGCTGGTGGTAGTGATGGTAGACTTATACGTATTTTGAATGATAGTTCTTTTGATTTAACTTTAAAACATTTAGATTCTGCTTCTTTGGCAATTAATCGAATAGAAACACCAAATGCACAGGATATTGTTATTTCTCCAGATATGATGGTAGCAATTATTTATGATGGTGATTCTTTTAACTGGCATTTAGCTTCTCAGCCGACAACCATAGATACTATGAAAGGTTTTGCTTTTGTTCAATCTGGTAATGCTTTTGGTACCACAGCTACTCTCGGTACTACTGATGCAAATGGACTTAATCTTATAACATCTGGTGCTACTCGATTTGGTATAGCAGCAGGAAGCGCAACTCTTACTGGTACAGGAGCTACATCTATTACATCCACAGCAGCTTTGACTCTTGATGCAACTACTGCGCTTAATCTTGGAACTGCTACTGCTACTTCTGTGGCGATAGGAAAGACCGGTGTGACAACTACAAACAATGGGTCATTGACTTCTACTCAAACTTTAACCGCATCAAATGGTCTTACTCTCACAACCGGCGCTCTTAATTTGACTGCGACTTCAGGAACACTTTCGTTGGGTAGCGCTACACTAGAAGGAGCTTCACCTCTTGTTTTTGATGGAGTAACGGCTGATGCAAATAAAACAACTTTTGCAATTACAGATCCTACTGCTTCTCGCACTATTACGTTTCCTAATTCTTCAATAACAGTAAATGCTGCAGCCAACATTTCTGGAACGACTCTTGCTTCAAATGTTGTTACTTCTTCACTCACAGCAGTAGGTGCACTTTCTTCTGGTTCTATTGGAGCTGGGTTTGGAACTATTTCTACAACAAACGACATAACTACTTCTGGAAATATTTCAACTACTGGTACAGGAACTATTATTTCTGCTGGATCACTTACTGCATCAAACGGTTTAACTCTTACAACCGGCGCGCTTAATTTAACAGCGACTTCTGGAGCTTTAGCTCTTTCTGGTTTAAGCGCTTCCTCAATAAATTCTGGAGCAAACGACATTACATTTACTTCTGGACATTTTAATACAACAGCTACAGGTATAAATAATACAGCTATCGGTGCGACAACAGCATCTACAGGCGCATTTACAACATTATCTTCAACCGGTGCGACAAATATTGCAACAGCTGGAGCAAGTAATGTAACTATCGCTACAACTGGTACAGGGAATGTCACTGTCGGTAATTCAACTGGAACATTTGCACTTGCTTCAAGTGGTGGATTAAACGTTACAACCGGCGGTGCTCTCACTGGAGTTGCTTCTATCGATACAATTGCAACTTCTGCTACAGCTTTGACTTTTGCTGGAGCGGGAACAATTTCTTCTACTACATCTTCTTCTATTACCCTTGATTCTGGAACTACCGGTGCTATAAATATCGGCACAGGAGTTGCTGCAAAAACAATTACCATTGGTAATGCTACGGATGATACTTTCTCCCTAAACTCTTCAGGGTTAAACGTATCTAGCGCTGGAGCTTTGACTGGTGTTACATCTATAACTGCAAGTGGAAATATCTCTACTTCTGCAAACATATCAACGACTGGTACAGGAACAATTACATCAGCAGGAACTCTTACTGGATCATCAGATATAAGTGTCACCGGAAGCTGGACGGGAAATGTTTCTACCACGGCAACAACCAATTCGACTACGACTTCAACTATTGCTACAAAAGCGCTTGCTTACTACGTTTCTTCTACAGATACGAGTGGTAATTGCAGTACTGGAACAAAAACTTTTGATATAACTGGCCTATCTGATACCGAAGGCGCTCATACTTATATAGTAAGTAAAGCAATAGATGGAGGTTGTAATTCTGGTACATTGACACTTACTGTCAGCATAAATGGTACGACTATCAGCACCGTGGCAAACGCAAACACGAATGGTACAGTTACAGAAAACTATGTAGTGGCTTATGTAAATGGAGCTTGGAGAATTTTAGGAACTCCATCATCAACTGATGGTGCTGACTTGGCTGAAACATATGGAACTAATGACGAAAGTATTGAAGCTGGAGATGTTGTGGCTATAGATCAAACCTTAGAATCAGGGATTAAAAAATCTTCTGGTGTTAACGATAAGAATGTTATAGGAATAGTATCTACAATGCCAGCTATGGTTATAGGTGGAGTTAATAACGAAGGTGTTACAGCGTTGCCCGTAGCCTTGTCTGGTCGTGTACCTGTAAAAGTAAATATAGAGAATGGGTCTATTTCAGTAGGAGATTATCTTACAACTTCTTCAGTCCCAGGTGTAGCAATGAAATCAAATGGTGTTGGTGTTGTAATTGGTCAAGCAATGTCACCATTTGATGGAAGTGACACTGGTGTCGTTTTGGCTTTTATAAAGAATTTTGATTTAGGAAATTTTGAACAAAATGAAATTTTATTGGGAGAAATTTCAAAAACAGAAGGTCTTGATACTTTGATTTCGACTATTCAATCTGAAAACGCAAAAGATCCAGTGATAATTATAGGTCAGAAAATTGCTGACGGAAAAGAATTTTTGACGGATTTTGTTTCGGCTAGAGTTACAGCGATTCGTGGATATTTTGATGAAATATTTACCAAAAAAGTTCACACCGAAGAAATTTGTGTAAAGAAATCTGATGGAAACGAAATTTGTGTAAACGGTGATCAAATAAATACACTCTTGAATAATGCAAATATTACACCAACACCAGTTTTCGTTCCACCCCCAGAAGTAACACCTGATCCAGTTCCTACATCAGAGCCTGCTCCAACACCAGAATCAGCGCCAGAAACAAATCCAACACCTGAGGTGTCCTCAGAATCAGCTTCTACTCCAGAACCAATAGCTGTTCCACCCCCAGAAGTAACACCTGATCCAGTTCCTACATCAGAGCCTGCTCCAACACCAGAATCAGCGCCAGTTCCGGAACAACTTCCAGCTCAATAATAATTTAAAAATTAATTAATAAAATAATAAAAAAATATGGAAAATGAAAATCCAATAGTAAAGAAAAACATTAGTCCTAAAAGAATTGCCCTAATAGTTCTGATCGTTGTCGCGGTTTTTGGTTTGTATGGTTCTTTTTACTTTTATAATAAATATAAAAATCTTAATGTAGATGCCACCGTAGAAGCTCAAAAAGAAACAGCTAGACTGGTATCACTTTTGGGCAAACTTATGGAATTGCCAAAAGGAGAGACACCTACAGTCGCAACTATTTCAGACAAAGAAAAATTAAAAGATCAAGCTTTTTTTGCTAACGCAGAAAACGGAGATATTTTGTTCGCATATACTACTTCAATGAAAGCTATTCTGTATCGTCCTTCATCTAATAAAATTATTAATGTTGCGCCAATCTCAATTAATCAATCTAAAAACATAACAGAAGGAACAACGAAATCAGGAACTACTTCTACCACCAAGAAATAATAATAATGATTTTATTATGAAGCAAAAATCCAAAATACTAATTTTATTTATTTTGATTTTGGGCACATTTTTGCCTCTGGTTTATGCTAACGCTGGTACCATCACTAGCCCTTACAAATACGCTTGGAGCGACCAAGTGGGCTATATTAATTTTGCTCCGGTAAATGGGGGAGTTACTGTGACAAACAGTGCACTGTCTGGATATGCATGGTCAGAAAATAGTGGTTATATCAATTTTGCTCCCGCGCAGGGTGGAGTTTCAAATGATGGAAATGGCAATCTTTCCGGATATGCTTGGGGAGAAAATCTTGGGTACATTGATTTTGATAATGTGTTTATCAACACAACAACAGGGAAATTTTCTGGCACAGCGACTGGTGCATTGGTTGGCACCATTAATTTTGATTGTCCAAATTACTGTGATGTCAGAACCGATTGGCGATCCAGCTCCTCTTCTTCAGGAGGTGGTCGTTATGTTAATATAAACTCAAATACCGCTTCGTCTGACTTAGCGGTTGATGTGGTATTGCCGATACCAAAAAATTTACAAGGCGTTAAAAATCTAGGTGTTTATTGGTTTGATGAAACAAAAAAAGCTTGGGTTTTAATACCTGAAGTAAAATTTTCTCAAAAAGAGGTAAATTTTAAATTTTCAGGCAAAGCAGAATTTAAAATTTCCAATTTAAATATTTCTGCTCCAAAAACAACAAAAAAAGAAATGGTTCCAGTATTATCAGGGGCTAGCAAAAAATCCCCAGTTACAGAGCAAACAAAACAACCAATACAACAAAATGTCACAGTTACGCAAAGCCAAGCAAAGAAAACATTTATAGAAAAAGTTATAGATTTTCTTGGATCAATTATATTTAACATTTTTAAAAGTTTTTAGTTTATATAGTATAATCAAAACATGAAAGAAGCTCCAATACCAGAAAATGAAAAAAAACGTCTTGCGTCTTTATACAAATTGGGTCTTTTAGACACGAAACCAGAAGACAGATTTGATAACATAACAGAAACGGCAACAAAAATTTTTAACATTCCCATTTCTACTCTAACTCTAGTTGATGCCAAACGTGAATGGTTCAAGTCTTGTATCGGTTTGCCTGTTCGAGAAGGTGACAGAGCGATCTCTTTTTGTGGACATGCGCTCTTGGCAAATAATGTTTTTGTCATACCAGACACAAAAAAAGATAAAAGATTTAAAGATAATCCAATGGTGGTAGGCAAACCATTTATCCGTTTCTATGCCGGCGTTCCAATAATGAGTGCCGACCAAAATAGGATTGGTGTTTTTTGTGTCAAAGATACAAAACCAAGAAAATTTTCCAAGAATGATAAAGAAATTCTTAAAAATTTAGCATCTTGGGCAGAGCTTGAAATAAATTCAAGAAATCTACGTTTAGCTTTATCAGAACAAAAAAAATTACAGAAAAAAATAATCCAAAATTATAAAAGTTTAGAAGAATCAAAAGCAAAAGATGAAGCTATTCTGGAAAGTATAGGTGATGGTTTGATTGCTGTTGATAATGAAAGGAAGATTATGCTCATAAATAAAGTAGCCAGTAATCTTATCGGTTTAAACACACAAGACATATTAGGAAAAGTGATAACGGAATTCCGCCTAGAAGACGAAAAAGGCAACTTAATTCCACTCGATAAAAGACCTACGACCATATCTCTAAAGACTGGTGAAGTTACCAGGGTTGTTTATTATTATGTGAAGGAAGATAAAAATAAATTTCCGATGGCTATTACAGCAACCCCTATAAAACTTAACGGTAAAACGATAGGTTTGATAGAAATAATTCGTGATGTTACGAAAGAAAAAGAAATAGATAAAGCAAAATCGGAATTCGTCTCTATTGCTGCCCATCAGTTGCGTACACCTCTTACTACTGTAAGTTGGTACACTGAAATGCTTTTAAGCGGAGATGTTGATATTAAAAATCAAAAGAAATATCTTGAAGAAATTTATAAAGGTAACAAAACAATGATTGATCTGGTCGATACATTGCTTAATGTGTCGCGCTTAGAACTTGGGACTCTTAAAATGAAACCAGGGCCAGTAAATATAAAAGATATTACTGATAGCGTCTTGGAAGAGCTAGAGCCAAAAATTTTAGAAAAGAAAATTATTTTTGAAAAAAAATACAATCAACAAAATCCCTTAATTTTTGCAGATTCTAAATTATTTAGAATAATTCTTCAGAATTTGCTTGGCAACGCTGTTAAATATGTAAAAACAGAAGGGAATGTAAGTTTAGATATTTCTTCTCAAGAAAAAAATACACTCATCAAAATTTCGAATAACGGAATAGGAATTCCAAAAGAGGCTCAACCGAAAATATTTTCTAAACTTTTCCGAGATGATTTAGCAAAAGAAAGAGAACCAGATGGCAATGGGCTTGGATTATATATTGTAAAATCGATTGTTGAAAGTTCCGGGGGTAAAGTCTGGTTTGAGTCTGATCAAGACAATACTGTCTTTTATGTTTTACTTCCAACTGATGGTTTTAAAATGGTCGAAAAGTAGGTTGTATAAGTGTAAGGTCGTTATTAATATAATTTATAAAAAGTTTTTATGACAAACGAATTTGAAAATAAAAAGGTGCTGATCATAGAAGATGATGACGCGCTAAGAAAGGTTCTTAAAGATAAGTTTACATTAGAGGGTTTTGATGTTTTAGAAGCGAAAAACGGTGAAGAGGGGCTAGAAAATGCTAACTCCTTGCATCCTGATATAATTTTGCTCGATATTGTAATGCCAAAAATGGACGGGTTGACCTTAATGAAGAAATTGCGAGCTCAAAATGAGTGGGGAAAAAATGTTCCAATTATTATGCTTACAAATCTTGGTGCTGATGATGAAAAAATAAATTGGGCTATTGCAGAAAATGAGCCTGCTTATTATTTAGTTAAAGCGGATTATTCTATAAATGATTTAGTAGATAAAGTAAAAGAACGTCTTTCTAGAAGAATATAATAAGTAGAAAATGATTTTTTTGAATAAAAAAGAAGGTGAGACTCCTCTAGGGGCGCTAGAAAGTCTGCGTCAAAAAAATATCAAGAGATATAAAAACATAAAGATGACTTATGCTGGCAGATTGGATCCTATGGCAAGTGGTCTTTTATTGGTGCTTCTTGGTGAGGAAACCAAAAATAAAGAAAAGTATTTAAATTTAGAAAAAAACTATGAATTCAAGGTTCTTTTTGGTTTTTCGACGGATACTTATGATATTTTGGGTAAGGTTACGAAAAATTACGAGTTATTAATTACTAATTACGAATTAAGAAGACAAGTAAAAAATTATGTAAAAAATTTTCTAGGCGAACATATTCAAAAATATCCTATGTATTCTTCAAAAACAGTAAAAGGCAAACCACTATTTGCTTACGCTAGAGAAAACGCAGAAGTAGATATCCCTGAAAAGAAAGTCTTTATTAAAAAATTAAAATTAGAGAAAATTACAGAAATAGATAACAAAAAATTATTTAAAAATATAGAAAAAAGAATAAAAAAGGTGCAAGGGGATTTTAGGCAAAATGAAATTCTAGAAATTTGGGCAAAGAATTTGCTTGTTAAGCGCCGAGTGTTAAATAAATATTTTATAGCAAGCTTTAAAATAAAATGTAGTAGTGGTACTTATGTAAGGGCCTTAGCTAACTCTCTTGGAGAAAAAATTGGCACAGGAGCTCTTGCTTTTTCAATAAAAAGAACAAAAATAGGCAAATATATGCTATAATATGCACGTTTAATTTTATGTTAAATACAGACAAAATAAGGGCTGATTTTAATATTTTTAACCCAAAAGAGGGTTCTACCCCTGTATATTTGGACAGTGCTTGTATGAGTTTAAAACCAAATAGCGTGGTAGAAGCGATGAATGAATATTATTTTAATTATCCAGCTTGTGCCGGTAGAAGTTCTCATAAAATGGGGGATAAGGTTACAAAGAAAGTAAAAGAAACGAGAGAGCTTGTATCAAAATTTGTAAATGCAAATAGTGAGAATGAGATAATTTTTACTAGGAATACTACTGAAGGGATAAATTTACTAGCAAATACTTTTGATTTTAAAAAAGGTGATGTTGTTTTGATTTCTGATAAAGAGCACAATTCTAATCTTGTGCCTTGGCTTGTCTTGCGGGATAGGGTAGGTATTGAAGTAAAAATAATTAATGCAAATGAAGATGGCAGTTTCAATTTAGATAATTTTTCTAAAATGATATCTGGTGTGAAATTGGTTTCAATTGTACACACATCAAATTTGGATGGTTACACAAATCCAGCAAAAGAAATAATAGAAATTGCGCATAAAAATAATGCCTTGGTTTGTATGGACGTAGCCCAAAGCATTCCTCACCAAAAAATAGATGTTAAAGATTTGGATGTAGATTTCTTGTCTTTTTCTGGACATAAAATGTTTGGCCCCACTGGGACAGGAGTTTTCTATGGAAAATTAAAGTTACTGAAAGAATTAAAACCTTTTTTGGTAGGTGGGGATACGGTAGAATTTTCTACTTATGATAGCTATAAAATGTTGGAAGTTCCAGAAAAGTTTGAAGCAGGATTGCAAGACTATGCTGGAATAATAGGCCTAGGTGAGGCTGTAAAATATTTGAGCCAATTTGATTTCAAAGAAATAAAAGAACACGAATTAAATTTAAATACTTATATTACAGAAGAAATACAAAAAATTCCTCAAATAAAAATTATTGGTCCAAAAGATCCAAAATACAGATCAGGTATTGTCAATTTTTATATCGAAGGAACAGATATGCACAAATTTGCTATTATGCTCAATGAAATGGCAAATATTTCTATTCGCTCAGGAAGGCATTGCGTGCACTCTTGGTTTGATAATAAAAAAATTTACAATTCTGCGCGAGTTTCTTTGTATTTGTACAATACCAAAGAAGAGGCCGAAGTATTTATTACAAATTTAAAAAAGATTTTAGAAATACTGTAAATTTATGCCATGTATCATCGCTTTAATTGTTTTTGGAGTAATGGGAATTTTTAGCGCTTCGCATAGAGCTCTAGCCAAAGAAGCTTTCAGTTGTGTTTTCAAGAAAATAACTTTCCGTCCATGTGATACAGGTTTTCAAGAAAAAATAAAAGGGAAGATTTTATCTAAATTGATTTCTCGTTCTGTTTTTCTTGCAAAAATGGTAAATAAGCATTATGAAATATTATCCTGGATATTTTTTATTTTAATGATGGGTAGCACTGTGTGGGTATTTAGAGGAGTTTATAATTTTTATGTTTACGGAAGCTGTAATGGTTTAAATGAAAGTGGTTTTTGCGCTTTTGATCCAAGTGGAGAAAATAATAAAACTACAGCTATAGGTGATAGTTCTACCTGTGGAATCGTTCAAAAAACAGAAGCTAATTTATCATTAGCAGATGTTGATCTGTCTAGTTTCCCTGTGATAGGTAATAATTCAAAAGATAATGTGGTATTTATCGGTTGTTATGCTTGCGATTACAGTAAAAAAGCTTATCCGGATATTATAAAATTAGTAGAAAACAAAAAAGCTGATTTCACTTTTGCGCATTATCCTGCAAAAGGGGATACTACGTTTTTAGTGAATATTGGGTATTGTGTTAATAAAGATTATCCTGAAAAATATTGGGATTTTAATAATTATTTATTCACAGGAGATAAAGATTATATTCTCAACAAAACAAATTCTGATAAAATTCTGGAAAGTTTTGGTTTTGATGTTAAAAAAATAAATACTTGCGCAAG
>JADZCK010000017.1 GCA_020851595.1 Candidatus Nomurabacteria bacterium | reverse complement strand
TGCGGAAGTTCTAACTCTTGAAACTCCAGCAGATAGGGAGGTGGAAATAGCTGACGATATTAGATGGATTGTTCTTCAGTCTCTTCCAAAAAATAATCTAAAATAGTTCTTTCTCTGTATTTAATCTTTGAGCCTTGGCGGTTTTACTGTCGGGGCTCTTTTGAATTGGTAATTTTGCTTTTTAGTAGTATATTTATGTCATGGTAGACCTTAAAGAATTACAAAAAGAAATATATAAAAATAAAGTAGAAAAAGGGTTTAATACTACAGACGTGGCTATTGAGTTTTGTCATGCCCACGAAGAACTATCAGAGGCTTTTCATAAATTTAATAAACGTCAAGATGGGGTTGCAGAAGAGCTAGCAGATGTAGCTATTTTTTTACTTGGTATGTGTGAAATACTTGGCTATGATTTGGAAAAAGAAGTAGTAAGAAAAGTTGAAATAAACAAAAATAGAAAATATAAAAAAGAAAAATCTCCAGACGGTAAGGATGTTTTTATTCGTATTAAAACTGACGAGGATCCTTAGATAAATTTTTCGTATATAGAAAAAGTATAATTGAAAGAATTTTTGTCGTCTTTTTTGTGTTCTTCGTGAGATATTTCATTCCAAACCATTGGAATTATTTCCGGAAAGAATGTGTCTGCCTTTTTGTCTTCCGCTTCTACATGCGTGATATAAAGCTTACTTGCAGAATCCATCGATTGTTTATATATTTCTCCGCCTCCGATTACAAATACTTCCTCTTCTGTATCTATAAATTTATTTAAAGTGTCTTCTAGGGAATAAGAGGTTTCTACTCCATCCGCGCTAAAATCTTTATTTCTTGTTACTACGATATTTTTACGATTCGGTAATGGTCTTCCTATGGACTCAAACGTTTTCTGTCCCATTATCACCGTGTGTCCGGAGGTTATTTCTTTAAAATGTTTCATATCGGCAGGCAAAGACCAAAGAAGTTTATTTTCTTTTCCGAGTTCATTATTTTTACCTATTGCAGCGATGATTGAAATCATAAAATTATACGATAATATCTAATCCGTTTATTGGTGGAAGGGGGTTGTATTGTGCTTGTAAGTCGGCCAGAACTTCCCCAACCAAATTTTCATCTTTTTGTTCTGCTCGTTTAAATGAATCCTTTGGTAGATGCAATTCTACTTTTGGGTGGTCGTTTGTCCTACCTATGAGTTCCTTTGCTCCTTCGTAATGATTATCATAAATATGCGCATTAGATATCGAGTGAGTGTAGATTCCAGGACGAACACCAAGTCTTTCTGCGATCATACATTGAAGCAAGGCAAATCCAAATATATCAAATGGTCCACCTAGCATCATATCCTCAGACCGTAGTATGTTGTGCATGTGTAATCTTCCCCCGATAATATTAATTACATAGGTGTAAGGACAAGGGACGTTTTTTTTTGGAGTTCCACCATAGCCATCGTCCTTTGGATCCCATGTGACTATTACTCCATGTCTGGAGCTTGGTTCTTTTTCTAAAAGTTCTATTGCTTTGCCAAGTTGATCTCTGCCGAAATGATGACGCCATCGCCAACCATAGGCAGATGAAAGTGTTCCGTCTGGTTCAATAAAAAGATCCCACATTTTTGTAAATTTTCGCAAAAATGCAGTGTCTTTTTCTCCTTGTATAAACCAAACTTGTTCTGCTATTGGAGATTTTATCGGTTGCTTTCGTAGAGTTAAAATAGGGAAACCGTCTTTTTCGATATCTATAGAAAACGTAATTCCCGGCAAGGCTTTTGTTTTGTGTCCTGTTCTTTCGTTTAATTCTTCGATACCTTCTTCCATTACTTTTCTAATAATATTTTGATAGATTGTGTCAAAAGTTGTCATATAGTAGAGTATACAATATAAATTTATGGAAACAAAAAATATTAAATATCCATATTTACCAGAAGGACGTACTATTTTATATGTACCAGAAAATAATATTTTTATTCAATCTGCCAAAAATTATGCTAGTAAAAATTCTTTAGATTCCGCTATGCCTACAGGTAGCGTTTTAGTTTTTGGTGGGGTTGTTGTCGGCCTAGGAGCAAATGGAAGCGATTATCATAAAACTCATGAATGCGAGAGAGTTAAAAATAAAATACCAACCGGTCAGGGCTACGAGCTTTGTGAAGGATGCCATCCCAAAAATCACTCAGAGTCTAAAGCGATAGAAAACGCAAAACAAAATGGTTTTGATACAAAAAACGCGGATATTTATCTTTGGGGGCATTGGTGGTGTTGTGAATCTTGTTGGAATTCTATTATTTCTGCAGGCATAAAAAATGTATATTTACTTGAAGGAAGTGAAATACTTTTTAATAAAACAGATCCCAGTAATATAGTTAGGCATCAATTTGACAAGTAGCTACGAAAATGCTACTCTTTACATATCATTCTCACTAATTACGCAGTATGCATTTGGGGGAGTGACCCAATTATGTATACAAGCCATTCGGCTCACCCCAAAAAATCTGGGAGCCATTCTTCGTTTAAAGCAACTGCCCGCCCTTCTTTTGGTGGGAAGCCTCGCTTTGGAGGAAGTAAATTTAATAGTTCTCGACCACACGCTTTTAGAAAGAGCGGTAGTTTTGGAAGGGGAAGACCTTCTAGTAAAAGTTTTGGCGGCTCGCCCCGCCATGGGCGGGGGGACCGAATAGATTTTTCTCGTTTCATAAAAAAAGGAATTCATGTGGAAGAAAAGCCTTACGAAGCAAAACACACCTTTGCTGATTTTCCTTTTAATCCACAACTTTATAAAAATATAGAAAGAGCAGGGTATAAAAGCCCAAGACCTATACAAGATCAAGCTATTCCATCTGTAATGGACGGGAAAGACGTTTTTGGTATGGCAAATACCGGTACAGGAAAGACAGCGGCATTTCTTCTTCCTCTTATTGAAAAAATAGCAAAGACAAAAGGACAAAACAAAAGAGAAACAGTTCTCATTATGGCGCCTACTCGTGAGCTTGCGCTTCAGATAGAGGCTGATTTTAAAAATCTCGCTTTTGGGTTTGGGATGTTTTCTGTCGCTTGTGTCGGCGGGCTTCCAATAATGAAACAAATCCGCGAAATAAAAATGGGAGTTTCTTTCGTTATCGGTACGCCGGGTAGACTGCGAGACCTTATTGATAAAAAAGTTTTAGATTTATCTACATGCTATTCTGTGGTGCTCGATGAAGCAGATAGAATGCTCGATATGGGATTCCGCGACGATATGGTTTATATAATCGGCAAGACTGCCAAAGAAAGGCAAACGCTTTTCTTCTCTGCGACTCTTTCACCTGAAATTAGAAAATTAACTGAGCAATATTTAAAAGATCCAGTTTTCATTTCTGTTATTTCTGGTGAGACTGCAAAAAATATTGATCAAGATGTCATAAGATACAAAGGCAATGACGAAAGATTAGAAAAATTGCATGAAGTTTTGAAAG
>JADZCK010000016.1 GCA_020851595.1 Candidatus Nomurabacteria bacterium | reverse complement strand
CAAACAACACAAATAATAACACTGCTCTTGGTTACAACACTGGAAGAGGAATAGTAACAGGTATCAACAACACAATTCTTGGAGCGAATGTTACAGGTTTGCCTGCTACCCTTTCAAACAATATTATCATTGCTGATGGACAAGGTAATCAAAGAATAAACGTAGGAAGTACGGGTAATGTTGGAATCGGAACTACAAATCCAGGATATAGCCTGGATGTAGCTGGAAATACAAATATTTCTTCTGGTTCTGCATACAAATACAACAGTATTAATATGGCATATGCTATAACCGCTCAGAATGCTTATTTTTTGGGTGGAGCAGGAAATTTAACAACGACAGGTACTCGTTTAACTGCTACTGGATA
Source organism: Candidatus Nomurabacteria bacterium (assembly GCA_020851595.1). Classification (GTDB taxonomy): domain Bacteria; phylum Patescibacteriota; class Minisyncoccia; order Phycocordibacterales; family UBA9973; genus UBA9973. The sequence goes on along the minus strand of JADZCK010000016.1, from coordinate 54,830 downwards.
CCACGCTCTTTTTTCTAATACTTCTGGGGTAGATAATACAGCAAACGGTACTTTTGCTCTCGAAAACAACACTGATGGTAATCAAAACACTGCATACGGAGTTTCTGCTTTACGCACAAATGTCTCTGGCTCTTATAATACTGGCGTAGGTTTTTATTCTCTTTTTGCAAACACAACAGGCACCGGTAATACCGGTTTTGGTTTTGCAGCTTTAGCTGGTAATACTACTGGTTATCACAATACAGCTGTTGGGCAAAGCGCTTTAACAGATTTAGACATCACAGCAGATGATGGTTCTGGAAATAATACTGCTATCGGTTATAATACTGCACGAGGAATAGTGACTGGTATAAACAACACAATCCTTGGAGCAAATGTTACAGGGCTCCCGGCTGATCTTTCTAACACTGTCATTGTTGCTACTGGAGCAGGAGATCGTTTCTCTCATAATTTCGCTTTAGCCGGAACTTCTGGGTACAACACTTTCCTTGGTCTTAATGCTGGAAATTTTACGATGACAGGAAGCACAGGATCACAAGGAAGCTATAACACAGGAATTGGTGTAAATGTTTTAACATCCAATACTACAGGATTCAATAACACAGGAATTGGTTTCGAAGCGTTAAAAATGAATACTACTGGTAATTACAACGCAGCACTCGGTCTTCAAGCACTATCTTCAAACACGACGGGAAGTGACAACATTGGAATAGGTTATGCTGCTCTTTATGATTTAGACATCACAGCTGATGATGGTTCAGGAAATAACATTGCAATTGGTCACAATACAGGACGTGGAATTATAACCGGTGTAAATAACACAATCCTTGGAGCAAACGTTAATGGATTGCCTGCTACCCTTTCAAATAATATTATTATTGCTGATGGACAAGGAAATCAAAGAATAAATGTTGATGGCAATGGCTATGTTGGAATTGGAACAACTGAGCCCTCTTCTAAGATGCAGGTTGGTTTAAAGGTAGTCGACGATAATGGTTTTGCTTACGACGCAGACTCATTGATGGTAATTCATCAAACCCCTACTGCAGCAGCCACTTTAAATGATCCTAAAAATGTTCTGATGTTAGCGAGACAAGGCACTGCATCTGAATCTTATGGAGCTGCCGCAGCTTTTAATCTGTCAAGATTTGAAAATAGTGGTACAGATTCTAAAACAAGATTAGATATTTCTTTAGCTAACACAGATTTTGATGTGTTGAATAACAACATAATGACATTATTATCTAACGGTAATGTTGGAATAGGCACGACAAAACCATCAGGTACTTTATCTTTTGATGGTACTGACAAGCGAAGTATTTTTATAGAAAGAAACACTACAGCTGCTACTGAAGGTAAAGATTTGTCCATATCAGCAGGAGGATCAACAGTAGGAACAACAGACAAAGATGGAGGAAGCTTACTATTACTTTCAGGTATTTCTACTGGCACTGGGATTTCTTCTATTCGTTTTTTTACAACCACAGCAGGAAGCACAGGCACATCTGATAATATTCAGACAGAAAAAATGACAATATTAGGTAATGGTAATGTTGGTATCGGCACAACAGACCCCGGTTATCTTTTGCACGTTGGTAGCACTTCTGTCACAGACGCCACCGTCCTCTTGAGGCTCGAAGACGCAGACTCTACTTGTGACTTCACAGCAAATGCTGGAGCGCCTACTTGCGGATCTGACGAAACCTTGAAAAAGAATATCAATACTCAATCAGACAATTTAGCTAAAGTATTAGCCCTAAGACCAGTAACTTACAATTGGTTAACGGATCAAGATGGAGTAGAAGTTAAACACGGATTCATCGCTCAGGAAGTTGCTAAAGTAATGCCAGAATTGGTAACAGACGGCACATGGATTGATGGTACAACCAGAAAGTTCTTGCAAACAGCTGGTATGACCCCTTACATGGTTGGAGCTATTCAAGAACTCAATGCCAATTTAGAAAGCTTAACTCTTCCCACAACAACAGAGAACATTACTCAAACCTTTGCTGAAAGATTCTTTGGCAAACTTGCTACCTGGCTTGCAGACACAGGAAACGGCATAGGAAGTATATTTGCCGAAACTTATACTGCTAAAGAAAAGCTTTGTATAAACAATACTTGTGTCACAGAAGAACAACTTCAAGTACTCTTGCAAAATGCAAATGTATCTCCTGCCTCAGTGATAATTCCCGAACCAAACCCAACACCAGCCCCAGAGCCAACTCCAACATCAGACCCTACACCAACTCCAGCTTCTACTCCTTCGACAGATTTAGGACAAGAAAGCTTACCGCAAGCCGACCCAGTTATCTCTCCAGACCCAACACCTTCCCCAGAGCCCACACCCACACCAGAAAATCCTGAAATCCCCCCTACCCCAGAAACACCAACTCAATAAAATATAAATAAAAAAACGCTTTGTGTGTAAGCGTTTTTTTTATTTAACTTATAAATTTGTGATTATGAAATAAGCGATAATGCTTGTAAGTGCAGTTACTATCACACCCCAGCACATGTCTACAAGAGTCACTATAGTTGGCCAACCACTAATAGTAGCTTGATTAGTTAAATCATATGCTCCATATGCGACAATACCAACAAGTGCCCCACGCCAAAGAGCTTGAAGCCACGAGCCCACTGAAATTGCTGGAAGAACAACAAGCATAAGCACACCAAACGCATAGATTGAGTAAAAAAATATGATAGGAGTAAAAATAATAGATTTACTAAAAAGAAAACCTATCTGTGTCGCATAAAAATTTTTCGCCAAAACTAAAATCCACAAAGCATCTAGTGCCACAAGTGGTATTAATATAGCGATATAAGAAAAAATCATATTCATACTTTTATTATACCAATTTTAGTGTCTATTAAGCCAGTAAAAGACCTCACAATAAAAGATTTGATTCTTGCGCGACCGACCGGATTTGAACCGGCAACCTCCCGCGTGACAGGCGGGTGCTCTAACCAATTGAGCTACGATCGCATTTTTCTTACAAAACCTAACATTTTTATTTTTACAAACGTAGGTCTTAGACTAGCCAAAACAACTACGATCGCATTTTTCTTACAAAACCTTAAACAAAATTCCTCTTTACTGAGGGTGTCGGCGGGTGGAATCGAACCACCGACCTTGGGCTTATGAGTCCCACGCTCTAACCGGCTGAGCTACGCCGACAAAAAGCAAACTGCTTTGCTTTTTGTCGAAGGCGATGCCACCGAGGTAAAGCATGAAGGCGATCCGAGATAAAACGAGCCGCCTTTCTAAACAATTGCTACATCGGCATAGGACATAAAGGCATGTCACTTGCCGAAGTGTTGCGGGGTCACGAATCGAACGTGAGTCTTAAGGTTATGAGCCTTACGAGATACCTCTTCTCTACCCCGCTATATACAAAAAATCCACAAAACCATTAAAAAGTGCCTCTTATAGGCACCTATACATTTTACCTTAAATTAACGAAAAAGCAAACTGCTTTTAGATATAACCATAAGTATGAAATATTTCTTCATATAAAGCTATGACTCTTTTGGCTTCGTGTTGTGATAGTTCAAAATTCATACCTTCGTGAGCTATCCTATTTCTGATGGTATGAACTTCCCAAGCGATGGTGAGTTCAGGAAAACTATCTCTATCGGCAGACTTTAATTTATCCCCCAAGCTTACACCTTTAAAACCCATATAATCCATCAAACTAAAAAGCATAGAATCCGCTTCTACAATAGCTAGCTTCCAATCACTGGAATGCTGGGAAAAAAGATAACTTAAAACTTTGCTCCACTGAACATTTTTAGATCCTCCAGCTTGTTCGCGGAGTCTTTTTTCTTGTTCTTTTTTATTGTGCGCATATTCGTGTATTTCATGATGTAAGTGCGCATGCTCTTTTTTTCTTATTTCAAACAAACGAATAATTGTATAGAAAATTATTGTTAAAAAAAATATTGTTAAAAAGAAAAGTAGGGTTTTAAATATATTAAAAGCTTGGTCGCTAACAATAAAAGATATTATTGGCCTAAAAATGTTTTCTGATTTGTCGAGCAAATAATCTGGATTTAAATATTGAGAATCAAGAAAAGTACCACTCGTTACATTATTTTGATTTCCAAAAAATGTTTCCATAATTATTTTATCTTATTTCTTCAAACTTTTTACCAACCTCAAACAGATTATTTTCGTGAAAATGCGGAGCCATAAACTGGATAGAAAAAGGCAATTTGTTGGAAGAAATTCCAGAAGGCAAAGCAATAGACGGCACCCCAGCCAAATTTGCCGGTGCAGAGAAAATATCACACAAATACATAGCCACAGGATCATCCATTTTTTCACCAAGCTTGAACGCAGTTATCGGCACAGTCGGAGTGAGTATATAATCAACATTTTTAAATGCATTCATTACTTCTTCTCTTATCTTTTCTCGCACTTTCAATGCTTTGTTATAGTACGCGTCATAATATCCGTGAGAAAGCACATATGTGCCAAGCAGAATTCTACGACGAGCCTCTTTACCAAATCCTCTACCTCTTGATTTCATATATACGTCTTTCAAATTGTCTACTTCTTTATTTGCGCTATAACCATAACGAATACCATCAAAACGAGAAAGGTTTGTGGAAACTTCTGCTGGCATTATTATGTAATACGCAGCCAAAGAATACTGCGCATGAGGAAGCTCTATGTCTACTATTTCATATCCAGCTTTTTTAAATTTTTCTAAAGATTGCTTAAAATTTTCTTCTACTTCTTTGTCTACTCCTTCTTTAAATAAATGCCAAGGTACGCCTATTTTTTTGGCGCCAGAATGCGCAGCCTTCATTTTATTTCTTACGACATCAGGTACAGAGGTACCGTCTTCTTTGTCATATCGAGATAAAGAATTAAAAATAATTTCTGTGTCTCTCACACATTTTCCAAATGGAGACACCTGATCCAAAGAGTTACCCATAGCAATAATTCCATGGCGAGACAAGGCGCCATAAGTTGGTTTTAAACCAACCAAACCGCAAAAGGCCGAAGGTTCACGCACAGACCCACATGTCTCCGTACCCAAAGCAGCTAAAGTCAAATCCCCTGCAAGTGCTGCCGCAGAACCCCCAGAAGAACCACCTGGCACCCTAAAAGTATCGACAGGGTTACGAGTCACTCCATAAGCCGAAGTCTGAGTGGAAGATCCCATAGCAAATTCATCCATATTTGTTCTTCCCAATAAAACAGCACCCTCTTTTTTTAAATCTTTTATAACAGTGGCATCATAAGATGCTTTGTAATTTTCTAAAATTTTTGAACCAGCTGAAGCTATTTTACCCTCTATTAAAATATTATCTTTAATCGCAAAAGGAATACCTGTCAGTATCGTGGCTGTGCCATTTGTAAATCTTTTTTGCGCTTCTTCCGCTTGAAAAACAGCATCAGAATAAACCTCAAGATACGCATTTAATTCTTTATTTTTTTCTGTAATAGTTTTGAGGTAAGCTTCCACTAATTCTTTACAAGTAAATTCACCTTTTACCAGACTCTCATGAGCTTTTTCTATTGTTAAATTTTTTAGATCAATCATATTCTTGTTTTATAAAATCTTTTTCACTTTCAAAAATCCATCTTGTTTATCTGGAAATTCTTCTGTAATAATTTCTTTTGAAAATTCACGTGGTTCAATTTTATCCTCTCTCCAAACATTATAAACATCGTATGATGGTTTTACATCGCCCACCTCTACTTCTTCGATTTGCTTCACATACCCCAAAATACTATCCATGTCTTTGAGCATAGCTTCTTTTTCTTCTCCTGACATATCTAATTTTGCCAGTTCAGCCAAATTTTCAACATCTTTAATATTCATAATGAAAGTATAGCAAAAAATACGAAAATTCCAAGCGGAACCCTTGGTATTTTCGACCTCGACATCATCCTCGATGAGATAGGACACATTCAGATTGCCGTTGTGGTTCCGAACGAATGTATAGAATGCCATCTTTTTCACTGCCGACCCAAGCATAATTAAATTAAAAAAGAAAAGACCCCGAGTGTCGCAGACGACGCGGGGTCAGAGATTTGAAACCGAATGAAGGACTAAGGTCAAAGGATCTGAGAGATCACAGTGACCAAAGTCCGAGAACCTACTTTGCGAAACGGAGAGCCGGACCGTCCGCGCTCCAGAGGCCGTCGAGCCAACGCCAGTACAGGACGACCTCGCCAGCAAGCTCGAAGAGAAAAGGCACGAACAGGGGGCCGTAGCGGTGCCGAACGGCTCCCTTCCAGCCGAAGGGAGACTTCCCGTCAAAGTACTTATGAAAGAAGTCGAGGCCTTTGGCCTGGATGGCCAGAAGATCCGCGAGTCCGAGACAGTCCGCGAGCATGTTGTTTGCCTTCAAGTGATCGTAGATCACTTGCCCCGTCGTCCATCCGTTGACCTGTTCTGGGTGGATCCACTGCTCCAGATTCGCCACGTCGAACTCGGCAGGACCGGTAAGCTCGAGCTCGGGGTGTTGGACTCCGTCCTCCGCCATCCAGTCGGGATAGGTCGGGCGAAGAGTCCGATCGACGTGGATCATCTCGGTGGACACCGAGATACTGGCCGGCTTCGTGATAGATGGAGTCATGGCAACCTGAGTCGTCATATCGTCATCTCCTTTACGGCATGTGTGCCATTGCTGTTTGTGTTTAGCTTTCGCCACAGCTTTTAACTTACAAATTTATTTATATGCTAAAAGCTATGGCGAATTTCTGTTTCGCAAGTAATCTAATTTAAAAGAACTGTATATCTTTATATTATACACCTAAACAAGGTTTCTGTCAACAACACTAAAAGTATCCTTAAATAAGGTTATTATTACTACCCCACCAAAGCTTTTATTCTTTCTTCTACTGGTGGATGAGTTGCAAAAAAGCTACTAATTTTTTTAGTAATTTTTGAACTTTTATCTCCTTTTGGATCTGCTATATACAAATGCGCAATTGCATTAGATTGACGAACCATAGGTACACTATGTTCTCCTATTTTCTTTAAGGCGCTAGCGAGCCCTTCCGGATAGCGAGTGAGTAGTGCCCCAGAGGCATCAGCTAAAAATTCACGTTTTCTTGAAATAGCTAATTGAATCAAAACAGCAAAAAGAGGCGCTAGTATAGACAGAATAACCCCAATCAAAACTAAAGCCCCTCCTTTATTATCATTGTCTCTATTCCCCCCAAAAAACAAACTACGTCTAAAGAAATCCGCAAGAATAGATACGAAACCGACAAGCACCACGACGACAGTAGAAAGCAACATATCTTTGTTCCCTATATGTGATAGCTCGTGCGCGATGACGCCTTCTAATTCAGATTTGTCCAAAATTGCCAGAAGTCCGGTAGTAGCGCACACAACAGCGTGATTTTTGTCACGCCCGGTAGCAAAAGCATTTGGAGCAGGATCCTCTACGACATAAACTTTTGGCATAGGAAGGCCCGCAGTAATAGCAAGATTTTCAACACTAGTAAATAAAGCAAAATGTTCTTGCCTATTTGCTTCTCTTGCGCCAGCCAATTTGAGGACTATTTTATCCGAAAACCAATAGGAAAAAATATTCATCAATATACTAAAAATAACAAAGAAATAAAGAATATTTGGATCGTTGTAATAAAAACTAAAGAACCAGCCAAAACCAATAACCACCAAAAAAAACACAGTCATAAGTAGCCAAGTTTTACTAACATTTTTTGATTGTTCAGTATAAAGAGTTGCCATATTTATTTTTCTAGAAATTTAGAATTTTACTTCTACTGGATTTTGAGCTACATCATTATCAGCAAGATCGAAGAATTCCATTTTTGTAAAACCAAACATTCCTGCAAAAATATTTGTAGGAAAAACTTCTATCTTGGTATTCAAGTCGCGAACATTTGCATTGTAGAATCTGCGAGCAGATTGTATTTTATTTTCAGTATCTGAAAGTTCGTTTTGTAATGCCAAGAAATTCTGATTAGCTTTTAATTCTGGATAAGCTTCAGCAATAGCAAACACGCTTTTCAAGGCACCAGTCAACATATTTTCTGCTCCAGCCTTGTCTTCTAAATTGCCTCCTGCACTCATAGCCGCACTTCGAGCTTTTGTGACATTTTCAAAAGCAGAACTTTCGTGCGTAGCATAACCCTTTACGGTGTTTACAAGATTTGGGATAAGATCATAACGACGTTTTAACTGAACTTCAATATCTGCCCAAGCCTCTTTTGTCCTATTGCGAAGCGTAACAAGACTATTAAAAGTAAGTATTACTCCTAAAACTATTAACCCTAAAATAATTAAAAAATACATCATAATTTTTCCCCGCGAAGCGAAGTAGTTAAAATAATAATCTAAAACTAGTTAATTATAGCACCAAAAATAGGAAGTCAATATACACTAACTTTTTTTCTTATTTTGCCATTCTTCTGTCAAAACCAATAATGGTGAAGCCAAGAAAATAGATGAATATGTTCCAAAAAACATTCCCGCAGTAAGCATAAGAGCAAAATACTTCGTGGATTCTGGACCAAAGAAAACAAGAGAAAGAAGAACCAATATAACTGTCATAGAAGTAGCTATAGACCTGACGAAGGATTGATCTAAACTATCTCCAACAATTATTTTAAAATCATCAGCTTTAATATTGCTATGATTTTTTGAATTCTCTCTAATTCTGTCGAAAATAACAATTGTATCAGAAACGGAAAGACCTAAAATAGTAAGAACAGCGACAACGAAAAGCGCATCTAGCTCTGCGCCAAAAAAGTGAGACATCAGAACAAAAACACCAGCAGAAATAGTAACATCATGGATAAGCGCAATCACAGCGATAATTCCATATCTCCAAGAAGAAACAGGTTTACTTACTTTTCTAAAAGCTAAAGCAATAAAACAAATAATAGCGATAGATACAAGAGAAACAGCAACAATAGCTTTCCTGGTAAGCTCTGCACCAACGGATGGGCCTATAGAATTAAAATTTGTTTCTTTTAAAGGTGCTTTTCCATTTTCTGAAAGAGCTTGCAAAAGCAAAGAATGCTCAGCATCATTTAAATCACGAGACTTTACAATATATCCCTTTTCTCCCGTGGGTTGAAGTGAAATAGAACCAATTTTTAAACTTTCAATACCAGAAGAAAGGCTTTCTTTATCTGGCCTATTTGTGTCATAAGTCACTTCAGTCAAAGCCCCTCCCTTGAAATCAATACCAATATTAAAACCAAAATAAAACATAGCGACAACAGAAAGCAGAACGAGTACTGCTGAGATTGAAACGAATATTTTTTTGTATTTTATTATAAACATAAATAAATTATTTTATTTTACCACTCGACAAACCACTAGAAAACAAAAATCTTGAAAATTTATTTTCTGGCATAAGTGATAATAGTGATAAAAAGATTTTACTTATAGTGATAGCTGAAAACATCGACACAATTACACCCATACCAAGAGTCAAGGCAAAACCTTTTATCAAAGATGTACCAAACCAGAATAATATGATTGCTGTAATGATAGTAGAAAGATTCGAATCACGAATAGAAGACCAGGCGCGAGTAAAACCAGCAGCTGCAGCATCTCCTATATTTCTGCCAGCATGGAGTTCTTCTTTAATACGCTCAAAGATTAGAACATTTGCATCCACAGCTATACCCATAGAAATAATAAATCCAGCGATACCAGCAGTAGTCAAAGTAACAGGAAGTAATTTAAACAAAGCAAGTACTATGGTTGTAAAAATACTCAAAGACAAAACCGCAACTAACCCAGGCAACCTGTACCACAACAACAAGAAAAATGCTATAAATACAAACCCGATGATTCCGGATTTTACCCCAGCAGCCGTCGCGCTATCACCTGAAGTAGCACCGATGGTCTGAGTCGAAAGTAAGGTTATGGGAACAGGCAAAGCTCCAGAGTTCAATCTCCCTACAAGTTGTTTTGCTTCTGTTGGAGTAAAGCTACCAGAGATAACAGCTTGACCGTTTGGAATTTCTTCACGAACAACTGGCGTAGAAATAGGAGCACCGTCTAAATAAATAGCAACCATTTTCCCGATATTTTTCTTGGTAATATCAGCAAAAAGTTTTGTACCAGTATCATTAAATTGCAAACTGACTTTTGGTTCACGAGTATTCGTATCAAATTCTAAAGTTGCCTTTTGCAAATATCGTCCCGTTAATTCTGTTGAAACAAAATTTGGCCCCAAATTTATTTCACTTAAATCCACGGTTCCATCTTCCCCCACTGTAGCTGCTTGTGTCTTGTTGTCTTTTGGCCCCTCAATCTTAAATTCCAAAAGTGGAGTTTGACCTATCATATCTATAGCCTTTTTGATATCAGTAATTCCTGGCAAATCAACAATTAACTTTTCATCAGATCCAGATACAAAACCTCCATGTTGTACTTGAACCACAGGTTCTGAAACACCAAAAAGATTAATTCTTCTTTCTATAACATCACGCAATGAGGACATAGAATCACTTACCTGTTCAGCAGGAACAGCTGAAATGTCTGCCTTGTAGACTAAATGACTGCCGCCAGAAAGGTCTAAACCAAGACGAAACGGGTGATTTTTAAAAAATGACTGAGCAGTAGCAAAATTCTTGTTTAATTTAGGTTCAGATTTGTAAATAAAAAAAGCTATGCCTCCTCCCAAAACAAGTATTAATAAAGCTAAAATTAATTTTTTAATCATAAACGTACAGCTATTCTATACACTTTTCGCAATAAATGCAACAAAGTAAGAAGTTGTTACCCCTAAAACAAAACCTCCCAGAATATCTATTGGAAAATGCACCCCAATAGTGATGCGTGCGACACCTATTAAAAAAGCAAAAGACATAAAAATATACCCTGCTTTTTTATGAAGAAATAAAATAGAAAATGCTAATGCAGAGAAAAAAGCAGAGTGTCCCGAAGGGAAAGCATTGCTTGATTCAGTAATGAGAGCCTGTACGTTTGGCAATATTAAAAATGGACGTGCTGTGTGAAATAGATATTTTAATATTTCAGCAGAAAAATAAGCAATAAAACTAGAGAAAAATACAAGTAAAATTTCTTTTTTCTTTTCCAAAAACACCTGAAATGGACTTTCTGCCCGAAAAACTTCATGATGAAAAAGTAAAAATAATCCTGCCAAAATAACCACAGCATAAGGGAAAATATCTGCAAAAAAAACAAATACCTGATCAAGAATATCAGACTTATGCGCTAGGTTATAAAAAAAATAAAATATTTGATTATTCATGTGATAAATTTTTTGCCACTTTTAAAACATTTTTTAAAAGCATCGCCACAGTGACAGGACCGACTCCTCCTGGTACAGGAGAAATAAAGCCAGCAATATTATTTAATGATTCTGTATCCACATCTCCAACAATACTTCCCTCTGATTCTGAAGTTCCAGCATCTATCACTATGGCCCCAGATTTTAACATATTTCCTGTTATGTATTTCCCCTTCCCTATACCAGAAATAACAATATCTGCATTTTTAATAACATTTTCTTTGCTTTCTGTTTTACTGGTAACTACAAATGGAGACAAACCTCTATATTTGAGTAATGCTGTAACAGGCCTACCCACAAGCACACCCTGACCTAATACAACTATTTTTCTTTCTTCGAGTTTAGCTGGAGAATTTTTTGTAAAATCGAAAGAATCAAGTATTGTCATACAAGCAAGCGCTGTGGGATAAGCTATGTCTTTTTCCGCATCGTAATTAGAATAAAACTTTTCGCTATTTATTTTTCCCAAACAATCTACGTCGAGTTTTGAATCAATACTGTCTAAAACCATCTGCCTGTCTATATGCTCTGGAAGAGGAAGTTGAATAATAATTCCACACATGTTTTGAACATTATTTAAAATTTTTATTTCCCTAATTAATTCTTCTGTGGTTATAGTCGAAGGAAAGTTTGCTTTGTGAAAAGATATACCCACAAACTCTGCTTTGCGTTTCTTCATTTCAACATATTGCAAAGAAGAAGGGTCCTCCCCCACCAACACATCACAAAAAACTGGAACGAAAGAAAGATTGGCTACTTCTTTTTTTATATCCTCTAAAATATTTCCGCTAATTTTTCTTCCGTCTATTACCTGCATTCGTAATTCGTAATTATTAATTCATAATTTATTACAACCCCAAAAATTCATTTTTCATATCATCTCTGTGTGCGCTTCTTGCATATTTTCGCATACTCATCAATATCCCTAGACCCGCAAATTCTGTTACTAAATGCGAACCGCCATAACTCATAAAAGGAAGCGGTATTCCAGTAACAGGCAAAATACCCAAATTCATTCCAACATTTATGAGTATATGACCCATAAAGAAAATAGCAATACCTATACCAAAAAGTATTTCAAAATTTGATGCTCCCAAAGAAGCATTGTAAAGTATACGCCAAATTACCATACAATAAAGCAAGAGTATAGTAAAAGAACCTACAAAACCCCACTCTTCAGAAAAAGCAGCAAAAATAAAATCAGACTGAGGAACAGGCAAGAATTTTAATCTAGACTGAGTTCCAAATCCCAAGCCCTTGCCTACCAACTGTCCAGAACCTATGGCAATTGTTGACTGAAAAACATTGTAACCGGTTTTGTGTATATCCGCAAGAGGATTTATAAAATTATAAATACGTGCTTTCTGGTAATCCTTAAAAACAAAAACCCAAAGCGAAGCGAAAATAAGGGCGCCAGATAATAAAACTAAGGCTAAGTGTGTTTTCGAAATTCCAGAAACAAAAACCATTCCAAACCATATGATAAGCACTATCATTGCTGATCCAAAATCTGGCTGAAGCAAGACTAAAATAAGCGGTATAAAAGCATATAAAAAAGAGATAAAAAGATGTTTAATGTCTCTTATCTCCACGTGGCGACGAGAAAAATATTTTGCTAAAACCAAAACGAGAATCAATTTCATCATATCCACTGGCTGAAAAGAAAAGATCCCAAAATCAAACCAGCTTTTTGCTCCATTAGAAATCTTGCCCAAAACCATAAGTAACAACAATAGAAAAGAAAAAAACAAAAACAAAGACACTAAAACATTTGTACGTTTTAAAAAACGAAAATCAATAAAAGAAAAAAGGAAAAATATTGATAAAGATATTACCACCCAAATAATTTGCTTACTAAAAAAATCACCTTTGTATTCCAAAGAAGCAAAAGATTTCATGGTAGCTAGACCTGCCAAAATTATCGGTATTATAAATGCCACAAGCAACCAATCTATCGTTTTTAAGGCTTTTTCTGCCATAACATAATTATTATTCTAGCTTAACAGAAAAAATATCAAACATTGGTATTATTTCTTTTGTAACTACATTTCCTGGAAAAGGTTCCGGCCAAGTAAAATTAACATCAGCATTTTGCAAAGGAGGCAATTGCTCTAGATAAGTGCGACTTGCAGAGATAGCATTTCCATTTTTGTCGTACAAAATAGAAACAACACCGACGTTTGAAATTGTAAAAAGAGAATTATTCTTAATATTTGCATTTAAGATGGGACTTGTCGATTCGCCAGAAAGTGAAATGTTTGATACATCAAGTTTTAATTGATTAAGCAAATCAGCTTTTACCTGAAGCCATACTGGCGTTTCTGTAAATTCAAAACTTACATACACTGGAATAGAATTTCCCACATCTATCGCTGGTTCAAATACCGCAAAATTTCCTCCTGCCGGTACAAAAGTGTTCCCGTCACGCTTGCCAATATAAACATTATTTTTATCTGCAAAACGAAATCTGTAATTTATTTTTTTGACTGCATTATTTTTATTATGATTTACAACATATGCGACAGCATTGTATCGCCCAGGGATTACTTTAAAAGCGCGAGACCATAATACTGACATATCGTCCGTCTGCACTATGCAAGCTTTTATACAAGAACCACCACAATCTACTCCTGTTTCGTCCCCATTTTGCCTGCCATCGTTGCAAGCTGGAGCTTTATTAAAATTTGGAGAAATTATCAAAAACCCCACCACCAAGATAAATAAAACAAAAATACTCACATAGAAAATTTGTCGCCTAAGCGCCCAATTCAAAAATGTCATAAGAATATAATAACACTAAAAATATAAAATATAAACAAAAAAGCCCGGCGCGTCCTGTTATGGACGAAACCGAGCTTGATACGATTAGTGGTCTGATAAACAGAACCACAGAATCGTGAATGCCCATCCGGCAAAAAATAAAAATACCGAGACGAGCACGATGGTGAGCATCCCCCGAAGCGTGAAAGTTTTCACTTCACCCTTCGGGGTGGTGAGAGTCCCCTCTTCGTCCAGCGCTCTGCTGACAGCAGAAGCGAAAGACGAAAAGGAAACTCTTGCTTGACCCAGCTCATTTCTGAGCCAGGTCAGGTCTTCCCGCCATGGCTCGACCGCGAGCCATGTGGCGGTCGCGACCAGAGCCAGCGCTCCAGCCGCCACAACCAGAACAAAAAAAATTAAGAGAGTCATTTACTTGACCCTCCTTTCTGGAGTACATTATAGCACACTTTGTATATAAAAGTCAAGGGTAAGAAAAAAGCTCGACTGTACAACAGCCGAGCCGAGAAAACTGATCTTTTGCGGGACAATACTACCGGTATCCCCGTCCGAGCAGATGGTGTGACCGCCCGAACTTCTTTCGAAGTTTTTTCACGATGTCCCTCCGGAAGTTTCCGGTCGTCACGGCAGAAACGATACCGCAACAGACAAACAAGACAAGGAAAAGTCCAGCAATTTCCATAAACCCTCCTAATTTTATTATACCACATAAAATAGAAAAAGCCAGCAAATAATTACTGGTTTTCTATTCTAGAATCAAGTACTCAGTGTTGGCGACAGCCTACTTTTGCCCGAAAGACTATCATCGGCTCAACAAGGCTTAACTTCTCTGTTCGGAATGGGAAGAGGTGTGGCCCTTGCGACAAATCACCAACACTGAAAACTCAATTTTAAACAATCGCAAATTAAAATTTTATGAGTCGCGTGGGAACCCTTTAGGGAGGAGCGCGAATAAAACTTTGATTTGCGATTGTTTTTGTGGTTTACAAATTTCTTAACAGGAATCGAAACATTAGTACTTCTCAGCTCAAGCAATTACTTGCCTTACACTTAAAGCCTATCAACGTGATCATCTCTCACGGTTCTTAACGATTCCTAATCTTGAAGCTGGCTTCCCCCTTAGATGCTTTCAGGGGTTATCCATTCCCGACATAGCTACCGAGCAGTGCCCTTGGCAGGACAGCTCGTACACCAGAGGTCAGTTCATTTCGGTCCTCTCGTACTAGAAACAAATCTTCTCAAGAATCAACGAGTGCAGTAGATAGGAGACCAACCTGTCTCACGCATCTACAGTTTTACACTCCGACATGGGTCGGAGACCTCTATTACTAGAGGGATCGGACTGTGACTTATTCTTAAAATTTCAAAAAAATTAAGATGCTAACATTCAGTCTCTACGGGTATTCATAAACTTTGTTGAGGCCGAAGAACTTTCTTCGGCTAGATAAGTAAGGGGTGTGCAGGTTTTTGGGAACCTACGCTCGCACCTAGACCATTCTATCCTCTCGGAATTTGCCAACAAATTGTTGGCCATACGTGCGTCGAGTGCTCCTGGAGCCTCGTCGCGAGGATAGACAATACGTTAGGTCTCGGAGTTTTACACCCCAAAGAACAACTTGGTAGGAGTGACAGGGTTTGACACCTGTATTCGTACTGACTAGCAGCCAGTTGTCCTCTTTAGACGACACTCCCATATACCCCAACAAAGTTTATGAATTTCCCTCGGCGTTGCCCACGTGGGGTTTCGCCGATATAAGTTAGCTTGCCACTTTGTATTTCTACAAAGCGCCGCCGTGATACTGCAAACAGCAGTATGGTTAACCCACGCCAAAAATTGGCGGGGTAAATTTCTCAGATTAAAACAGTTCATTTTATA
The DNA here is from genome assembly GCA_020851595.1 of Candidatus Nomurabacteria bacterium. Classification (GTDB taxonomy): domain Bacteria; phylum Patescibacteriota; class Minisyncoccia; order Phycocordibacterales; family UBA9973; genus UBA9973. Next base: position 38,905 of record JADZCK010000016.1, on the reverse strand, counting down.
AGTTCATGCAAATAAAACTTTTGCCTCTGAGGGCCCAGACTGTCTAATTCTCAATTCGTAATTATTAATTTGTAATTGAATTCTAGACGGTCTGAACCCAGCTCGCGTACCTTTTTAATTGGCGAACAGCCAAACGCTTGGCAGCTTCTCCACCGCCGCGCTAAGGTGAGCCGACATCGAGGTGCCGAACTCCGCCGTCGATATGAACTCTTGGGCGGAACTAGCCTGTTATCCCTAGAGTAGCTTTTATCCGTTAATCTTCTCCCGCGTCTAATGCGTAGAGTCGGTTCACTTAGTTCTGGTTTCCCATCTGCTCGGCAAGTACGCCTTACAGTCAAGCAAGCTTGTGCCTATACACTATCGGCACGGTTTCCATTCGCGCCTAGCTTACCTTTAAACCCCTCCTTTACTCTTTAGGAGGGTACAGCCCCAGTAAAACTATCCACCAGATACTGTCTCAATACGTTTTTGCCATATTGGTTAGAACATGCCTTCGTACAGAATGGTATTTCACTGACGAGTAGAATACAGCCGAAACCGTATACATCAGACCTCTCCCATCTATGCTACGCAGTAAAAAAACATGCTCAATATCAAGTTATAGTAAAGCTTCTAGGGTCTTTTCGTCTAACTGCACTTAACCGGCATCTTCACCGGTATTGTATTTTCACCGAGCTGGTCCCCGAGACAGTTTCCCAGTCATTACACCATTCGTGCGCGTCGGAACTTACCCGACAAGGTATTTCGCTACCTTAGGACCGTTATAGTTACGGCCGACATTCACCAGGGCTTACAACAATCACCAAATAATATTGCTATCATCCAACGTCGTTGTTTGACCTTCTGGCATTGGTCAGGTGTCACCCCCTATACATCCACTTACGTGTTCGCAGGGAGCTGTGTTTTTGGTAAACAGTTGCCAGGAATACTTTCGCTGCGGCCCCTCCGTAAAGAGGGGCAAGCCTTATCCCGAAGTTACGGCTGCTTTTTTGCCGAGTTCCTTGGGGACCACTCACTCGTTCGTCTTGGTCTAATCGACCTGATCACCTGTGTCGGTTTGCGGTACGGATTCTATATTTATAAGTTTAGAGATTTTTCTTGGAAGCGTGCTTTGTATCATTATCCTATACCGAAGTATAAAACTTTTTGCTTCTCTTTCGTGTGTCATTTAAGACACTCTACGGATTTTCCTATAGAGCACAATCAAGACACAAACTTCAAATCCAATAATGAGCGATACATACTACACTCCGTCCTCCCGTCACTAAACATAGAAGTGTGGGAATATTAACCCACTGTCCATCGAGTACGGCTTTCGCCATTCCCTTAGGCCCGACTAACCCTTGGCTGATTGACATTACCAAGGAAACCTTGATCTTTCGACGTGGTGTGTTCTCAACACCATTGCGGTTACTTGTGCCAACATTCTTACTTCCACACGCTCCAGAAGCTCTCACGAGTCTTCCTTCACAGCAGAGTGGAACACTCTCCTACCACGCAAATTTCATGAATGAAATTTACATCCTCAAATTCGGTAATATACTTAGCCCCAATTATTTTCGACGCAAAATCTCTAGATGAGTGAGCTGTTACGCTATCTTTAAAGGATGGCTGCTTCTAAGCCAACCTCCTCATTGTTAAAGAAACTTCACCTTCTTGTCTTACACTTAGTATATATTTAGGGACCTTATTTTGAGATCCGGGCTGTTTCCCTTTTGGCTAATGGAGCTTCGCCCCCATAGCCTAACTGCCGTGCTATAGCTTCTGGTATTCGGAGTTTGATAGGTTTCGCGAGATTGCTCCCTGTCGAAACCTTCCAGTGCTCTACCCCCAAAAGAAACACACGACGCTAGCCCTAAAGCTATTTCGGAGAGAACCAGCTATTACCAGGTTCGATTAGCTTTTCACTCCTTACCACAAGTCATCCGAAGACGTTGTACGATCTACCGGTTCGGTCCTCCATAAGTCTTTCGACCTACTTCAACCTGCTCATGGCAAGCTCACCTGGCTTCGGGTCTTATGCATGTTACCAATTACGCGCTATTAACACTCGGTTTCCCTATGGTTCTGTGGTTTTAGTCCACTTCACCAGCAGCATGCATAAACTCGTTGGCTCATTCTTCAATAGGCACGCCGTAGCACCGCGTAGCGGTGCATCGACTCCTTGTAGACATACGGTTTCAGGTCTATTTCATCGCCCTAATCGGGCTGCTTTTCACCTTTCCCTCACGGTACTAGTTCACTATCGATCTTTAAGAATATTTAGCCTTAGCGGTTAGTTCCGCTAGATTCCCCCCGGCCATTCATGTCCTGAGGTACTCAAGAATAACAATAAAAGAGATAAATTATTTTCGTTTACGGGACTATCACCGTCTATGGTATTGCTTTCCAGCAACTTCAACTAATAATTTATTTTTTGACTCCTCTAGTAAACTACATTGTTATCTTACAACCCCGCCTTCTTGCGAAGACGGTTTGGGCTCCTTCGCTTTCGCTCGCCGCTACTTACGAAATGCATATTTGTTTCTGTTCCTCTTGGTACTGAGATGTTTCACTTCCCAAGGTGTGCAAAATTCACTTTCGTGAAAATTTATTAAGGATTACTTAATAGGGTTTCCCCATTCGGAAATCTCCGGATCAAAGGTTGCTAAGCACCTCCCCGAAGCTTATCGCAGCAACGCCACGTCCTTCATCGCTTCTTAAAGTCAAGGCATCCACCGTACGCCCTTAAATTTCCTGTTAAGAAATTTATAAACCACAAATTTTTAAGTTAGGATTTAACAGAATATCTTTTCACGACCGCTCGCTACTAAAATATTTTCCTAACTTTCTCCAACCTCGGCCGACAAAAAGACCCTTCAAACTGCCGGATTGGAATTAAATTTTCAATATTCAAGCCCTTCTGAAAAAAGAAAACCGCCTTTCGGGCGGGTCTTACAGACAAAAAGAAAGTCTGCTTATTAACGCCGCCTTCTTAAACTGTTTCTTGTGTTTACCATACTGATTGAGAGAGTATATTCTAAATCAAAAAAGATGTCAACCCGTATAAACTGGGGACATCTTTTTTGATAAAACTATTGTTTTATAGACCTAAAATGTTAGTTGTGAGATACTTCTTCTCCAAGCTTTGAAATGAATCTTGAAGCATGATCTTTAGCGCCCAAACCAAATGCGAGAGCACCGGCAAGAGCAAGCATAGCTACCATTCCAGAGAAAAGAATACTCATATAATCTCCGAGTCCGAGTTTACCCAAAGCTATGATAATAGCAAAAATCCAAACAGCATATTTTGCAACAGTTGAGAGCATGTTTGCTGCTTTCAAATCCATAGCTTTTGCTGTTGCCAAAACTACTTTTGAAAGACCCTCAGAGACAACAGCAGCGATTATCAAAACAAATGCTGCGATGATAACTTGAGGTAAGAATCCTAGAACTGTGTCTTTTAAGAAAGAAGAAACTTCAGTCAAACCTACAAGACTAAGTGAAGGCAACAAGAAAACAACAATCACAAACCATCTTACGACCTCTCCAACAAAATATCCGCTATTAAGACCTACTCCGGCTTTTCTTAAAAAATTTTCAACACCGACAGATCTGAAAAGATTGTCTATTTTTAAACTACCAAAAACTTGTTCGATAGCTTTAGAAATAAGAGAACCCAAAAACCAACCAATTACAAACAAAATAATCGCAACGACGAGCCCTGGAACGAATCGCATAAAACTCCACCACAATTCTTGAAGTGAAGAATTAAAAACTTCACCCCATGTAAGCCAAATACTATTCATAATAATAAAAAGTTAAATAATAAAAATACTTTTCTAAGTTTCGACCTTATTAAAGTTCTAGCTCTATTATATCAATAAGCGAGGAGCACAAGCAAATGAATTTGCTTGGTGTCCGAGAGCCATTGATATATGGTAATCCATATATCAGTTTTTAGATTTTCATTAAAGCCTATGTGGATAACTATCGAACACAACGAACAAAACTACTGTTTGAATCAGCCTTTTGCCTATCGTATGCTAAGCCAGATAACATATCAACAGAAATAGCATTATTAGAGTTAAAAAGATTTATCAGATCTGACCAATATAAATCATCTTGTAAACCAGAAGACCCTCCTAATCCAGTAGAACCAGTAGTATAACCTTCTTTTGAAAGTTTAGATAATTCCCAAAGATAAGGTAACCTCCAATCACTGTGCCCTCCTTCTACAAGGTCTAAACAGTATGTATTCCCCGCAGTCCAAGTTTTATAACCCCCTGACATGTCAAGATTCGCCCACTCTGTCGGAGGTGTTCCCGCCACCGCCGTCCCCGCATAAGTAGCAGTAGTAAGTACTTTGGAAGGATCAGTATCTCCATAAAGAGTTCCAGTGTAACCAAAAGCAGTTATGTCTTTAGCTATTTTGTTGTTTGCAAGAAGAGCGATTTGATCAGATATAGCTGTGTAGACTTCTGTAAGGGTTTTACCTGTAGATGCAACTCCACCTGGAGTAGATGGTATTGTTCCTGCTCCTTCTGTGGTTGTTGTGCCTGCACTTAGATTGTATATATCTGTAAGAGAGTACATTGTGTTTGCTGGTGAGCCGGGAGGAGTGAGACTTCCGGCAAAGGATACGGTGATTCCGACCAAAACAGCAACTAATAGGTAAGAAATTATTTTAAATATTTTTGTCATATTTTTTATTTAGTTACCATTTAAAACTTTTCTCGTAGCAGGGCCAACAATACCGTCAGCTTTTAAAGCGTGATTCTTCTGAAGGACAATCACAGCCTGTTTCGTCTTTTTGCCAAATTTACCATCAGCAAGAGTATTCAATTTTGTTTGCAAACATTTTACTTCTTCACCCTTACTCCCCAATTTTAATGTAGTAGTTAACAAACAACTTGCTGTTGAACCGGACGAAACGACTGATACAAATGATGTACAAGGTACCCCGCTTACAGTATTAAATTTCTCTCCTTCTTTACAAACAACACCACCCACCAAACCAATTTGCTGTGTAGTATTAGTGTTTACTGTAGACCTTGTCCCACCTCCGCCCCCGCCGGAATTGTAAGTTGGGCGAACTCTTTGTGGACGCCAGTCAGTCAAAACCTTGTTGTCTCCTGTACCAAAAGAAATCCATCCAATATTTTCTCCGTATGCAGAACCAACAAAAACACCATCTGTACCAATAGATACACCACTAAAATTTACCCAACCGATATTTTCTCCCCAAGCGTAACCAGAAAGATTGCCTTCATTTGTATTTGTGATAGTAGCAAGATCTATCCAACCTATATTTTCACCATAAATATAACCTGATAAAGCAGCATCGCTAATTGTTACATTTGCAAAATCTACCCAACCGATATTTTCTCCCCAAGCGTAATGATAAACAGAATCTATAGTACCATTGGTAATAGATGCTGAAGCATTATTTGTATTTATCGAAAAAGAAAAAGCTACTATTAAAAGTATAGACAAAATTGAAAACAATTTATTTTTTGTAAACATGCTTTAATTATATATCTTTGAACCAAGATATATAACGAAAACTTATACTTTCTTCAAGGTTTGTGTGGATAACTCTTTGGACTGCAAAACAACTTCGTGTGGGTAATCTAAAATATCACGAATCAATTTATCATACATATTTAATCTGTATAAAAATTCTTTAGTATCAAATACAGCGTAAGTAAGTTCTGCGCCCATCTCGGCTTCAATCCTTTTTACCCCTTCTTCTATTTTGCTTCTTTTCATACTGTCCCCCACAAGAAGCATATCTACTCTGCTGTCTGGATTTTTAATAAAAATACCGGAAGTTAGAAGAAGCTTCACTTTACCTGCTTTTTTAAAGTAATTTAAAATATTCTGATTATTTAAACTATCAGAGCTAAGCAACAGATTTTTAAATTCTTCGCCATATTTAAAAGTAGGATTAAATATCCAGTCATCTGTACGCTTTTTAACAAAATTTACAGAAGCAAGAAGTCTTAATTCTCTACGAGCTACTAGCGCGCTCACTCGGCTTCTTTTTATTATCTCTTTAGTGGTAAAACCATTGCTTCTGTTTAGGAGAAACAATCGCATAATCTTCACTCGGCCTTCATTCCCTAGTAGTTTACCTAAAATTTCCATGTATGCATTGTAGTGCTTTTCCAGAAAAAATCAACTTACTGAGTTACAGCGAAAGATAGTTCGTTACTAACTTTTCCACTTGAATTAATTACTGAAACAGCATATATGCCAGGAGCAGTCATTCTTGCAGCTATCATACAAGCAGGATATGAATCCCAACAAGCATAATAATTACTATAAGGCACAGTGAAGGTTAAGTGTGTTCCATCTGAGGAGCTCAAGTTGTTGTAACTTGGGCTATTTTCAACACCAAGATTTCCAAATCTTATTTTATTTCCAGTTGCCGAAAATCCACTACCTGTGATAGTGACAGTAGTCCCTACCGGGCCATAGGTAGGAGAAAGATAAGAAATGGTTGGGGCTTCTTGTATGACTATTTTGCTTGAAATCGTAAAATATCTATCACTCAAATCACAATTTGAGGTACCAGATTGGCAGACTTGTATTTTGTATGCTCCATTTGTAACTGATCCTATAAAATCTAAAGTACTACCGACAGACCAAGAATAAGATGTTCCTCTTACTCCTTTTGCAATTAACATAAAGGGACGATAAATTTCTGTACACATAGAAGTTGTACAAGTTGCTTGTATTTTTATGTCATAAATATTCCCGCAATTTACACAAAGCAATGTAGGAGTACTGTCTGACCATCTTATTGATTCTGTATTTCCGAGCAACCAATTTTCTCCTCCATTTGGAGAAAGAACGGTAATGTTATCTGTAGGGGTAGGCGGATTTACATTTCCAACAACAACACTTAGACTTGTTTTTGTGCTTTGGCCATATTTATTTGTAACAGTAAATGTAGGGTTATATGTTCCAGCTGTCGCATAGCTGTGTGTAAAAGTAGCAGATTGTTGAGCAGGTTTTTGTAATGCGCTTACTGAACCATAATAATAAACTTCATCTCCCCATGTCACTGTGTAAGAAAGACTTCCGCCACCTACTACATCAGAAGCTGTCACAGTCCATGTTCCCTCTTGATTTACGTCTAATATTTGTGGACCACTTACACCATGAACAACTGGAGCATTTGTGTTGATAGGTGTTGGTGGATAAATTCTGTAATAATTCTTTGCTGCGCTGTCAGTAATTCTTCCATAAATACCATCTACTCTACCATACAAGAAACCACTATCTTTCAACATTTGCTGAAAAGCTCTAACTCTTTCTCCTCTTGAGCCTATTTTAAGATCGCTAAAACTAGCGTTGTTTGATGAAATAGTTGAGCAAGGTTGACCCGTAAAAATACTAAACAAATGCCCTGGCTCACACTCGTAAGCACGAGCTACACCAACACTTACTGTTAATAAGCTTATAATAAAGATCAAAATAACTAAATATAATGTATATTTTTTCATGCCCCTATTATACCACATTTTAGAAAAGTAAACAACTAAAAAACGGAAGCTTTGCTTCCGTTTTTTAGTTTAAATTATTTTAATTAATTTATTTAAATTCAACTTTTCCTCCTGCAGCTTCAATCTTTTTCTTCAAATCTTCAGCTTCAGCTTTCTTCATTCCCTCTTTCAAGGTTGAAGGGGCAGCATCGACTAAATCTTTAGCGTCTTTAAGACCAAGACCAAGAGTTTCCTTTACGACTTTCATGACAGCAATTTTACCTTCCCCTGCTGATGATAAGACTACAGTAAATGCATCCTTTTCTTCAGTAGCTTCTGCCGGAGCTCCGGCGCCAGCACCACCTGCTACTGCTACAGCAGCTGCAGATACTCCAAATTTTTCTTCGATTGCTTTCACCAATTCATTCAATTCTAGAACTGATGCACTTTCGAGATCTTTTAAAAATGAATCGAATTTTGACATAATATTTATTTAATAACTAACTAATAATTTTATTTTTTCTTCGCTACCTCGTTCACAGCCAAAGCCAAACGTTGCATAGGAGATTTGAGTAAGAATGCAATCTTTGAAAGCAATACTTCTCTGCTTGGTAATGTTCCTAGCTCTATCATGTAAGCGCTGTCCACGAATTTCCCTTCAAAAATTCCACCAAGAATGTTAAGCATTCCTTTGTGAGTTTTTTGAAAGTTATACACTTCACGAGGTGAAGATGTAGGATCCTTGGAATACGCAATAGCGACTTCGCCTGTAAGTTCTGGAATTTCTCCTATTGCCTTACCAGCAAGCGCACGCTTGAGCAATGTCTTTCTGCCCACTTTATAATTTACGCCTTGGTCGCGAAGATTTTGACGAAGTTTTGTTTCATCACTAACTTTTAGACCATGAAAATTAACAAAAACTAAAGATTCAGAACCTTTTATGGCTCCTTCCAAGTCTTTGATCATTTCTTCTTTTCTTGATTTTTGTAACATAATTTGTTTTTCTTATTTTTTCAACAAAAAAACGGCTTTCGCCGCAAGTTTTCCTCTCCGAACCATGTCGGAGAATATCGACCCACTAAATAGGACTTAACCAGAACAAGTTCTGCGCCTACTTTCTCTACGGTAAATACAGTATAACACGAAACTTTTATTTTGCAAACACAAAAACCCCTATGAGCCCTATTGTTATCATAATAATAAATATCGTTAACACTTTCATAAAATGCTGATTCATTGCTTTTAGTATAGCACGATTTATCTATATCCAAACAGTAGCAAAACAGCAAGAGTGATAATCAGTAGCACCAGCAAAACATAATACCAATGGAGAGAGTAATTATTATCCTCCATAAATTTCTTGAGCTTCTCAAAACCGCTTTTTATTATCACCACCGGCAACACGATAATAAAAAAAATTATTTTTGAAATGATATCCCCCATAGTTTTATTTTTATATAATAGCATATAAACAAAACAACACAAAAGCTGAAAAAAAAGCTATTTTATGCTACATTAGGCTTATGAATATAAAAGTATCATATGAAAAACCTACTAACCAAATTTAAGATGTTTTTTATTCTAGCAACTGATTTGGCTGCGTTGTTTGGTGCTTTATTTTTAATGATTTTTATAAGGTACGGCAAAGATTATTTTTTTGCCCAATTAAATATACATTTTGTCCCCTTCTTAATAATAATTATACTATATATACTAACTTTTTATATATTCAACTTATATTCTTTCAGATTCAACAAAAACATCACAGAATTTACAAGTTCTTTTATTAAAAGTTTGATAGTATCTTTCTTTTTTTCTATTTTAATATTTTATATTTTTGGTTCTTTTTTCAAGCTAACTCCAAAAACAAACTTAATCATCTTCACTGGAATTTTTGGAGTTATTGATTTTTATTCAAGAATCATTATACGCAGATACTTTGTGAAAAAAGGAATTAGCCTAAAAATAATCGCAGTAAACAATGGCGAAAGAAATGAACTAATAGAAGAAATTATAAATAATCAAAATATTGGCTATAAAATAATAAAAGAATTAAATAATTTTAATCAAAAAGAAATATTCGATCTCAAACCAGACATTATAATACTTGAATCCATTAAAGAAATTGATTTTGATAATATTTATTCGCTCCTTAAAAAAGGAATTGCTATTTATACAATAAATAATTTTTATGAAGAAACTTTTCAAAAAGTTGCCACTGAAAAAATAGATAAAGAGACTATGATAGATTATGTAAGTAAAAATAAAACGATTTTTAATTTTATTAAAAGAATAATCGATGTATTTTTGTCACTATTGCTTATCATAATTTTCTTTCCTATTTTTTTAATAATAGCAATTTTAATTAAAATAACGTCCAAAGGACCGGTGATGTTTAGCCACAAAAGAATAAGCTTAAACGATAATGAGTTTATAATTTATAAATTCAGATCGATGTATTTAAATTCAGAAAAAAATGGCGCAGTTTGGACAGAAGACAATAAAAAAGATCCTAGGATTACACCGGTAGGAAGATTTTTGAGAGGAACTCATTTAGACGAAATCCCTCAACTTATAAATATTTTGAAGGGAGAATTGTCGTTTGTCGGACCACGCCCTGAAAGACCCGAATTTGTGGACAAGCTAAGTAAAGATATACTTTATTACAATTTAAGACATTCTGTAAAAGCTGGACTCACTGGTTGGGCGCAAGTAAATTACAAATACGGCGCTTCGGTCGAAGATGCTAAGGAAAAGTTAAGGTATGATTTTTATTATATAAAAAATAGAAATATTTTCTTTGATATTCTAATCATATTGAAAACCATAGCAAAAATATTCACTTATTAACATGGAAACACCAACCACGATCATAAAACCAAAAAAACTTTTCAGTTTTTCCGACTTAAAGGAAATCTGGGAATATCGAGAACTTTTGTATTTTTTTACTTGGCGTGATTTGAAAGTCAGATACAAACAGACAGCGATAGGTGTACTTTGGGCAGTCTTCCAACCATTTATCACTATGGTTGTATTTACAGTTTTTTTTGGAGGACTATTAAAAATATCTTCAGACGGAGTCCCTTACCCAATATTTGTCTATACAGGACTACTTTTCTGGCAATTTTTTTCTGGAGCGCTTTCTGACACAAGCAACGTAATGATTGCAAATCAAGCGATTATCACAAAAGTTTATTTCCCTAGATTAATTCTTCCAATATCTACAGTAATAACAAAATTTATAGATTTCGGAATTGCTTCAATAATTCTTGTGGGTATGATGTTTTATTATGGCTATGCTCCACGCTTAGTAGGATTGTTTATCCTGCCATTACTTCTAGTCATAACATTCATGGCGTCTGTCGGGCTTGGATTATTTCTCGCTTCGATAAATGTAAAATACAGAGATGTGCGTTACGCTTTACCATTTTTTATACAAATATTAATGTTTGTCACTCCTGTTATTTATCCAGCTGGTATTGCAGGAAAATATTCTTGGATACTAGCTCTAAATCCTATGATGGGAGTCATCCAGAGCGCCAGAGCTGCGCTTTTGGGCACTACTGTTTTAAACTGGTTACTTGTTTTTATTTCTCTTGTGGCAACTTTTATTTTAATGTTATTCGGAATTTATATGTTTAAGAAAACAGAGCGTTATTTCGCAGACATAATTTAAAAAAATGAAACCAATAATTGAAGTAAAAAACATAGGAAAAAAATACGATATCACCCACCAAAGAGGTGGATATCTTACTTTGAGAGATGTACTAACCAGCATTTTTAAAAATCCATTTTCTTTTTTAAAAACCAAAACCAAACAAATCATAGGATTAGAAACAAAAGAAGAATTTTGGGCATTAAAAGATATAAATTTCTCTGTGCAAAAAGGAGAAGTTATAGGGATTATTGGACACAATGGAGCTGGTAAATCCACACTACTCAAGATACTTTCACAGATCACTCCCCCAACAACAGGAGAAATCAAAATCCACGGAAGAGTCGGCAGCCTGCTTGAGGTCGGCACAGGATTTCACCCAGAACTCACAGGAAGAGAAAATATCTTCTTAAATGGTGCAATTCTCGGCATGAAGAAAAAAGAAATAGCAAAAAAGTTTGACGAAATTGTCGAGTTTGCAGATATTGGAAAATTCTTAGATACTCCAGTGAAATATTATTCAAGTGGTATGTATGTCCGCCTTGCGTTTTCTGTAGCTGCACACATGGAAACAGATATATTGATAGTAGATGAAGTATTAGCCGTGGGTGATGCTGAATTTCAGAAAAAGTGTTTGGGTAAAATGGAAGAAATAACCAAACAACAAGGCAGAACTGTACTTTTTGTAAGCCACAATTTAAATTCAATAAAAGAACTTTGTAAAAAAACAATACTAATAGAAAATGGCCAGATTAAAGCGTTTAACATAACAGATAAAATCTTAGATATTTACAATGAAAATAATAATAAAATTATCGAAAATAAAAGCCAAATAGAATTTGAAAATAATAATAAAAATAAAGATTTTATTTTTAAAAAGATATGGATAAACAAGGAGTATGGAGCAACTACTAATATGATTTTACACAATCAAGATTTTGATATAAATGTAGAGATGGAAATCTTTAAAGAATCTTGGCCCCTTGAGATAAGTTTAACTATTAAAAACTCAAATGGTGTCAATGTGACTTCTACAAGTTTATCTGATTCTGAAGGGGGCAAGGTGTATGTTTTCAAAAGAGGTTTATATAAAACAGTCACAAAAATAAAAGGAGATTTTCTAATACCAGATACATACACAATAAGATTGTATGCTCACGAAAAAGGAGTCCAAGATATAGATATACGAGATGATGCAATAAGGTTTAAAATTATTGATGCAGGATCAACCATGCACAGTTATGGTGAGGCCTCTACATACTGGAGTTGCGTATTTAGTAATGCAAATTGGGAAATACAAGAATTAAAATAAAACTTACTTATGAAAGACATATTGTTAAATTTTAAAGGATTTGAGAACAACATTATTTTTACAAAATACAACGCAGATGATTTAAATGGGCCTTGGAAATATTTAAAAAACAAATTGGCTTCGATAGGCTACGATCTAAAAACAGCAGACGACAATGATCTTTCTACGGCAGAGAAAATAATATTTGTGGACGAAGTTACTTTGGGTAAAAAAATTACAAGATTTTCAAAAATAAAAACATTTGCAAAAAAAATCTTAGGCATAAACAAAAACAACCAGACAGAATATACTCGAGATGTTTATGCTGAGGCAATAAAAATGGGGTTAAGAAAAAAAATGGCTCTTATTTTATGGGAAGCAAGAGCAATAGATCCAGACAATTACACGGAAGAAACATACGGTAAATTTGATACGATCATTACGTGGAATGATGATCTTGTCGATAATAAAAAATTCTTTAAATTCTTCCACCCATATTCTGACAAAGAACGTCCAAAACCTGCAGTCTTGTTTCGTGACAAAAAAATGCTGGTAAATATATCTATAAATAAAATTTCAAACCACAATGACGAGTTATATAGCGAGAGGAGAAAATCAATTAGCTTTTTTGAAAAAGAAATAGGTGAAAAATTTGATTTGTTTGGGTATAACTGGAATAAACCAATTTCAAAATACGAAAAAATATTCCCGTTCTTGATCAAAAAATACAAAAGCTACAGAGGTGAATGCAGAAACAAGCATGAAATACTTGCCCAATATAAATTTAGCTTATGTTATGAAAATGTAAAAAATGAAAATGGATGGATTACTGAAAAAATCTTTGACTGTTTTAACGCAAGAGTAGTACCAATATATTGGGGGGCACAGAATATAACTAAATATATACCCAAAGAAACATTTATTGACCGAAGAAATTTTAAAAACAACAAAGAGTTACTATTCTTTTTAGAAAGTATTACTGAGAAACAGTACGATAATTATATAAAAGCCATCGACTCATTTCTTGGAAGTGATGATTATAAAAAATTCTTACCTGATAATTTTTTTATATGTGTATCAAAAGCATTAAAATTAAAAATATAAATATATATGATAAAAATATTAAAAAATATAATCCCTAATTATATCAAACTGAGAATAAGAAAGACATATTATTATCTGAATTTTATTTGTGATTTTCTTGATTTTAAAAACAAATCGAGAAATAACCGCAGATTTTCTCTTGCTTGGCACAATAGATACCCAATACTTTTCGACAAAACCACAACCACTCCATTTGATCACCACTATACGTATCACCCAGCTTGGGCTGCTAGAATTATTGCAAAAACAAATCCTAAAAAACACGTGGACATATCTTCAGTTATAAGTTTTTCAACAATAGTATCTGCATTTTTACCAGTCGAATTTTACGACTACAGACCCGTAAAAATTAATCTTTCTAATCTAAAATCAAAAGAAGCTGACCTAACCAGGCTACCATTTGCAACCAATAGCATTGAATCCCTTTCCTGTATGCATACTGTTGAGCATATTGGACTTGGTAGATACGGAGATCCAATTAACCCAGACGGAGACATTAAAGCCATGCAAGAATTATCAAGAGTACTCACAACAAATGGGAATCTTTTGTTTGTAACACCAATAGGAAAACCAAACATACAATTTAATGCACACAGAATATATTCGTATGACCAAATCACGAGCTACTTCCCTGACCTAAAGCTAAAAGAATTTTCATTAATACCAGATGATTTTTCTAAAGGCATAATAGAAAATGCTTCTAGTGAATTATCAAATAAACAAAGATATGGCTGTGGTTTATTTTGGTTTGTAAAAAAGTAAATATGAACGAAGAAGATGTTGTAAAAAAATATAAGGATGGCCTAAATAATACAAAAAATTTAGTTAAAATAAAGATTTCTACTGGCACAAATGGAAAGCCTTTTATTAAGCAATTAAAAAATTTTAATCCTGTATGGGATAACTGCCAATTCTTTATAAACGAAAATATACCAGAATGTGATTTGTGGGTCATACATGACGAAATTATGGAAAAAGAATCAGTTTTGTGCCCCAAAAACAGCACATTGTTTATTTCAGCTGAACCTCCTAGTGTAAAAAAATACCAAACTAGATTCTTGAAACAGTTTACGGCGATATTAACCTGCCAAAAAAATATGAATCACCCCAATTTAATACTTAAGCAACAAGCCTTGCCTTGGTTGGTAGGACACAAATTTAATAAAAAAACAGACGATGAAAAATATTCAAAAACTTATGATGAACTTAAGAAAATAAATTCTATTAAAAAAAATAAACTTATATCGATAATTGTTTCAAATAAAAATTTCACAAAAGGACACAGAGAAAGACTCGCTTTTCTAAGAAAATTAAAAGAAACGCTAGGTGATAAAATTGATGTTTTTGGCATAGGATTTAACGAAATAAATGATAAATGGGATGCAATAGCCCCATACAAGTATCACATCTGTATAGAAAACAGCTCTTTGGAAGATTACTGGACAGAAAAACTTGCTGATGCATTTCTAGGGCTTTCATATCCAATATATTATGGTTGCAAAAACATATATGACTATTTTCCCAATAATTCTCTAGCAACCATAGATATAAAAAAACCAGAAGAGGCAATAAATAAAATAAAGTGTATTATAGATAGCAATACATACGAAACGACACAAGACACGATACTAAAAGCAAAAGAATTAATTTTAGATAAATACCAATTATTCCCCATGTTAAGTGAATATGCAAACAAACAAAAAGATGACACAGAAAAGAAGTTATTGACAATTAACCCAGAAATCGAAAATTTTGCTATTTCTTTTCTAAGAAAAATTAGAAAATCATTAAAGAACATAAAAAAATGAACGAGATATTTATTTTTACAGAGATAGTAAATTGCGGGAAAATAGGGAAAATCGCCTTAGATTCTTTTCATAAATATCACAACCAAAAAGTGCATGTATATGGCACTAAATCCGACTTTGAAAAAATAACTACACACCACAACAACATACTTATCGGAGTTGATAATGAGATTATAGACGGGTATAGAAATAATGGACACGTAGGCACGGCATTGCTTTGGGAAAAAGTGATCCGGGAATGTAAAGAAAAATACATAATTCATTTTGATAGTGACACAATATTTCGCGAAAATATAATTGATGAAATCATAGAAAAATCAAAAGAATATGACATAATAGGACCCATTCGCAACTACCATCATAACCCACAAGGAATAAAAGAAATAATGCACCTAACTGACTTATGTCAAACAAATTGCATACTTTTTAATAAAGAAAAAATATCTAAACATTATTTAGGTGAAAAAAACAACGAAATACCAATAAACAAAATATTGAACCTTTCTTTAAAATCTGTATTAAAATTAGTAAAATATAATATTAGAAAAATATTAGGTAGAATCCACATGAGTGTTTTTGCTCAAATGATTCATGGTTCATACCCATTATTTAAATACAAAACTATTGATTTTTTTGATCAAGTGATGTTTGATATGGTAGATAACGGAGCAAAAATATATCACTTAGACTTCAACGATGTGGGAGGTTGCGATAAATATGGCAAGAGAAATAATTTATTTGAAGAAATAAACAACTTCCCTACCCCTTATAAAATAGATTTTGGAAGAAAATTAGCGCATTTCTCGTGTGTTGGTTCTGGAATGAATTTTTATAATAACAAAGAATCCACGAAAAATATAAGTCCTACTTATGTAGAATGTGCATTAGACAGATACGCCCTCTTTTGTAAAACATTTTATAACGAAGAATTAACAGATATAAATTTAGATAAATATGAAAAAATTTTTTCAATAAAAAATTGGTACTAGGTATGGAAAATATAAAAAAAGAAAATTTAATATCTATTGATGTGATAATACCTGTATATAACCAGGGGGCCTTTATACTAGAAGCAATAAAATCAATAGAAAGGCAAACCCTCAAGCCGAAAAATATTTTCATAATAAACGATGGGTCTACAGATAATACTGAGAGCGTAGTATTAAATTACAAGGATCGTTCCATCATTCCAATTACTTATATCAAAAAAATAAATGCTGGGCCAAATAGCGCAAGAAATATTGGAGTTAAAAATTCAAAGGCTGATTTCTTGGCCTTCCTAGACGCAGATGATGTTTGGACAGAATATAAATTAGAAGAACAAATAAACATATTCACAACAAGTAGCTTTGAAAATCTGGGCTTAGTATATGGTAGATATGACACCATAGATATAAATGGCAAAAAAAGCAAAGATAATGTAATAGAAATTGACCCAAGATACAGAGGCAAAGCATACAATGTATTAATGGAAGGAAATAAGATTTTAGGCAGTGCTAGTTGTGTTATGATAAAAAACGAAGTTTTCCGTAATGTCGGTTTATTTAATGAAAATTTGCGTTTTGCAGAAGACTGGGAAATGTGGCTTAGGATATCCGAAAAATACTCTATAGATTATTCGGAAAAAGTATTGGTGCATATACGCAGGCACCCTTTCAATACTAGTAAAAACAGACTGAAACAATTTATTGGTCTATCTAAATTTTATCTAGAATTACTGTATAAAACAAAAAATCCATTGCTTTTAATTAAATTAATATTTAGAAAAATTATATAAAAAATGAAAGAAAAAAAGGTAAGTATAATAATGCCTGTTTATAATGCATCAAAATATCTTGATGATACTATCGCAAGTATTTTAAATCAAACATATAAAAATTGGGAACTTATTATAATCAACGACAGTTCCACTGACAATTCAAGTAAAATTATTGAAAAATGGACTTCAAGAGACAAAAGAATTATAAAAATAGAAAATAAATATGCCAAAGGCATACACGGAGCGACAAATTCTGGACTTGATATAGCGACGGGCGAATTTATAGCAAAAGCAGACGCAGATGATATACAAAGACCATACAGACTTGAAAATCAGATAGAATTTCTAAGTAAAAATAAAGATGTTGATATTGTTGGGGGAGGATATGAGTTATTTGGTAATGGTACTGATGGTACAAAAATATATCATCCAAGCAATAGTCTAATGCTTGGATGGAAATTTATCAGCAATATTTATTTCTGTAATCCGAGTGTAACCTATCGACGTTCTGTATTAAATACTATCCCCCATTATCCAGAAGTACCATGCGAAGATTTTGCATTTTTATCTAAAGCAATAAAAAAACACAAAGGGGTAAACATGCGAAAAATACTTTTGGACTACAGACAACACAATTCGAACTATTCAAATACAGCAAAAGAAAAAATACAACAAAGTGTGCAAAAAATATTTGAGGATAATTATTTATTTTTTACTGGGTCATTAGAGTATTCCGATATTTTCTACAAATTTCATGCAGAAGGAGATCTTAAAGCAAGCGACCTTGCTAAAATATTAAGAATAAGTTTCCACATAGCAAACAAAATAGTAAGACTATATGATAGTAATCATATATTAATAAAATCTATTTACATATATTCAGTAATTTTGAACCAAATCATAAAATCTGTAGTAAAACATTATTTAAGAAAAATATTTAGATAATTAACTCTCTTTATATAATCTTATTATTTTGTTTAAAGACATCTTAATAGGTAGTTTGAGAACAAAACCGTAGATAAATAAACGTACGTATGATCTTACCACAGCCCAATGATAATTTGGATAAAAATCTTTATAACTTTTTATTAGATATATAATCTTTTTAAAGATATCTATCCTATTAACAGAACTCAAACTTCCATTTCGGAGACACCATTTTATGCTATACATCGGAAGATTCGCAAACTTTCCTTTTAAACCAATTCGAAGCCATAAATCATAGTCCTCCATATGCCTAACATCACTTCCTTCGCCATAACCACCAATCTCAAGAACAATAGCTTTTCTAAATACTACACTTGAGTGAACAAAACAATTTTTTCCCAACAGCCTCTCTCGTATATCATAATCAGAGACCGAAACTAAATATCTAAATAATTCTTTACCACCCTCGTCTACCACGATTACCCCTGTTCCAACAAGAACATAATCTTTATTTTTATCTAAAAATTCAACTTGTTTTTCTAGTTTTTGTGGGTCACACCATATATCATCGTCATCAATCCGGGCGATATATTCCCCTTTTGCTTCTCGGATACCTTTGTTCAAAGTTTTTTGTATACCTAAATTATTTTCATTTTTTATATACTTAACTCTTGAGTCAGTTTTTGTAAAATTTTCAACAATTTCTTTTGTATTATCCTTTGATCCATCATCAATCACCAAGAGCTCCCAATTAGTGTATGATTGGTTTAAAACACTTTTTATGGCATCAGATATTCTAACAGCGCCATTGTATGTAGGTAAAATAATTGATACTAATTTATTCATATTTTTATCCAGTTTTCTGGAATTAAATCATTAGTATTAATAGATTCATCAGGAAACCATTTTTGGGGTATAACAACAATTTTATCATTGCTGGTACTAAGCCAAGCTGCCCACCAAGAAAAAGAACTATTTGGAATAATAAAATCTTTACAAGCGCTCATGAGAAAAAGATGCCCTTCAGATTTATCCCCAGAATATGCCTCTCCGACAAACATTGTTTCAAATTCAAAAAAGATATTTCCCTTACACCATTTTATATCGTCAGAAAAAACATAGATTTTTTCTATATTTTTTATTTTGCTAATATAATCTATAGCTTTTTTATAATATTCACCATCGACAACTTCATGATTTTTATTACCAACATAATCCCCCCTCCTTACATGAACACAAATAGAATTTTTACTTTTAATCTCGTCCATTAAATTTTTAATATTTTGTTTTAATGGATTTTTTAAAGTAAAATCTTTTCTGATTACATCTTCATACCCCACAAAATATTTTGGGGATTGCCAATAGCCATCCAGATAAACATTTGGTCCAAAAGAAAATACTTCTTTATCAAATTGGAAACTTTTTTCTACTCCTTTATTTTTTATTATTTTTCTAAAAAAAGAAATAATATACGTTATAAATTTATTTATTGTAAATGTTTTTGCTTTTATATTAAACACATCTAAACTATAACTTCTCTTAGTTATAGTTTTATAATCTAAATAAAAAAAGGAGGTGTCTAATCTTAAATCCACACCGTAACGTAAAGACATTGCGCGCCCAAGTGCATATTGAAACATTTGATTACCCATTCCTCCTTTTAATTTTACAAATATCATCTTAAATTATTTTTATTTTCACCATACCACTTACAAGTGTTTTCAATTCCTTCTTTTAGATTTACTTGATGTTTCCAACCAAGCGAATGTAATTTAGAAACATCCATTACTTTTCTGGGTGTACCATCTGGTTTGGAAGAGTCCCACACAACCTTACCAGTATATCCTACTGCGTTTTTTACCATATTAACAAGATCAAAAATAGATATTTCTTCCCCAGTACCAATATTTATAATTTCAGAATCAGAATTATTTTTCATAAGAAAAATACAAGCAGAAGCCAGATCATCAGCATGTAAAAACTCTCTTTTAGGTGAACCAGTACCCCAAGTTACAACTTCTGGTAAATTCTTTTCTTTGGCTTCATAAAATTTGCGAATAAGCGCAGGTAAAACATGTGATTTTTCCAAATCAAAATTATCATTCGGTCCATATAAGTTTGCCGGCATTACATTTAATGTTTGCATTCCGTATTCTTTTGTATAAGACTGGCACATCATTATACCCGCAATTTTAGCGACAGCATAAGCTTGGCTTGTCGGCTCTAATTTACCAGTCATAAAATATTCTTCTTTTATTGGCTGTTCTGCCATCTTTGGATAAATACAAGAACTACCTAAAAACAATAATTTCTTTACTCCGTTTTTATATGCATTTTCAATGATATTTATTTGTATTTTTAAATTTTTCGTTATGAATTCTGCTGGATGATTATTGTTATCTCCAATACCTCCTACTTTTGCAGCTGCAACAAATACAAATTCTGGTTTTTCTTGCTTAAAAAATTCTTTTACATCTTCTGCTATAGTCAAATCCAATTCAGAATGAGTTTTTGTCACAATGTTTGTATATCCATCTTTTTCTAATGCACGCAATATTGCAGATCCAGCAAGCCCTCTGTGCCCAGCTACATAAATTTTAGAATTCTTATCCATATTTATTTATTTTTTTGTTCTTCTTCTAAATCCGCTTCAACCATTATGCTTACAAGTTTATCAAATTTTACTTTCGGCTTCCAACCCAATTTTTTTTGCGCTTTAGAACTATCACCGAGCAATACATCAACTTCAGTAGGCCTGAAATATTTTGGATCAATTTCAATAATTACTTTTCCGGTATTTTTATCAATACCTTTTTCTTTCACACCACTCCCTTTCCAAACTAAATCCATGCCCAAACAAGACGCAGCTTTTTCTATAAATTCTCGCACTGTATGCGTCTCTCCCGTTGCTACTATATAATCATCCGGTTCTTTTTCTTGAAGCATTAGATACATCGCTTCGACATAGTCCGGCGCATATCCCCAATCACGTTTTGCATCCAAATTTCCCAAGAATAATTTATCTTCTTTGCCAAGTTTTATACGAGCCAACCCGCGAGTAATTTTTCGAGTCACAAAAGTTTCTCCGCGACGTGGTGATTCGTGATTAAATAAAATACCATTTACAGCAAAAAGATTATAGCTTTCCCTGTAGTTTTTTGTAATCCAATATGAGTAAACTTTTGCGCAACCATAAGGAGACCTTGGGTAAAATGGTGTGTCCTCAGTAATCGGCAAATCTTTTTTTTCTACTTTTCCGAACATTTCACTAGAAGACGCCTGATAAAATTTTGTTTTTATTCCGGAGTGTTTAATCGCATCCAAAATTCGTACAGTGCCAAGACCAGTCACATCCCCAGTGTACTCAGGCAGATCAAAACTCACCCGCACATGACTCTGCGCAGCCAAATTATAAATTTCATCGGGTTTTATTTTTTCAATCAAACGGCTTATATTACTGCTATCAGACACATCACCATAATGCAAGAAAAGCCTTCGATCACTTTTATGTATATCTTGATAAATATTATCCAAACGGCCAGTATTAAAAGTACTGGCTCTTCGGATTACACCGTGCACCTCATAGCCCTTACCCAACAAAAACTCTGCCAAATATGAACCATCTTGACCCGTAATACCTGTAATTAAAGCTTTCTTTTTTCTTTTCATAAATTTAAATATATTTCTAATCCAGAGCTTACTTAGTTTACTCAAAAATTACTTAAAAGTAAAACCCGGGACATTTTCTTTCCCCTTTGCAAGAATTTCGGCAAAAAGTTTCTTGTTATTTAGAGCTTGAGCATATCTCAAAAATAAGGAATACGAACCCGGCAAACGAGGCGCGACATTGAGAGCCTGTCTATACGCTTCTTCGGTTCCCTTAAAATCTCCAAGCCATATTTTTGTTTGCGCGATAGCCCAATATACATTTGGGTTATTGGGCGCAAGTTTTTCTGCTGTTTGCAATACAGAAAATAATTTATTAATATCTTGCGCATTACTTGACCTACCAGAAAAATACGTAAGAGTATTTTCTAAATTAGCTATACTTATATACAAACGATAATCAATCTTGTTAGTTTCAGTAATTTTATATAAATAAGCAATTAATGAATTTAAGTCTTCTGTAACGAAAGAAAGTTTTTCTTTGTCATTCTTTAAAGAAACGGCATTAGCAGAATATTTTTTATAAACATCAAAAGCAAGCCCGCTTACATCCCAATCTTCACCGACAGGAGAACCAGATAGAAGATTTTTATACATACTTGCTCTTTGATTAATAGGAGAAGCAAATGTTTCCGCGTAGAGTTTTGATTTTTTTACCGGCATATAAACAAAAAAAACAAAACAAACTAAAAAAGAAATAGTAGCAAGTAACGCAAAAATAAAATCGTCTTTAGTTTCTTTGTAATTTTTTTTATTTTCTATCTCACTGGTTCCAAGCGCATAAAATATTCCAGCGAATATAGACAAAGTCATGAGTGAAAGATTGGAATCGAATGCAAACAGATTTTGGAACACGTAACCAGCAAGAAGGGATCCAAAAACAGCAGCTTGTTTTTGTGTTATTTTTCCAGACATCTTCGCTTTATATATCGCGTAATAGATGCCCAGTAAAAAGAAAGTGTAAAATATAATTGCTGGATATCCACCTGAAACTCCCACATCAAAGTAAATATTGTGCGCCTTATCGTCAAAACCCTCCATACTGTTTTCCTTCAAGAGTAAATCTGGATTAAAATTTTCCTGAAAAGCTATAAAATAATTTTCCGGGCCATACCCTGTAAATGGATGCTTAGACATAGCTTGACTGGCTATATTCCAAAAAATAAATCGGCTACCTCTGGCTTCTTCAGCAAATTTGGTATGGAGTGATGTATTAGGATTGATAAGCTCTACCCAAAAATAAGAAAAACTTATAGCACCCAGCAAAAATAAAACAAGTCCTACAATTTTTAATGATTTTTTTTGTGATAAAAGAAAATAAAATACAGTAAAAAAACAAACGAATAATGGCAAGGTCAGTACTGAAGCGCGTGCGCTACCCATCAATCCATAACCATTGAACAACCCAGATATATTTATAAAAATTGGGGAAAATAAAATGGTAAATATTGCAAATGAAATAAACCATTTTTCTATTTTATTAACTTTATCGTGAAAAAGTAGAAACGCAGAAAAACCTAAAGCAAAAGCCAGATAAACTGCAGCTAAAGATGAGTTCCCCATTAGCCCTCCTTCCGTAGCCAAAACGACACTTTTTGAACCAAAACCCCCAGGCCCAAGCCAGACGCTTAATGCTAATATAAAAGCTCCGGAGATAAACCACTTAAACAATGAAATGATATATTTCTCACCTTCTCTCTCTACCATAGACATAATTACAAAAGACAATGCGAGACAGTGGTATAAAGTAAGAAGCCCTGTACCCCGAGCAAGTGATGACCAAAAAGATGTCGAGAAATTCACCCCATAGATTCCTGCTATAGTCATCCACAACACAAACAGAAGCATGGGAATAGCAAAATACAAAGCTTTTTTTGATATTCTATACGAAGCATCTGTAATCAATAGATAAATCCAATAAAAAAAGATTATTTCTGTAACACCATATAGAAAAAAAGTTTTTGAAGATATATGCGGATACAGGCCGTGCGACCAATAAATAAGCGGAGAGACAAAAACCAAAAAGAAAGTCAGATATTTTAATATTTTTTCCTCTAAATTCATATGAATACATTATAGCAAACAAAACAAAAAACCGCCCAATGGGCGGTTTTTTGTTTTCTAAACTAAGTTTTTAGCTTAATTGTAACTTATTTAGTTATCAATTAATTGAAAACCAGTTCGGAAGTTAGCTTGTGGTAGAAGATCATTATTTGTACCTGTTACCAAGCCAGCTTCTGTAAATGTACGAATTTCATCCAAGCGAACTCGGTATGAAGAACTGTACACTGCAGGATCTGTAAGGTTTACAGTAATAGTGAAGTTCTTTGTAGTACCACTATCAAGACGGTAGCCGTTAGTCTCAATTGAAGCATTGCTTGAAGAGAGAGTAATACTGTTCGTCATTGATGAAGTTACAGCTACAGTTGGAGCAGATGAGTTCTCGAATACAAGAGCAAATGCGTTTGAAGCAGTTGTTGTTGAAGCGAGTTGAGCTGTCTGACCAAGATATAATGTATCACCGAATGCAGTTACAGATACAGGGATGGTGTAAGTTACAGAAGTAATTTGACCATTTGTATTCTCAGTGTGGCTGACAGAAGGTGTACCCATTACAGTGTTAACACCGTTAACACGTAGTGTTTGAACTTCACCGACAGCTGAACCTACACGGTATGTAGAACCTGCTGTAAGTTGATCACCGTTTGCATCAAGAACAGACAAACCAGCAGTAACTATAACATCTGCATTAGTAAGAGATGCTGTAAGTGAGTCACCAGCAGAGTAGTTACTACCATCAGCTTGTTTTAAGTCTGCAACGACACTGTATTCTACAGTCTCACCAGAATTGATAGCGTTAGCAGGAGATGACAAGTTTGAGAACAAGTATCCACCTGTTGTACCTACAGAAGTAGTATCTGTTGAATCGATAACACCGCTATTGACGTCATAGATAGCTGAACCATCAACTGAATCTACTTGAGTAGATCCTCTAAACAACTTGATTGTGTTAATGATTGAAGCAACATCAGCTGTTGTAGAAGTAACTTGAATAGGAACTTTTCTTAGAGTCAAGTTAGAGTTTGTAGCTTTAACTGTGAACTTAAGAAGAGTAACGTTATTAGTTGCTGCTGTTGATGAAACAGCGATTGTAGCGGCTGCAGGATTGCTTGAAGATAGACCAACAGTTGCTTTAACACCGTTTGCTGAGAATTTTCCGAATGCAAATCCAACGTTAGAACCCCAAGATGTATCTGTTGAGGTGCTTGGTACGTTACCAACTGCTACGTTATAAGTATCGTACGAACCATCTGGTGATGATGCGCTTACGCCACCGTCTGGGAATACAACTGCCCAGTTAGCATTGCTTGCATCTGTTGTATCAAGTGAACCGTTTGCGGATACAGATACATAGAAACGACCGATCTCATCTTTGTTAACCAAAGCCTTTAGACCAGAGAAGTTGAATGTATATGTGTCATTTGATGTTGAACGATCAGCATCAAGTACTGACATAGTTGCAAGTTTGGTTGAACCAAGCCACAACGATGCGCTTGAAATGTATTTCGCAAGATTTGCAGAAGAACTGCCAGTATCTGTGTTTCTCATTTTAACACGAACGCGGTCAACAGTTTGTGAAGCCAAGCGAGCAGTAACACGGAAGCCGGCTACTACTTTATCTGTTTCAGATTCATAAACTGTTGAAACACGGTTTGTAGAATCTCCTGTGATATCAGTCAAGTAACCGTTTGTACCACTTGGAGCTACTCCAGTAGTTGAAGTACATGGTACGCCAGTTGTTGAACTATAGCCTGCTGCTGTAGCGCAACCTGCTGGTAATGTACCTGCTCCAGAACATGGAAGACCAGTTGTTGTACTGTATCCAGAACCTGAAGCACATCCTGCTGGGTATGATCCACCAGAACATGGCATACCAGTTGTTGAACTGTAGCCAGTTGTTGATGAACAACCTGCTGGAAGACCAGGAACTACGGAAACTCCTGTCCATGCTGCGCGAGATTTAGCACCGAATATTCCGTCGGCAACTAATCCCATAGATTTTTGCCAAGCTACGACAGCTGCTTGGGTCTTAGGACCAAAGCTACCATCAGCAACAAGACTCAAACCTGCTTGGAGACATTTAACTTGCTCTCCTTTTGAACCTACTCTTAATGTAGTTGTAATTGAACAATCAGCTGAAGCTGTAGTTGCTTTAACTGCAACGACGCCTACAAGCATAACTGCTACAACCATAACTCCAAGAAAGAATTTTGATTTTAATATACTCATAAATTTTTCTAATTTTTTTCTACGCCATTAATTAGTTTCGACTTGTCCTGAGCTCTCGCCGAAGGACAAAACTAAAAGCGTAATATTTTCCCATCATTATTTCTACCGCCATATAAACTAATAATAATTAATAATGCTAGCGGTTGTGAAAATAATGAACAGAGACAAAACTAACATTTCCGCCAGTAGGCGGATCCGCCATCTGGCGGAGAAAACTGAACAAAATTTTCTATTCAATTTTCAATGACCTTTCATACCATGCCATAGACATGGGTTTTTATTTACCACCAGATATTATTTGAGATTTTTTCGACGAAATCGCAAACAATTACAAAGTGAAAATAAAAACAAATTGTGTGAATATAGAGCACATGAAAAACGCGATCTACATACACAACAACATTATAATATAGAGCACTAAGATAGAGCAATATACTATGTGGATAACTCACAAATCTAGTAAGCAAAATAGCTTAAAAAATTCGAGTTTTCGCTAAAAAAAGTAAGGCGATATCCACGAGGTATATACTCTCATATTTTAACCAAAAAAGCAAGCCCGTAGTTTTGATCACCCGCCTATTTCAGAGGCTATTTTATAGAATATTTACTCCAACGTTTCTCTCCTGTTCTATAAAGGACACCGTCTGATATCATAGACACGAGTTCTCTTTGTAACGTCTTTTCGCTACAGGACACCAGAGATTCTGCATTTGCTGGTGTCTTTTGAGCTGCATTTTTTATGTCCGATATTGTGGCATTTCCTCCAGAATTTTTTATCATATTTATGATCTCAAAACGCCTTTGTTTCTTTAATAAATCAAAATTATTTTTATTTAAATCTGGAGCATTTCTATTGGGCATATTTGAAGTTTTTGTAGATGTAAATAACCTCTTATCGGACAAAGCTTTCAAGAGTGTACTGCCTTTTTGAACTCCTATTCTGGTTGGTGCATGATGTCCGATAGAATTATAATGTCCTTTAGAAAAATTATTTTGTTCTGTTGAATTTTCTTCTGAATTTTGTATTTCTTCCTTAAATAATTCCGTTAGATTAATTTCTCTGTTTAGACTTTGAATATTACCCGTATATTCTCTTATAGACTGATCGAGAAATATGAATTCTTTTTTGAGTATACTGTAATTCATATCTGAAATTATACCTATCGTTCTAGCTATATCTAAAAAGGACATCGTGTCTGATACTTTACCCGAAGCATGATGTGGAGTAGAACTGATGTCTGATATGATACTTATGCCTAGTGTCCTTAATTTATTTCTTAATGGTTCGTCTTTGTCCATTATGTCCGTAACCATATACAAAGCAGTGACAAGCTTATTTGTCTTTTTATAGGAAATAGAAGTTGCTGTGTCTTTTATGACTATATTTGTGTTAGTTGAGGAGTCCTTGAGATTTTTTTCTTCTCCAAACATATGTCCATTATATATAGGACAATAAAAAATGCAAGCGCCAAACAAAAAAGAAGTTTAGTAATTTATGAACGGTCTGGCCGGGATAGGGACCCGGAGAACCGAGGACCTGAATAAAATACTAAACTTCTTTTTTGTATTTTAAAAAAAACTATTCTTAATATTTTATATAAAAATATGTTAAAATAACTTCATATGGCGAAAAATCAAAACGAGAAAAGAAACGACAAAAAAAATTCTGCTGTTGGATTAAAAGACCACACAAAACACGGCATTGTTGCTGTTATTTTTTTTGTCTTTGCGTTATTTTTTCTAATGTCTATGCCACCATTTAGTATTGCTGGTGTAGCAGGCGAATTTACTTATGAAAAATTATTTTATTTACTTGGCGTAGGATACATATTGTTACCAACACTTTTTATTTTACTTGGCATATCTTTTATAAAATCAGAAGTGCCAAATATCGGATGGACACGAGTAATGAGTAGCGCGATGTTTTTACTTTCTAGCTTAGGAATAATAGACATCGCCTCAGCAGATCACAAGGGAGGATTTTTTGGGGAAATTTTTGCTTTGCCTTTCGTGTCATTGTTTGATAAATACGCAAGTCTCGTTTTCCTCGGAGCATTTTTGATAATTTCAATTTTGATAATGTTTGATGCAAAGCTTGACCTCATACCATTCTTTAAAAAGATCTGGTCTTTTTTTGCAAGGAAAGAAAAAGAAGTTCCGGATACAGACCTAAGTGAAAAAGAAATCGAAGAAGTAGAAAAATCTACTTCAGAAGAAGAGGAAGAGACAACAAAAGAGAAAATCAAAAATGCATTGGGAGTCGGTAAAAAGAACGAACAACCAGCAGAGAAAAAAGAAGAGGAAGAAGAAATGCTGATAAAGAAAAGAAAAGGTGGGCTCGTGTCTACTTACGTTCCTCCCCCACTTTCGCTTCTTGAAGAAGACAAGGGTAAGCCAAACACCGGCGACATCAAAGCAAATGCAAACATCATCAAACGTACCCTCGCAAACTTCGGCATAGAAGTAGAAATGGATGAGATCACTGTCGGACCTACGGTCACTCGTTATGCATTAAAACCAGCTGAGGGTATCAAACTCTCTCGCATCGTTGGTTTGCAAAATGACCTCGCCCTATCTCTAGCTGCGCATCCTATCCGCATAGAAGCTCCGATACCAGGCAAATCGCTCGTCGGTATTGAAATTCCAAATAAATCAAAATCAATCGTCGGTCTTGCTACTCTTCTTGCAGATGAAAAATTCCAGAATTCTCCAAAACCTCTTACTACCGCTCTCGGTCGTTCTATCTCTGGCAAAGCGGTATTCGGTAATTTAGCTAAAATGCCACACGCTCTAGTAGCAGGCACTACTGGTTCTGGTAAGTCTGTCACAATCCATTCTATGATTACTTCCCTTTTGTATAGAAACGGCCCAGATGATTTGAAATTCATCCTAATAGATCCAAAACGCGTAGAGCTAACTCTTTACAACAATATTCCTCACCTTCTGACCCCTGTCATTACCGAAGCCAAGAAAACAATTCTTGCCTTGAAATGGGCGGCAAAAGAAATGGACAGACGTTACGATATTTTGGAAGCAGAATCTGTACGAGATATAGAGTCCTACCACAACAACGTATTCAGTAAGACCCCCAAGAAAACCAAAACAAACAGCGAAGGAGTAGAGGAAGAAGTAAATGCAGATCGCATGCCATATATTGTCATTATTATAGACGAGTTGGCAGATATAATGAGCACGTATCCTAGAGAACTCGAAGCAGCTATCGTTCGTCTTGCACAAATGTCCCGCGCCGTTGGTATCCACCTTATACTTTCTACCCAGCGTCCTGAAGTAAACGTCATTACTGGTCTTATTAAAGCAAACGTCCCTGCTCGTATAGCGTTAAAAGTATCTTCACAGATAGACTCACGCACTATTCTCGATGCAGGAGGTGCAGAAAAGCTGTTAGGTGCCGGCGATATGCTCTATTCTTCAGGTGAAGCACAACCAGAACGCCTACAAAGCGCATTTATATCAGAAGCAGAGGTAAAAAAGGTTGTTAAATACCTCATAGACGCATATAAAGATGAAATAACAGAAGAAATAACCCTAACGGCTGGCTCTATCTCCCCCGATAAAAGTATTTTTGAAAGCTCTCTCGAAGATGAAAGTATGGAAGACGATGACGAGATGTATGAAGAAGCCAGAGCTTGTGTGATAGAAGCGGGAAAGGCTTCGACCTCATATTTGCAAAGAAAATTAAAATTAGGCTATGCTAGAGCAGCACGCTTGATGGATAAACTAGAAGAACGCGGAGTAATAGGCCCAGGTGAAGGCGCAAAACCACGAGAAGTGCTCGAAAAAATGGAACACACAGAAACTGGTGAAAACGTAATTTAGCAAAAAACCTTAAAATGAGTAACGATATAAAGAAAATAGTCAAAGTAAGCAGTCTTTCTATTTTTTTTATATTTATCATAATTTACGCCTTTTTTATATCTAAAGATTTAATTTTTGGAGTAAAAATAAGAAATGTAAACATACAAGACGGCACTACAATATCAGAAAATGTGATAAAAATAACTGGAAACGCTAAAAATGCTGTAAATTTGACCTTAAATGGACGAGAAATTTCAATAGATCAAGCTGGAAATTTCAATGAGACCATTTCCCTTTTATTGGGGTATAATATAGTCACCATAAAAGCGGAAGACAAATTTGGGTATACAGATGAAAAAAATTATAAATTAATGCATTAAACAAAGAAATCATATGATGAAGAAAAAAGAAAAGAAAGAAGACAAGACAGTCGGTGAAGCAGTACTTAGCGACACACTGAAAGCTATCCAGACAAAATTTGGAGAAGGTTCGATAATGAAATTCGGTGATTCACCAAAAGTAGATGTAAACGTCATACCTACAGGTTCTATCGGCCTCGATATGGCTTTAGGTATTGGTGGTATTCCACGAGGAAGAATTATAGAAATATTTGGACCAGAGTCTTCTGGAAAGACTACCCTTTCCTTACATATTGTGGCTGAAGCACAAAAGCTTGGTGGAATCTGCGCATACATCGATGCTGAACACGCGATGGATCCTGAATACACAAAGAAACTCGGTGTAAATATTAATGATTTACTTATTTCTCAACCAGACAATGGTGAACAAGCTCTCGAAATAGTAGAAAGCTTGGTGCGAACAGGCAAAATAGACGTCGTAGTCATCGACTCTGTGGCTGCCCTTACTCCAAAAGATGAAATCGAGGGCGATATGGGCGCATATCATGTCGGAAAACAGGCTCGTCTTATGTCTCAAGCACTTCGTAAGCTTACCGCGATAGTATCTAGGTCAAAAACAGTTGTTATTTTTATAAACCAGATCAGAATGCAGATAGGCGTGATGTTTGGCAATCCAGAAACAACTCCAGGAGGAAAAGCTTTGAAATTCTACACTTCTGTTCGCTTAGACATACGCAAAATTGCTCAGATAAAAAAAGGAGAAGATGTAGTAGGTGGACGCACGCGAGTAAAAGTAGTAAAAAACAAAGTCGCTGCACCATTTAAACAAACAGAATTTGATATTATTTACAATGAAGGTATCTCAAAAGAAGGAGAACTTATGGCCCTTGGAGAGAAATTTAAAATAATAGAAAAAACTGGTAATTCATATTTCTACAAAGGTGAAGGTGAAAAAGCTGAGAAAATAAAACTTGGCGTAGGATACGACAACACTCGCACATTCTTAAAAGAAAACGAAAAAATCTCAAAAGAAATACTAAAAGAAATCAAGAAAAAATTCGCAGAGGAAGAATAGAAAAATACTATAAAAATTAGGATAAAAATCCTAAAATATATTTGTGTGTTGATTTTATAAATTATTCTGTTAGTATAGATTTTATGTCACAATTAGAATACAGCGAAATTCGCGAAAAGAAAATAATTATTCATGACGACGAACCTTGTGAAGTCGTAGAGTCCCACGTAGCTAGAACTCAACAAAGAAAACCTCAAAACCAAGTCAAATTGAGAAGTTTGATTTCTGGAAAGGTCTTCCCTGCTACTTATCACGTTTCTGATTCAGCCGACGAAGCGGATGTAACCAAAAAAGATGTAACTTTCTTATACGAAAATCGCGGAGAATATTGGTTCTGTGATCCTGTAGACAAAAGCAACAGATTCAAGCTCGACGCTGCGCTTATAGGAAATTCCACAAAATTTTTGAAACAAAATAGCAATGTTACGGCTCTAGTCTGGACAAATGACGAAGATGAAGAGAGAATAATCAAAATAACTCTTCCAATCAAGATGGAATTTGTTGTCAAAGAAGCTCCCCCAGCAGTACGCGGAGACACTTCAAAAGGTGGTATGAAGATAATCACTCTAGAAAATGGTTCTACCCTAAACGCTCCGATGTTTATAAAAGATGGAGATAAAATAAGCGTAAATACCGAAACTGGAGAATACGTAGAAAGAGTGTAAAAACAAAAAAGAACAAAATTTGGCGGGGAAGGTTCCAATCGTAGATTGGAGTAATCCGCAAAATTTTGTTCTTTTTTGTTTAATAACTATCTATTTGATCACAAAAGGAAGTAAACCGAGGAATCTCGCGTGCTTGATAGCCGAAGCTAAAGCGCGTTGGTTCTTTGAGGTAACACCAGTTTTCTTGTGGTTCATTATCTTACCATTTGGATTTAGAAATTTCTTTAGAATTTCAACATCTTTATAGTCGATATATTTTATATTGTTTGCTGAAAAATAATCTTGTTTCATAATTGTTTTTAATTTTTAATCTTTATAACTTTAAGGAATTTTAACTAGAAAGGTATATCTTCTGGATTTATATCCTCCTCTGGATATTCTATAGAATCAACCCCTTCACTTTCAGAAGCAGGGACCTTGGAGCCTGCGCTTGTTGTATTTGTTCCGTTAGTATTACCTTTTGGACCAAATTGCGTACGATCAGCGACTATTTCTGTACGATATTTCTTTTCTCCACTTCCCTTGTCTTCCCAACTTCTTGTCTGCATTCTGCCCTCGACAAGAATAGAATTACCTTTTTTCATATATTGCGCTACTGTTTCTGCTTGTCTCCCAAACACCACAATATTATGATAATCAGCAGATTCTTGTTTGGCTCCATTTTTATCTTTCCAAACACGATTTGTGGCTAAAGAAAATGTGCAAACCTTTATCCCTGAAGGCAAAGAACGAAGCTCTGGATCACGAGTAAGATTTCCGATAACAATTGCTTTATTTAAATACATAAGTATTTTTTCATCCCGCCGAAGCAGGAAAAGTTAAGCTATTAATGCGTCGATCTCTTTATCTATCTCCTCTTTGTTTATAGGAGTTGCTTCTTCGTTTTCGTTTTTTGCTGTTCTTGGTTTTTTATCAACACTTCCGCGTACAAATCTTTTTGCAGCAATAGTGTTTTCTTTAACTGTTTTTAGAACTAAAAAGCGAATAATCTTTGGGTCCAGATCAAGCTTTTTTTTGAGATCTACAACCTTGCCCCCATCCATATTAAACTTAACCCAGCCGAAATAAGCTGAATCAAATTTATTACGAACATTCGCTACCACCTTTACCATTTTATAAGCAAGTGGCATCATTCTTGGCATTTCATCAGCAATCATCTCTCCCCCAAAGGAAGAAACCAATTCTTTGATGTTGCCATAGACAGCTGGCACCTCTTCTTCAGAAAGAGTAGGCACCAAAAGATAACCAACCTCATAAACGCGAGAGTTAGAAACTGCGTTTTCTTCATTATTTTCCATTGAATTAACAAAAACTATTATTTTTTAATAAAATCTCACCTTGGACCTTTGTGAACTGGTTTCATTGCCAGTTCAAATGAGACACCAACAGAATAGCAGTTTTTGACCTATATGTCAAAAAGTCTTTTTGCGTTTTTTATGATAGCCTCGGCGACTTCAGTTTCAGATAAATTCTTAATTTCGGCAATTTTTTTAACAACTTCCTTTACATACAAAGGTTCATTTCGCTTGCCTCTATATGGAACAGGGGCTACATAAGGAGAATCCGTTTCTGTCATTATCATATCAAGGGGGGTGTTTCGTATAACTTCATCATAATCATGGGTAAAAGTTATTACTCCAGTAAAA
This sequence comes from Candidatus Nomurabacteria bacterium, assembly GCA_020851595.1. Lineage (GTDB taxonomy): Bacteria > Patescibacteriota > Minisyncoccia > Phycocordibacterales > UBA9973 > UBA9973. The sequence goes on along the minus strand of JADZCK010000016.1, from coordinate 5,372 downwards.
GACAGATTAAAACCTAAGTCCAAAAATGCTTTTGCTTCGTCCCAAGTACCAGCAAAAAAATGCACGTCCCCTTTTACTTTTGCATGTGCTTTAAGTAAATCAATGGTATCAAAATAAGATCCCTGAACCACTTGCCTGCCAATGGGCAAATTTCGAATATGGAGCATTAGTGGTTTATTAAATTCATTCGCAAGCTCTATCTGCGCAATAAAAGCTTCTTTTTGTTTAGCAATAGATTCTTCTGTGCAATGGTAATAATCCAAACCGCATTCCCCTATCGCAACAACTTTTGGATTTTTTAAAAGTTCCCTGTAAGCATTTTTGTCGAAAACTTCTCCACGCGAAGTAAATTCTTTTCCTCCCTCGCCCAGTTCTTTAGCATCGTGAAACGAAGCGCCTGTGTGTATGGGATGTAAACCGATGACAGCATACACACCTTCTTTGTATTTACTTGCGAGCTCTACTGCTTTTTTAGAAGTGTCTATCTGTGTGCCGACGTTTATAACCCAAGTATCATTTTCTAAGGCACGTTTGATAACCTCATCTCTATCAGCGTCAAAAGCTGTAAAATTCACATGGCTATGTATGTCGATGTATTTAGGCATTTTATTCTTTTCTTAAAAATAAAGGCTTCTCGGGTTTTTTGTTTGCTTTGATTAAATGTAAAATAGTTACGCTGGTTTCTGGCATTATAGGATTCAACATTTGCGCTATTTTGCATAAACGTACAACCATATCAGAAATTAATTCTTTTCCTTTTTTCTCATCAACTTTTACAACCTTAAATGGTTCTGTCTCCTGAATAAATTTATCTAAATCTGTAACCTCATTCCATATATGATGAGTAGCTTTTTGTATATCAAATTGTTCAAGAAACTCAAAAAATTGCGGAAAATCAAATTCTTTTTCAACTTCAGGACATTTTTCTAAATATTTTTCTGAAAGGGTTAAAATTCGTGAAGTTAAATTCCCTAAGCCGTTTGCCAAGCCAGAATTGTAAGCATCTTTAAATCTTTCTATGGTAAAAGGACTATCTTCAAAAGAAGAAATTTCTCTAAGTAAAAAGTAACGAAGCACATCTGTGCCATATTCTTTTACGACATCTCTCGGGTCGACTACATTTCCTAATGTTTTAGACATTCTGACCCCACCATCTGCTGTGATAAAACCGTTCACGATTATTTGATGCGAATTTGGAACGTTTGCTGCCATGAGCATCGCTTGCCACATCACAGATTGAAAACGAGTATTATCTTTACCACAATACTGTGTGGGATTACCATTTCCCCAATATTTTTCAAAGTTCTCCATCTGATCAGGCCAACCCAGAGTAGATATATAATTTACCAAAGCATCAAACCATACGTACATCACGTGCTCTTTATCGTCGGGCACCTCTATACCCCAAGGCATCTTTTCTTTTAATCTTGAAATTGAAAAATCTTGCAAGCCGTTTTTGATAAAATTCTTCATTTCATTCAAACGGAAATCAGGTACGACAAAAACCGGGTTCTTTTCATAGAATTCCAAGAGTTTTTTTCCAAATTCGGAAAATTTAAAGAAATAATTCTCTTCGCTTATGAGTTCAAGCGCGCGCCCAGGATGCAGTGGACATTCTCCGTTTACCAATTCAGAATCTGTTTTTTCGCTTTCGCAGCCAACACAATATTTCGCCTGATAATTCTTTTTATAAATATATCCATTATTTTTAACTCTTTTCCAGAATTCTTGGGCTGCCATCTCGTGATGCATATCTGTAGTGCGAACAAAGTGCACATCGTCGCTCACTCCAAACATTTTCAATTGTTCTTTGAAAGTTTCAAACCCTTGATCAGTAAATTCTTTAGGGCTCAAACCTTTTTCGATGGCCTTTTCGTAGATTTTCATCCCGTGTTCGTCTGTGCCAGTATTAAAAAACACATCAAAACCTTGGAGCTTTTTGTGTCTTGCGATAGTATCTGCGCGTACGAATTCAAGCGCATGCCCCATATGGAGAGGCGCATTTACATAAGGCAGCGTGGTTGTTATATAAAAACTCTTTTTTCCCATTTATTTTACTGAGATTCAGTGTTTGTTTTTGATAAAATTTTATCTTTCTCTATATCATTCAAAAATTCCATAAATATCACAGCTACAGGTATAGCTAGCACTGCTCCCCATAAACCACCAAGCTCAAAACCCATAACCACAGAAAGGATTATAACAATAGGAGAAAGACCTACAACCTTTTTTATAATAAGAGGAGTAAAAAGAAAGACGTCAAATTCATGGACAATTATATACGCACCTGTAACCATAAGTGCGCTACCAAAACCATCAGAAATATAAGAAAAAGCAAAAGTAGGAACAAGGGCAACCAAAATACCATAAGGAACCATCTCCATTAATCCTGCAATTATGGCAAGAAGAAGTGCATAACCTACACCCAAAAGAGAGAGAATCAGATAGATCAAAACACCTACGACAAAAGCTAACAATAGTTGGCCCTTTACCCAAAGACCTATTTTTCGGCTAGATCTATTCCACAGATCAACTACATAACTCTCATAATGCACTGGTATAACAATCTTTAATAAATTTTCTATCCCCTTTTCCTGAATTGAAAGATAGAAGGAAAGAATGATTATCAATATAAAGTTGAAAATACTTCCAAATGTCACAGATAGAACCTGGAAAAATCCTCCAGAAAGATTTGTAATAAAAGTTTTTGAAACAGTCAAAAGAGAAGCTACAGAGAAATTCCCGGACAAGGCTTTTACCACATCTTTTGCGCCAGAAAATGCTTCATTTTGAAAATAATTCAAGAAAGAAAAACCTGGCGCATAAGATGACATAAAGTTTGCAAAATTATAAACTTCTGTGATAAGAAGTGGGGCAAAAAGATAAAACATTCCCGCAAGAAAAGACATAGAAATCACGTAGACAATCACAATTCCTGGAATTCTTCCAATACCAATTTTCTCAAAATGTGGAACTGATGATTCCATAAAAGAAGCTATAACAATAGCAGTCAAAATAACTAAGAGTAAATCACGCAAGAACCATATTAAAAAAATAGAGAGAAAAATCAAAACAGCTCGAACCATCGTACCTGTAGTAATAGAAATATGAGTTACGTCATTTCTCGTGGGCATAAAAACATAATAGCATAAAAAGTAATCAATTAAAAAGGTCTCCTATAGACAATTCAAGCTTGTGTGCATTCCCATGTTTCAACATCCCCAAATACGACTGCTTTGATTCTTTTTTAGAATTCTCTTTTAAATTCTTCAACATTCTTCTCTTGGTAACAGTTCGTAGCACTCTATGGTATGGAAAGTTAACCCAACCAAGAAAATCTATACCGGAGGCGAGTGTTTTAATAAAAACTTTATCTGGGTGCATTTGTAATTTTAATTTGGTTTCTAAGAAGTCTTTCATTTGTCCCAAAATAGTTTCCAGATACATTTTGTCATTATGCAAAACAACAAAATCATCTGCATATCGTATATAATATTTTACTTTTAATTCCCTTTTTACAAATTGATCAAATTCATTCATGTAAATGTTTACCAGAAGCTGGGAAGTTAGGTTTCCTAGTGGCAAACCCTTTACCCCACAGGCAAGACCTATGGGGTTGGAAGAAAAACTGTCAATAACTCTATCGAGGAGCCAAAGTACATTTGCGTCAAAGACGGTCTTTGACAGTATGCTTTTAAGAACTTCATGATCTATATTTGCAAAGAACTTTTTTATGTCGCATTTTAACACCCAATATGTACAAGTGTTATTTCTTGAAACTTTTCTAGAGAAATCACGAAATCTGTTTATTGCCTTATGTGTTCCTTTATTCGTCCTGCAAGAATACAAGTCGTGTATGAATTTTTTATCAAAATACGGATACAGTACTCGATAGAGTGCATGATGCAGGAGTCTGTCTCGCACTGTGGCTTTATGAATATTTCTTGGTTTTGGATCAGATATATTAAACGCATAGTATCCACCGTGGATATATGTTTTATTTTTGAGACTTTCATGTAGAGAAATAATATTTCCCATCAAATTTCTTTCAAACTCCTCTACGTCCTTGCGATACTTCTTACCTTTTTTAAATTCAGCCCAGACCAAAAGCAGATTTTCTAAAGAAATGATATTATCGTAGGTATGAATAAATTTAATTCGGGACATAGTATCAATAATATTACTCCCCCCCCCAACTTTTGCCACTCCTGGCAAAAGTTAAGAGTTGCTATTTAGCTTGGATCACTTTTTATCAGAAACTGCCAAAAATACACCGACACTCACTTGGATTAAAAATCGATAACTTATTTATAGAAATTATAGAAGCGATTTCTATTGCCACTTTCCTTTCTCGGGAAGAAAAACATCCTTGGGTAAGGTTAGCAATCAGAAAAGTAGACACCTCAAAAATACTTTTGTTGGTTTTATGGGAAAGCAAATCGATTGACGATAAAAAATATATTGCATTATCGGAAAAAATTGATGAGGTTGGCAAAATGCTGGGTGGATGGAGTGGACAACTTATAAAACAAAACTCTCCAGACAAAAAGTCGGGAGAGAAATGAAAAAAGTTGCGAGGACGAGGAACCTCCAGTTGTCGTTCCACTGTTCGCTCGGGTTGATCCAGACGTTGTTGAGTTCGCGCTTCGCGTCGTTCCGATTGAGGTAAAGGAAGTTGCGATTACCGTCGGTGTTCAGCCAGAATGTACGAAATACCATCTATTTCACTGCCGACCTGAGCATAATTTAATACCAAAGATCGTGCTGTATATTATTTGGGATAAAAATCCTCCAGTATTTCGCACCAAGTATTTTCATTTTTTAATGAAGTTCTGCATGCACCACGCTACGCCCAACCTTGGTCAAGCATATTCTGGATGCATGGATACTGGTTTCGGTAGCGAGCAACCTTGATCGCTCACGTATTCACCTACTACCATTTTTATTTTAGCAAAATTAAAAGGACCCCGCACGCGAATGCAGGGCCCAAGGCCAAAGTGTCGTAAAAGAGCACAGTGGCCGATACCAAAGTTACTTGTCGAGGACGAGGAACCTCCAGTAGGCGCTCCACTGTCCGCTCGGGTTGATCCAGACGCGGTTGAGAACGCGCTACGCGCCGTTCCGACGGAGGGAAAGGAAGCGGCGAAAACCGTCGGCGGACAGCCAGAACTGACCGGGGGCAGCGAGGGGCATGTCATTGTCAAGCGCGGGCCTCGGAAAGGCCCGGCTGAAATCGATCAGCTCCTTCGGACGGGCGAGCACCTTGTTGTTGTCGCTCGCCCACTTGTCGATGGCCTCCTGACTCATCTCCTTTCCGAAGTGCCTGATCCGACCCGTGACGATCCTCTTCCCCTTCCGATTGTCGGGGAACT
>JADZCK010000015.1 GCA_020851595.1 Candidatus Nomurabacteria bacterium | reverse complement strand
TTTTATCTGGAGTTATGCCATTTTTTATTAAATTTACTATTCTATGTGTGATTGTTTTTGTTTTTCCTGCTCCAGCTCCTGCCACAACAAGAAGCGGACCCTCCATATGAAGCGCCGCCTCTTTTTGTTGTTTATTTAGACCCCTTAAGTGTTCTTCTCGGTTTGTCACCAATCAAATATAACACAAAATTTACATTTCAATATTGTGTTCAGTGGCATATTTTATCGCCCTTTTTATATATTCTTCGTTTGTTTCAGCTAGAAACCCAAATATTCCGTTTTTGGGTTTCTGGTGTGTTGTTTCTATTAGTTTATTTATATAATTTTTAAGATTTATATAATTTTCTTCATTATAATTATTACTATGAAGAAAGTGGTTTGTTCCCACATCTCTTATTGTCGCCCAGTTTCCATTTTTGCTTTCTCGAAAAATGCTATTTATAGTATTATTATAAGTTTCATTAATTGAATTGTCGGTCGGAGTTAAGTTTTCATCAACTGACAACCCTTCCGTTCGTTCTGCGTCTATGTTTGCTTCTATTTGTTCTTTTAAATTTTTTATTTTTTCAATTTTATCAGCAAAAAATGATTTTTCTTCCCCTGTTCCCAATGAATGTTTTTTTGGAGCGTATATATTTTCTGCTGTTCCTGGGTTTAGATGTCCTTCTTTTGTTGGGAAGGTTTCTTCTTTTAATCCAATTGTATGTGTTTTTGTATTATTTTGTTCTGCTATTTCTGTGTTTTCACTTGCTGTTGCGTTATGATCTGAATCAAACATTTTTCCGTGATATTTCTCTAATACCGGAACATTACCATTCGCATCTGGTTTTCCAAATAAAAGATTACCCTTCTCGTCAAATTTTAATACCGACCCTTCTTGTATAAGAGCACTCTCTTTTCCGTCTCTTCTATCAGGATCAAAGAACCCAAGCTTTTTCGCCAAGTTCATCACATTCTTTTCTTTCATAAATTCCTGTACGCTTTGTGGCGCACCAGAATAATCTCCTTTATAGTGATTTTTTATTTGGCTCCTCAAGTCAATTATTCCTTGAATACCACCACTTCCTTTATTAAAAGTAATACTTTCCTCTTTAAAAACTTCAGCTACTTTTCCTACCGGAGCTACTATTTCTTTTTCTATGGGTACTTCAGGTTTTATTTTTTCTACGGTCTTTATTTCTGGTGTATTTGTTGGGTTTGGAGTCTGTGTGAGTTTTGGCGTTGGTGTTTTTGAAGGGATTATCTCTTGCTTTATAGAGTTATCAGTCTTCTCTAATTCTGGCTTTACTTCTTTTGTGATTTTTGGTGTTTCTGTTTTTATTTTATCAGTGCGTTCCCACCAGCCGAAATGTTCTCCGGCCCAACGCGCAATATAACCAGCAGTTGCAAATCCAGCCCCAAACAGAGCGCTATTTCTTGCTTGCTTTTTAATAAACACAGTTTGGACCTCATTTATATTTTTTGTTTTATAAGAAAGAAATTGTTTTAGTCTAGCATCTATATCTTTTCGTGTTGTTTGTTCTAAGCTAGCTGCAATTATCAAAGCTTTATTTAAATTGTTTACCAAATTAAATTGATTATTTAACGCATTTTTAGAATCTCCAAAATTTACAAGTTTAGATTCTATTTTATTTTGGGTATATTCTATTCTTCTTTTGATTTGATCAAGTTTTTTTGCTTTTTCTTCTTCTGTGCCAGCTTTTTCGAAAGCTTCCAAAATACCTTCCATTCTTTTGTTTAATTTTTCTACGTCTTCTGTGTTTGTCGCTTCTTCGCTCTCGTCTTTTTCTCCATGTCTTGCTTTTATTTGTCTTTCTGTAAGAGTTTCTTTTGCGCGCATTCTGCCTCTATAATAACCAACCACTCCACCGATAGCAGGCGCTGCTATAGCTGTAATAGTGGTTCCTATCGTACCACCCACAAACATTGCTGCAGCTTTGGTGCTCCATCTGGTTTTTGTTTTGGCAGTCATAAGTTTTTCTCGTTCTAATGTTATTGATTTCAAGAATTTTTTACCAGTTTTAATTAATTCTAGCCCTTTTGCACTTTCTCCAAAATCTTTTAAAGCTTTTTCAAACTCAGGATGAGTATTCAAAAGTTGTTCCATTTTTACAAGGTTGTCTGTTTCTAGCATTTTTTGTGTTAATCTTGCTTTTTCTTTTGGTGTTATATTTTCCTGTTTTAGTATTATTTTCCTCGTTTCTTCGTATTCTCTTTTTGCATTATCATAAGTTTTTTTATTTTTACCACTCTTTTCTTGTCCCCATTCATAAGGCATATTTACAAAACCATGAGTTTTCTCGTTAAAATTATGCACATTTGGTTCTCCTGCCATTAGCACAGAGCTACCTGTAAAATAGTTAAAATAAGCTTTTCCGTTTTCTACTACCACATCTCTTCCTTTTGTTCTAGCTGTTAGTATTTCTAAATCTTGTTTTATTAGTTCATTAGTTGTTCTGTTTTGTTTTATAAATCTCGTAAAAATTTCATTTTCTGTATTTTGTAAATCTTTTTCTTTTTTGTATAAAGCATTTTGTGCTTTTTCTACAAATTCAAATATTTTTAGTATTCCAGAATTCCACAGAGCTCTATCTTTTAATTTTTCTGCATACTGAGTCTGTGCATCTGATTTTACAATGTCGACAATTCTACGTTTTAAATCTTGTATTACTTTTGTTTGTTGAGCTTCGGTTAACTTATTAAATTCTTTTGGCAAAAGGGCTTCTAGTTTTAATTCTTCTACAAATGTTTTTATCTCACCTTTTAATTCTTCTGTTTTTTCTTGTTGTTTTTCTTGCTCTGGTTGGGTTTGTTCTCCAACAGCTTGTGGTGTCTCTGTTGGTAAAATTTTAGTAGTAGACTCAGGTTCTATCTCTAATTCAGGTTGTAAATTAGCGGGTGTTTCTTCCCCTAACCCAAAAACATCTTCGGGGTTTTCTGCTTCTTGTGGTTGCTTTTCAGGTTCTGGTGTGGGGCTTTCGTTTTGTGTATTTAAAATTTCAGCTTTTCTTCTTTCTAGATTTCTTTTTTCTCTTTCAAAAAATTCTATTTGTTCTTTAAAATCAGCTATTGCCATTCTTTCCTCGTCATTAGGGTTTATTATTGCTTGTCTTTGCGACAATTGCCAAATAGCTTCTTCTTTCGCTTTCTCAATAATTTTCAAGGTTTCTTCAATTTCTAAAAGAATTTTTTCGTTTTTTATTTCTTCTCCGTTTTTTGGTGGTTGATCCATTGTCATATTGTTTCTGTAAATTAATTATTTAATTAATTTAATAATCTGCTCGTTTTTTCTATCGCTTCTTTTAATGTATTTTGTTGTGATTCTAGAGTTGCTATTTCATCTGAAAGCTCCATCATTTTTTCTTCATCGACAAATATTCCAAAGGTTATTTTAGACCAAAAAGAGTCATTTCTTTTTTGTAATTTTTGATATTCTGTGTTTAATAAAAAAATTTTTTTATCTAAAGCACTTTTTTCTCGAGATAATCTTTCTATTTCTAGTGTTGCTTTTACCATCTCTTCTTTCTTTTCTTTCTCCATTTTATCCAATGCTGCTTTTTTTGCTTTCTCTAAATCTTCTAGTCTGTGTCTTGCACCTACGATTGTCTTAAGTACATCATCCTTTTCAGAACTCTCTTCCTCTTTATTGTTTGTTTCTCTTATATCTATTTCAGCTTCAAGTTTTTGCCAATTAATAAGTGTTTCTTGTGTCACTGTTCTTTGTTGATATTCATTTACTCCGCCTTCTTTTGCGATTGTTTTTCCGCGGACAATAACCTTGCCATCTTCGGTAAAACCAGAGACAATCCAACCATCTTCAATTTGCCCACCAGAGCTTGGTGATCTTTTTATTTTTACAACTTGTCCTACAACAAATTCATTTTTTTCTTTTTCTATGGGCGCAGGAGCTTCTTCGGAAACCGAAGGTGGCACAGAAACAGCTGGTGCGTACTCTGTAGGTTTTTCGGTTGGTTCAAGGTTTACTGGTTCTGGTATTTTTAGACTTTTTGCTTTTAATTTTTCTATCTCCGCAAGTCTTTTTTTTACTTCTGCTATTTTTTTTGCAACATTATCTTCTTCTTTAACTATTGGTGTGGGTTCCACGCCAAAAATATTTTCTTGGTCAGGTGCCTTTAAATCAATTGGTTTGTTCTCTATTCCAAACACGTCTTCACTGTTTTCTGTAATAGGTTCAGGTGTGTTAAATTCTTCTTTTATAACTCGAGGTTCTACGATAGTGTCTACTATTTCTTCCTCAGTTTGAGGAGGTGTTTCAATTTTTACTGGAATTGGTTTTTCTACTACAGTTTTTTTTGTTTTTTTAGCAACGCTCTCTTTGGTTTTCTGGATATTTCTTGATGGGTATTTATTTTTTAGATTATTTATACTAATATCAAAGTTCTCTTTGTGAGATTTTTTATAAGAGTTTTTGTTTTGATCAGAAACGATACCATTTAACTCGGTGTTTTTTTTTGGGAACTTTTCTCCCTATTATTTTTAAGGTTTCTCTTGGCATATAAATTATTTAGATTATATCCCTTTTAAATTTTAAACGCTATTTAAACAAACTTTTTCGGTTTATTTTTCCAATTCTTTTCTCAAAATTTCTTCCTCTTCTTTTACTATATTTTCAAAATTCGGAACTTTTGATTTTAAAAAATTCCAAAGCACTTCGCCTACTTCTTTTGAATCAATTATTTTTTCGTACTCTGTAAGATTTTCTTCGGAGAGCATCGGCAAAACACGCATCAATACCGCTTCAAATATTAATTTATTTAAACGTGCTGAAACATCTGTATTTTGTCCTGTTTTGTTCATGAAAATTATTTTTTAAAAGATTTTATCCATTTGTTAACATAAGACTCTACGGTATCACGCATACCCAATAAATTTCTTTTTGGTTCACCTATTTTTTTTCTAAATTCTCTTAAACATTTTGCCAAACGTTCAAAAGCTGGGTCAACACTAGATATTCCTTTGTGTTTTATGACTTCATCAGCCTTAAGATATTTCAATTGACCCCATCTTAATTCTTGATCATATTCATTTTCGCAAACGTAACTTATCAAATCTTCTTTATTTTTTATTGTTTCGGGGGTTAGGGGGTGGTATTCCACCAGTGTTGGTTTTATTTCTTCTTGTTCTTTTGGTGAAACTGGTTCAGGTTCTGGAATGATTTCTTCTTCTACTTTTGTTGGGGTAGATTCTGCTTCATATACTTGCTCGGGTGTTGGGGCAGAAAGTTCTTGCACTCCTTCTTCTTTTTCATTAGTTTCGTTTGTTACGGTTTGTCCGTTCTCAAGACTTTTTAAATAGTCTTTTATTGCTTCCTCTTCTGCTTGTTTTCTTAACTCCAAATCTTTTTCTGGATTTATTTCCAAAGGGTAAACTGTTTCAAATACAGGGGCTTCTGTCGAGCCTTCCTCTTTTTTTACTGTTTGTCCCGAAATAGGATTTTCAAATGCTTCTTTTGCAGACACCTCTCCTTTTCTAAAAGCATTTTGTGCAAAATCCTCTCTTTCTTCATATTCTTCTCTGATTTGTTCTGCTCGATTATTTTTTTCTGCAAACTGTCCTTCTATTTTTTTTAATATTTCCTCTGCTGTTTCTTGTTTTGGCGCAGGTTCTTCCACTTTTGTGTTTGCAGAGGTGTATATTTCTGTGTTTCTTCCAAGTTCTCCGTGCAAAATACCCACAGACGCTACTAGAGCTGTAGCTCCCTTAAGTACGAGTTTTCCATAATACCCACTTTTTTTTACAAATGTTTCTAAAACTTTTTTTCTTTTCTCTTCAACCTTCTTTAATATTTTTTCTGTCCAAGATTCTTTTGCTTCTATTTGTTGCGGAGCTTTTACTTTTCCCCCTTTATTTTTTAGTGCTCTTTCTTTTATTTCTTTTATAGACAATTTTCCGTAAGGAGACTCTTCCCCGATTTTTGCAAATTTCTTCACCTCTGCTATTTTTTTGGCTACGTCTTTGTCTTTTATTTCACTTACCGATAGTGTTTCTATAAAAGGCAGGCCTTCTTTTCCTATCTTTTCCAACAATACTGCTTTTTTCTGAGCTTTTCTGAATTCTTCTAATTCTGGGTCGCTTTTTTTGACTGTTGCTCCAAAATCTTGAATATTTATAGGGTTTTGTTTGATTATGTCTACGAGTATTTCTTTTAAAAAGGTATGTTTTGGGGGCTTACCATTTTTGTCTAAATGTTCTGGGTCAATCAAAACGACTTTTTTCCCATTTGAAATGTTTTTAACAAAAACAAGCCTTTCTTTACCACTAAATATCTCCTGTCCTTCTGTTAAGTGTTCTACAAAATACAAAGCCTCCTCGTCGGTTATTTTTCTAGTATTAATATAATTTTCAGGAGACTTTTCTTTCATGTTGTGCAAGTATTATACCCCACAAGTTTGTTTTCAACAAAATTTTGGGTGGATTTCGGGGGGTTTTGGGCAAGTTTTGACTGCCAGAAGTTATCCACAGTCAAAACTTGCCAGATTGACTTTTGGCCCCTTTTGGGCTATCATTAGGGCATCTTCTGAATAGGGGTATGGATGTTAAATGACTGACTTTTCGGGACCGACAGTAACCATCGTGAGAACCTTTGTTTTGCAGAACCTTATGGTCGTCCTGTAATTCTATCCTTACATTAAAAGGCTAGAAAAGGAAATCTCGCGATATTTAGTTTGTTTTATAAAACTCAAATTTAAAATTTTAAGATCTGTTTTGTCCTTTTTCTTGTTGTTTGGGACTCTTTTGGTTCCCGCCCATTCGGTGCAGGCTGGTTTTCTTTCTTCTCTTTTTGGAACAGGAGATCAGGCTCATGCAGAGGCAGAAACTGATACAAGTACCTCTGCGGTTCCTAGAGCAGGGACAAATTCTCAAAACATTTCCCTTTTACAGGCAAATGTTTCTTCTGCGTCAGTTTTAGAAAAGAAAGATGAAAAGAATAAAGATATAGATGTTAAAGATGATAATACAGACAAAGTGGTTGCGGATAGCGCTCTTTCTTCTTCTGTCGGCCCCCTGGGAGTTTCTGATGGTACTTCCAAAAATTCCGATTCTTCTTACGATCAGATTAGTGTATATGTTGTACGGAAAGGAGATTCATTTTCTGGTATAGCAAACATGTTTGATGTATCGGTAAACACTATCCTTTGGGCGAACGATATAAAAAAGGGAGATGCCTTAAAAGAAGGGCAGGTTTTGATTATTTTGCCTGTTTCTGGGGTAAAACACATTGTAACTAAAGGCCAGACTCTAAAAAGCATTGCTCAAAAATACAACGCGGACATAACAGATATTGCTGATTTTAATGATTTGGCAGAAAACGCAACACTTGCTGTTGGTGACGAGCTCATCATCCCTGATGGCGAGATATCTGTAGACGGTCCATCTGAAAACACTAGTTCTACTTCAAAACCAAAAAATTATTATCCAAAAACTTCTCTTAAAAATATTGCTGGGTATTTTATAAACCCAGTTCCTGGATATATTAAGACGCAAGGTTTACACGGTAAAAATGCCGTAGATCTCGCTGCGCCTATTGGTACTCCTATTTACGCTGCTGCATCCGGTACAGTGTTACTCGCTCGTATGGGTTGGAATGGAGCCTATGGAAATATGATTATTATTCAACATCCAAATGGCACAAAGACTTTATATAGCCATTTGTTTAAACTAGCCACATCTACAGGAGCCAGTGTTTCTCAAGGTGAAGTGATAGGATACGTCGGGAACAGCGGGCGCGTCAGAGCTGCAAAAGGTGGCAACGGTGCACACTTACACTTTGAAGTTTATGGTGCCAAAAATCCCGGAGCTGACCGTTCTTGGGCAGACTAAAAAAGAAGCTTATTTAATTTTCAGTATAGAAATATTCCTTTAATTCTTTTTCAGAAATATAAATAGATGATTTAGTAAAAATAGGAAAGTCTACCGCTTGGGCTATATAATTTTTCTCACCTTTTGAAATTGAAAACTGCAAAATACTTTTCATATATCACATATGATAGCACAAAAACATGAAAAAAGAAACAAAAATACCCCTCCGACCTAGGTCGGAGGGGTATTGGATTCAACCTTTTGTGAAGAATCTCTGGTTTTTAATCCAGATTCTCTCCACTGCCGAAAGGTCGCGACGTTCCAGGCACAAGGGCTGCCCAGAACGTAGTGCCAAGCCCAGGCTCTGGAGCCTGGACTCTTAGAGTTTTGTGTTCAGGATGGGTCAAAACCCATTCCTGAGTGCCCTCTACGGGCTCGAAGTGGTGGCGGTCGAGTGTGAACTCGCCGTCATACACCAGCATGTCCTGCCACCGATCAAACTTTTTGGTGAGAGGGTTGACCGGAGCCTCCCACCCCTCAGGTTGGCTGAAGATCAGGCAGTCACCCTGTCGGGCGACCGGTTTCCCCTCAAAGGGGAACCCGTGATACTCGCGTCCACGCGCGAGTCGGAACGAATCATCCGGGAAGGCGATGTATACGCCCTCGCGGATGGACCAAGCCTGGGCATCAGGTGCCCAGGACGGTGGCGGCAACGGTGCCGCCACCAACGATGACGTATACCACTTATCATGGTGATACGTCAATGAATCAGAATCGGTGCTGGAGAACCCCGGGACATCTTTGATGTCCCAGAGCTTCTCTGCCTCCTGGCAATTGGCCAGAAGGCGGAGGGTTCCTTTTACACTCTCCAGCTCCTCTCCGAGGGCAAGGAGGACGTTATCGTGGAGCTTCGGGGCCCAGCCCCAAAGTCCTTCAGGGGACCGAGCAATCAACGCTCGATTCCCCGCATTCCTCCCGGTCTTCAGATAGAAGATGGACCAGCCGGCGATTGTGCCGGCAAGGAACGAGTGGGGGTACTTCCACTCGTAAAGAGCGGGACATCTTGACTCGTCAAAAACAAACTTTTCTCTGATCCTGAACATTTTTTCTCCCTTTTGCCCACCTGCTTATCTGTAAAAAACAGAAAGTCAGGATTTACGGGCTTTCTACTGTTTCCAGCACACAATTTCCAAAAACAAATTTAGAAACTCTGCGCTGGAAACATTTTATTTATTATTTTAAAGAACTTAACCGTTTCGTCCTGAGTGTAAACGTAGGACTCATCAGCACAGACACATATCTGTGGACGGTTGGGGCTCGTTTTGCACAAGCCCCGTGATTAACTTTTGTTCAAAGCACAAAAGCAAAGCTTAGTGGGCGGTCTTTCTCGGAGTAGCTTCCGCAGATTTCTGCTCTAGTATCCACCATTACAACTCTACCGAGAGCTTTCCCAGTTTACTGCTGGTCCAGTGATTGACGCGTCGACCGTTAGACGGTCCGACGGCTCAAGAGATGCCGATAAGCTACGGCGGCAACCGCGCTGTCATACAGCGGATTGTGCGTCGTACCAAATTCCGGCACTTCGAGCCCGTGCTTGCGCACGTATCCGTCTACGGACGTCGGGTCTTCCCCAGCCTGCTGGAGATTGCCCGCGACGTCGCAGAGCGGATAGGGACCATCCCAGTCGCCGATCAGCCCACTGGAGTGCATGTCGATGAGCAGTTTGCTCTCGACAGGAACTCCCATGTGAACTACGATATCCGCGTCAGCTTTATTTGCCAAGTAGAACTTAGCAAAGTCGGCCAACAAGGATGCGTAATCCGTGTGGGTGACCGGGACTGCGGTCAACTGAGGCAGGACATTCGCCCTCACCCATTCGTCTTTGACTTCCGTTTCGGGAAGCCGTCCGACGAATCGAGCTATCTCGACGCCATTCTCGTCATAGACGAGCGCGCCGATGGCAAAAGCCTGGCCCCAGAGACCGTTGGTCTCTGCGTCAAAAGAAAAAACTTTTTTCATTTTTTCTTTTTTTGCGTAAATGTTCTTCCCTCAAGCTCCTGAGTTCCAAACAAAAACGCAGTTAATTTCTCTCCTTTCTATCTTGTTGATTCCGGGAATATGCACGCAAATTTTATGTACAAATTCCCAGAATCAACTTTTTTAAAGAACTCCATCCATTCAGACAGCAAATTATTTTGTGGTCTGAAAAATGGAGAGGACTTAGGCATGAAAGCTTTTTATCCTCTCGTTGTGAGTTGATCCGTAACATCAACTAGATAATTGAAACCTGCGTGGTCACGGCACGCAAGAGAAGTTTTGTCTATAAAAAAGTTTTCCGGAGAAGGGCACAAGTCGCCCTTCTCCTTTCTTCTTCCTCTTTTTTTCTTTCTTCTCTTCTTTCTTCTTCTTTTCTTTCTTTGTCACGGTCCTCCGTGAGGACCGCGAGCTCTTTTTCAAGGGCTTCGACCAAGGGTCCAATGACCCCTGAGTCGAGGAGCTCCTGCTCCCCGAGCTCAACCTCTCCCCCGGTTGCGAGAAGACAGATTCTCTTCCCCATATTGTGGTAGAGGGCAAACTTGTTGCCCCCCACCACGACCTCGTACCTGGAGGTATGAACATACCCCCAGGGTGAACCATAGAACTTGCTTGAGAGCACGCACCCGAAGTAGTTGGCGATATCGTCCGCCAACTCGAAGAGCTTTTTCACCTCCTTTCTCTTTTTTTCCTCCTCGGTTTCGGGAGGATTTGGGATCGGAGCCCACTTGGTCGGCATGTCCATCGTTTTTTTCCCGCCGAGGACGATCCTCAGAAGGAAAGAAACTGCGATGGCCAAAATGACCGCAAGAAAAAAAGTTTCGTTCATGTTTTCTCCTTCAACCCGCACCTTCTAGGTGGGTTTGTGTTGCTTTTTTTTGCTGTTTCCAGCACACAATTTCCAAAAATTAATTTAGAAACTCTGCGCTGGAAACGATGTTTATTTATTTTTCAAGGAAACAAACTCCATCCATTCAGACAGCAAATTTCTTTGTGGTCTGAAAAATGGAGAGGACGTGACTTGAAAAGTCTTATCCCCTTTTTCGATTGGAGAGAAATTACACCGTCTCTCCTGTCGGTGTGGCCGAGGACTACTCGGCCTGGAGGATCCACATGTCGCCCGCGAAGACGACATAGACCCGAGTCTGCCCGAGTGCAGACCCTAGAACCGAGGCGAGGGAGTTAAGAAACTCGACGATGGCTCCCTCAGCCATCCCCGAGTTGTACAACGGGTTCACTTCCCCGCTGTACGTGGCCTGGGGCTCGTGCCCCCCGCCAGCCTGACCGGGTCCTTCCGGCCAAGCGTAGACCACTACTCCGGTGGTCACGGATCCCGTAAGGTACGGGCGCCCGGCGGCTGCGGCCGCCTTGAGAAATGCCTCGACGAGGTCGACGACCTCGTCAACCTGGTGTTTTTTTGCAGTCGGGCCGTAGCCCTCCTGCAATCCCATCGTGATCGCGAATCGGGGCGCCTTGCCCCGGGAACCGTCGACGAGCTTATAACTCATGACGTTCCTCCTTTTTATTTTTCCGTTGCATTTGCAGACGGTATTTTAGATACGAAATATCTCATATCCACAATACCACCCACAAAATCTTCGGAAAAAATTAACTTGCTAGCTATCAATGAACTTATTAACTCTGCAGATACTATAGCATAATTAAATTAAAATGTCAATGTAACATAAATATGATTCTGTAAATAGTAAAATATCCTTTATTTACAATACATTTTGTTATTTACCTTGTCATATTTGTGTGACAAAAACAAATATGATATGCTTTATGTATGCAAGAAGAAAATATTTTAATGCAAGCAGGTTTATCAGAAGAACAGTCACTCGTCTATCAAGCTCTGCTAGATAAAGGGCCTCAAAGGGCTAGCGACTTGTCCAAATGGACTGGTATAAAACGAGGGCTTATTTATAAAGTCTTAGAACAGCTGGAATCTATGGGTTTGGTGTCTAAAAATGGAGGAATTGGTACTGTGGCTACATTCTCCCCTGCTCATCCGAGCCTGCTACTTTCAAATATAGAAAGAAAAGAAAAAGAAATAGCGTTGAACAAAGAAATATTACTAAGTTCTATAGGATCTTTATCTTCAAAATATAATTTAATTCTTGGTAAGCCCAATGTTCAGTTCTTTGAGGGGGAAGATGGAATTAAAAAAGTATTGGCAGATACGTTGACTTCAAAAACTGAAATATACGCGTATTCTGATATTGAAGCAATTTTTAAATATATACCTGAAATAAATAAAGAATATGTTGCAAAAAGAGAAAAATTAAAATTAAAGAAAAAAGGAATTTTTATTGATACGCCAGAGGCAAGGCAGCTTCTAACAGATTATCATTCAGAAATAACAGAAAATAAATTTATGAAGCAAGATGCGCTATCTTTTGAAAGCATTATGCAGATCTATGATGATAAAATATCATATATTACATTATCGCCAAATAAAATGATTGGAGTTATTATTGAAGATCCCATTATATACAGAATGCATAAATATATTTACGAATTTCTCTGGAGCCAGATTTAAGTTTTTAGAATATGTAAGGGGGCTCTGTATTATTATTTTTTCTGTTTTCTGTAACATTTTTTATTTCTCCTAAGAATCTTTCATAATCTTCTCCATATTCAAATTTTTCTTCGTGTTTCATTTTTTCAAAAACTGTATATTTTTTCTTTCCTATTGAAAAATATTGAGTCAAAATCCAACCTTCATTGGTTAATCCGAAAGGTAATGGATCACTCTCGTTAAAAGAAATTATTTTTATTTCAGTGTCATTAATTTTAAAGTCATGTTCAGTTGAAGATCCTAGTTTCGATATTATTTCTTCTTCCCTTAAACTTTTACTTGGATATTCTTTATTTTTTATGTCGTTTCGTTCGATGTACAAATCTGGAATTCCTTTGTAATCAGGGATAAATCGGGTACCAATAAAACCTCTTTGAATATAACGTTCAGCTATACTTGCTGTGGCAGTGCAAGTGGCTTGTAATATTGAATTTTTAGCTTCCAAATCTAAAGATTGTTCCATCATTATTTCTCCCAACTGAAATCCTTGATAATTTTGGTCAACATTAAAAAATCCAAACTTTTTTATAATAATTCCCGTTTCCCAGTCTTCGTGAAATCTGCAAAAAGCCACAACTCTGCCTATGACTTTTAATAAATAAAACATATTATCTCCGTCTCCATAACTACGTTCGCCTCTTGTTCCAATGCTGTGATCGAAGTTTTCTAAAAGCTCCTTTTGAAATTCTGGAGTATCTTTGTAATTGCGAGCATAAATTTCTCGCATTTGTTCTGCTTCATTTTCAAGAACACTTTCATCAACAATAAATTCAACATCTACAAAATCTTTTAATTCAATAACCTTCCCTTGTTTCCTTAGGTTTTTAATGACAGAACCAAAAAGTAAAATTGAAGATTGAATATTTTCTAAATTTTTATTTATATCTTCAACAGATAATCCTTGCTTTACAGATAAAAGTAATTGCTGTACTCTTTTAAGTAAATTTGTTCCTATTTGATTAATTAAAATCTTGTCAGGTTTTGATTCTTTTGTGATAGATTTTAGATATTCTTCAATATTATCAGCGGCATAAATTATTTCTGAATATTTAGCAAAAATTTTATTGGCAATTTCTTGCCCGTATAAATTAATGATATTATTTTTTATAACTTCTAACTCATTGATTCCCTTGCTGTTTGGCGAAGGTTCATTTTCGAATTTCATATTAATACATTATACAAGTTAGTTTTGTTTTATGTAAACATTACTCCAACAAAGTTAGAGCTAGCATAGCCAATACGCCAGTAAGGACGGCTATTATTTGTAGTACAGAATATTTTAATTCTTTTGTTTTGTGTAGTTCGGGGATAAGGTCTGCGACAGCTATATAAATAAAACCACCAGCAGATATCGGTAATATCCAGGAAGTAAAATTGCCTGCTATGTTACCAAAAACCAAGGCGATACCAACTCCAAAAATAGAAGTAAGGGCTGAAATGAAATTTAACCACAAAGCCCTTTTTTTCTCATATCCAGAATGAATTAATACAGCAAAATCTCCTATTTCTTGAGGTATTTCGTGTAAAACTACAGCTATGGTGGTGGCTATGCCTACGGGGACACTTACCAAAAAGCTTACCCCGATAATTATTCCGTCTATTAAATTGTGAAAACCGTCAGTGAAAAGTAGCAACTTCCCTACTGGGTGGATGCTTGATTCCTCTTGGTCTTCGCCGTGGTGGTGCCAGTGAAGGAATTTTTCTATTACAAAAAATAAAATAATACCAACAATAATAAACAAACTAGCCAATGTGTGGCTTGGATATTTCTCAAAAGCTTCAGGTATCAAATGTATAAAAGCGTCTCCCAAAAGCGCGCCTACAGCAAGGCTTATGAAAAGGCTAATGTATTTTTTTATAATTTCTTCTCTGGCTGAAAGCGAAAATACCCCAACAAGAGACACTAAGCTTACAGCGACAACACTAACAAATGCATAAATATATGTAGTCATCATTTGTTTTTATCTTATACTAAATAAAAATAGTTTGCAAAATATTGTTAAAAAAAGAAAAGGCAGGAAAAGTGAGATGGAAACTCACTTTTCCTGCCTTAACGTCCTCTCCTGCCCACATTAGTGCGGGCTCAAGTAGGTCGCGATCTGATCGGAGTAAAATGCTCCGATGATGACAGAAACCCCAATCAGAATTATGATGATTAACGGGAATATGATCCCTGTGTCTCTCCCTGGCAGTTTCCTCTCTTCTTGTGTAGACATACTACATCTCCTTTCTATTTAAACATTATAACTATTAAGTTTTTTGTCAAACACAAAACAGAGTAGAATATTTAAATTTTTTATGTTAAGATAATTCAGTCAATAAATAACCGCGGGCTGTAGTATATCGGTTGTACAAGTGCTTTGGGAGCATTTAGGCTGGGTTCGACTCCCAGCAGCCCGACATTGCGGGATTAGTTTATCGGTAAAATAACAGTTTTCCAAACTGTGGTGACCGGTTCGACTCCGGTATCCCGCACAGAAAAATTAAACTATTTTTTACAAAATAATATCGCTGACTATTTTTATTCTTGCTTTTTTGCTGGTGATATCAAGAAAAACAACCATTAGATCGACTTGCCATGCCCTATCATCTGGAATCTTATTGGACAAGAGATAAGTTTGAATTGTCCTTGAGAGTCTTTTAAGCTTCCAGGGGTGCATATTATCCTCTGGGTGGTATTGATCAAGAGTTTCATGTGTAACAATGTTTAAATTTGGTTTTGATACTGATTTTACCTCTATAAAGTGCAATTTTCCCCCTTTTTCAGCAATTATATCTATTTCTCCCCATTTTTTAGTGTAATTTCTATCTGATATCGAAAAACCTTGTTTCATGAGAAACTTCACAGCTATATTTTCTCCTATTTCTCCTGTTTTTTGAGTCTTAGAAGTAAATACTTTAGGCATGTTTCATATGTAACATATATTAAAAAGTTTCACGTGAAACAATAAGCTTAATTTTAGTGTCTTTTATTAAAATATCTTTATTTAACAACATATAATCTACAAAAATGACTCCAAAAGACTGTTATTAGAAGTGTCCTTTATAAACATTACCAACACAGTTATCCACATATTTAACATAATTGTGCATAAACTATAATCTGTATAGGTAAATTGTATTGGACACTACTGAGTAGTTGGTATTTTGCTTTCTCGTGTGCACCCGGAGGGATTCGAACCCCCAACGACAGTTCCGAAGACTGTTGTGATATCCATTTCACTACGGGTGCATTTATAAATTATACATTATTTTATCTTGTTATCAAAATATGATTGTTTTTTAAGGATTAAATTATAAATTGCATTATATTAAATAAAATATTATAATTGAACGGTTAGAAAATTAATATTAACTAACGCGGTCATGGTTTAGTGGTTTATCGTGTCAATAAGGCCATTATAAGTCAATGTAGTTTATTAAAATTTAATAACGCGGTCATGGTTTAGTGGTAGAACACGTCCTTGCCAAGGATGAGACGAGAGTTCGATTCTCTCTGGCCGCACATTTTTCCAAAATGGAAAAAAATCTTAAAAATTTAATATCTCAGATACCCAAAGAAGTTTCACATGTAACAAACACCTTGGAAGGCGCTGGTTTTGAGGCGTATTTGGTAGGTGGTTGTGTTCGTGATCTTATTATGGGTAGGGAACCAAAAGATTGGGATATTACTACAAACGCTAAGCCTGAGCAGATTATGGGTCTATTTGAGAAGACTATATATGAAAATAGTTTTGGAACAGTAGGGGTGGTTGTTACACATGACCTGTCTGCGCAGGCAGGAACTTCAGAAAATATGATTATAGAGGTTACTCCTTATAGAATAGAGGCTAAATATAGCGATTTTAGGCATCCTGACGAGGTTAAATTTAGTGATAACATAGAAGATGATCTTAAAAGACGCGATTTTACGGTAAATGCACTGGCTTTAAATTCTAAAGGACAGCTTATTGATCTATTTAATGGTTTAAAAGACATAAAAGATAAAACATTAAAGGCTGTAGGACATGCAGATGATAGGTTTAAAGAAGACGCGCTTAGAATGTTGCGCGCTATTCGCTTTGCTTGTCAATTAGATTTTTCTGTGTCGTATGAAGTTACGGAAAGTATTTTAAAAAATTCTGAATTAATAAAAGAAATTTCTTTTGAAAGAATTCGTGATGAATTTGTAAAAATAATTTTATCGAAAAATCCTGCAAGTGGAATTTTGATGTTACAAAAATTTAATTTGTTAAAAAATATAATTCCTGAATTAGAAGAGGGGATAGGTTGCGAGCAAGGAGGCGAACATATATACGACGTGTGGAATCATTTGCTTATGGCTTTGCAACATGCCGCAGACAAGAATTGGCCTTTAGAAATAAGACTTTCTGCGCTTTTTCATGATATCGGGAAACCAAGATCCAGGCGCGTAGCTCCAAGTGGCGCAAAAAAGAAATATACTTTTTATGGGCACGAAGTTATCGGAGCGAGAATGATTGAAAAAATCATGGAAAGATTAAAATTCTCAAAAAAAGAGATTGACTTAGTCGAAAAATTGGTGCGTAACCATATGTTCTTTTCTGACACAGAACTCATAACTCTTTCTGCTGTACGAAGAATTATTACAAAAGTTGGAAAAGAAAATATTTGGCCACTTATGAATGTACGTGAATGTGACAGAGTCGGTATGAAGAAAAAAGAAGCACCTTATCGTTTACGAAAATACTTTGCGATGATCGAGGAAGCTCTAAGGGACCCCATCTCTGTCGGACAGCTAAAGATAAACGGGGAGTATATGATAAATCAATTGGACATCAATCCGGGTCCTAGAATGGGCTGGATTTTGAATGCGTTACTCGAAGAAGTCCTCGATGCGCCAGAGAAAAACACCGTAGAACACCTATCTGAGCTTACAAAATCGTTAAATATGCTAGGCGACGCAGAATTAAGGACACTAGGAGAGCGTGGTAAAGAAAAGAAGGAAGAGTTAGAAGAAGAAGAGGTGGCTAAGCTTCACGAGAAACACGGAGTTTTATAATCAACTAGTCTGCAAAATGACCTTTTGTGTCCTCGCCAAACAAAAAATGGTGTGTTTTTTTGAGTATGTTTTCAAATATTTTAGTACTATATGACGAAAGATTGAATATTACTATGAAAGTAAGGATAGTCAGTGATAATTTTATATTATAAAAGCTGAGCGGTATAGCTATAAGAGCAAATACTACTGGTACAAGTGTGCGCACGGTGCTACCACGTATCTCTCTTTTTGTGATTTCTGGGTTTTGTATGTTTGTTGAATAAAGGACATATCTTCTCATCCAATATAATGAAAGTCCGATAAGAATAATATGTATTCCAAATATAACTATAGACAATTCGTTACTACTGTATTGACCTAAAAGATTTGCAGAAAATGGAATCAAGCTTATTAACATGAAAAAAAGCGCATTTATGTTTATAAGTTTTGAGTCTACATTTTTTGCATAAATTGAAACAAAAAAATGATGCGCTCTCCAATATGTGAACAATAAAGAAAAACTTAATATATAACTTAAAAAAACCGGAAGTAAATTTTTTATTGCAAGCCATAGACCTGCATTATCTACCGGCCCCCAAATACCTGGAACTTTTAATTCAAAAACAAGAATTGTCATTACGATTGCAAAGATGCTGTCTGACAATTGATCTAATCTAGTATGATTCATAGGAATAGTATACTATACAATTATGCGAATTGGAATTTTTGATTCTGGGTTGGGTGGGCTCATTATTGCGAGAGCGATTGTAAAAAAAATGCCGGAATATGATTATGTGTATTTAGGAGACACAAAGAGAGTGCCTTATGGTAATCGTTCACATGAAACTGTTTTTGAATTTACAAAAGAAGCAGTTGATTATCTTTTTAAAAAAGAAAATTGCGCGATCGTTATTGTCGCTTGCAACACTGCTTCAGCTCGAGCGCTCCGAAAAATACAACAAGAGTATTTACCAAAAATTTTTCCTAAAGATAAATTTCAGAGAAAAGTTTTAGGGGTCCTAATTCCTGCAGCTGAAGAATGTGTAAAATATAAAAAGGTAGGAGTGCTTGCTACCCAGGGGACTGTCGCTTCTGATACTTTTCCTATGGAAATAAATAAACTAAATTCAAAAATAAAAGTTATTCAAAACTCTGCGCCTATGCTCGTGCCCTTGGCAGAAGAAGGGGAGGCCAAACTTGCATTGCCTTTTATTCAAAAATATTTGAAACCAATTTTAGATAAAAACACAGAAGCGATTGTGCTAGGGTGTACACACTATCCTATTTTCAAAAAACAAATAAAACTTACCCTTCGAAGCCTTGGCGTAGAAGGGAAAATAATTTCTCAAGACGAAATAGTTCCCAAAAAATTAAAAGATTATTTTTTGCGACATCCGGAAGTTGCCAAGAATCTTTCTCGTAAACACACAACAAAAATCCTCGTTACTGATATGACAAAAAATATACAGAAACTTTCTGAAAAATGGTTCGGAAAGAATATTAAACCAAAACTCATTATTCTTAATTCTTAATATATCATATATGATAGACTAAGAAAAAAACCAATAAAAAAGAAAAACCGTCCTCCAAGCGGTTTTTCTTTGAGTACGGTTGTTGTTATGCCTTTACCAACAGGTGGATATCGCGAAACACTTCAAATGACCACCAATATATTGAGCGGAAAAACCATACCCCACCCGCACTCATTGTAAAGCTTACCACAGAAAAGTCATTCTGTTTTGTGGGGAGCACCGTAAAAATAGGAAGGTTTTTTATGATAAACGAAGGTTTCTCTATACACAGTTCTACAATCTGAGACTGTGTCAGACATATCTGACGAAAATCTTTTTCATAGGCTCCGAATATGAGAGAGATTGTTGCAGGTACTCCTCCATTCGTATCGATTCTTACATCGGTTTTTTCCGTGGGTGTGGACTCTTTAAGATTTTCAAGATATTTATCCACCACCCACGATGTCTGTTTTATTATTAGACTTCCATCGGTCGGGCCGATGATACCAGAGCACAGAGTTTTTAAGATTATCTCTTCTTCCTCTTCTTCCTTGTATCGTTCCACAATGAATCCTTTCTACTGGGCGTTTGTTCGCCTCAGTTTCTTAATTTACAAAATTTCTTTTGTACTCCAAGAAACTAAGGCGAATTTTCTCTAAAAGAACATCATTCTGATAAGAATAGATCTTTTTCAGCGTTTGTCAATGTAAATACAAATTAAGTGTTTTTGTTATGTTTTTAACCAGATTGGACAGTGATCGGATCCGTAATAATCTGTCATCATACCGGCATCTTTTATTTTATCTAAAATTTTTTTATCGGCAAAAAAATAATTTATTCTCCAACCTACATTACGATCACGAGCGCGAGTTTTTTGATCCCAATACGTGTACATATCTTTTTTGTTTGGATTAAAATTTCTCCAAACATCCACAAAATTATTTTTTACAACTTTATCAAGCCATGCGCGCTCGATAGGAAGGAAACCAGTATTCTCCTCATTTTCTTTTGGACGAGCGAGGTCGATAGCTTCGTGCGCCGTATTTACATCGCCACAGAAAATAACATTCTCGCCAGCTTTGCGAAGTTTCAAAATAAATTTCAAAAACGCGTCGTAAAATTCTAATTTATATTTTAATCTATCCGGGCCTTGTCCTCCGTTTGGAAAATAAATATTTATGAGAGTAAAATTTCTTTTTTTATTTTTATACTTTATTCCTATCAACCTTCCTTCGTCATCTAATTTTTTTATTCCCATTCCATAAAAAACTTCGTCTGGTTTTTCGTTTGTATAAATAGCGACCCCACTATAACCTTTTTTGTTTTTAGGATGTGAAAAGTAAGAAAAATATCCTTCTATGTTTCTCACATTTTCGGGTAACTGCTCTGGTTCAACTTTTGTTTCTTGTAAACACAAAATATCTACTCTCTCCTCTGTAAATAGGGGGGTAAAAAATCCTTGTTTTGCCGTTGCGCGTAATCCGTTTGTATTCCATGAAACAAGTTTCATTATTTTTTCTTATTTATGTTTTTGGAAAAGTGTTTCGAGTAAAACAACTTTTCTGTGAGAAGGAGTTGTCTCTTCTGAGATTATTTCAAATTTATCTTTGAAAATATTTTCTATTTCACTTTTCTCAAAAAAATGATAATGAATTCCGTATTTTTCAAATTCTCCTTCCATGTCTTTTTTTGGTAAAAATTCAAAGAAATGTTGAGTTTCGCGCGAAAGTGAAACGTTCAAATAAAATCCTCCAGGTTTTAGTATGCGAGCGACTTCATTTGCATATACTGGCCAATCTTCTTTATATAAAGTTTCGAATAGTCCGAAGTCGCAAGCAGCATCAAAACTTTGGTCAGGGAACGGTAAAGTCAAAGCGTCCGCTTCTATAAATTTTAATTTATTTTCAAGCCCCCAATCTTTTACATTTTCATGTGCTTTTTCTACGATGTCTTTTTCAAAATCGATGCCTGTAACATCAAAACCCATCTCTGCTAAATGTTTCGCAAAAAAACCACGGCCAGAGCCGATGTCCAAAACTTTTGCTCCAGGCAAAAGCCTTTCGGTGAGTTTTAGTCCTTCGAGTTCTGTCGGTGGGTGAGTCCAACTATCTGTGCCTGTTCTGTATGCGACCCCGAAATGTTTTTTGTGTTCTAGATAACTCATAATATTATTATACCTTATTTTACATTTTTAATAATCTATCCCTTATTGTGAAACTTTTTATGGATATCGCGTAAATGTTTATCGGTTACGTGTGTATATATTTGAGTGGTTCCTATGTTTGAGTGTCCTAGAATTGCTTGTACTGAACGCAGGTCGGCGCCATTGCCGAGTAGGTCTGTTGCGAACATGTGGCGCATTACGTGCGGTGTGACTTTTTTTGAAATGCCGGCTTTGGTTGCGAGTTGTTTGATGACCCTCTCTATCGTCCTTTTTGTAACGCCGAGGTTCTTGCCTTTCGCGGCCATCGTCTTCGGAGAATTTTTTCCAATTTTTATAAACAAAGCATCATCCATATCTTTTCTTTGTGATAAATATTGTCGTAAGAATTTTTTGGCTGAATCTGAAATAAAAACTACGCGCACTTTTCCTCCTTTTCCGCGTATAGAAAGTTCATCAGAATTCAGATCTATGTCTCTCGTGAGGGAACACAGTTCAGATACACGAAGCCCGGTAGAAAATAATAATTCTAAAATTGCGCGATCACGCAAGTCTTTCAAATCATTTGAGTTTGGAATGCTCATCAATTTTTTCAATTCTTCATTTGTGATCAAGTCGAGAGATCTTTCTTGTACTTTGGCAAGCTCAATTCTTTCGGCGGGTAAAGTTCGTATTTCTTGTCGAGCTAAATATTTCAAAAAAGCGCGGATAGCTATCAAGTAATAATTTTGTGTTTTTTTGCCGAGAGTCTGATCTGGCTTTCCTAGATTTTGCAGAGGTTGGCGGTTCAACCATAAACGAAATTCGCGTACTACCGTATCTGTTATTTTTTCTGGATCATCATTTTTTATATAACCCAAAAAGCGGGTGAGGTAGCGATCGTAATTTTCTACTGTTTTTAAAGATCTTCCTTTTTCTATTTCTATATACTCCAAGAATTGTGTTTTGAGTTGTTTCAAAGATGACATATTTTATATTTTATCATAATTATCAAAAAGATTGTGCGACACAATTACTTTGACAGAACTGTTTATTTTGTGTATAGTAAAAACAGAAAGAAAGGAGAGTAAAATGAAAACTCTCAGGAGAAAAGTAAAAATCGGGGTCAATAAATACAAAGCTCTCAATGAGCCTCTCTCCGCTGAAGAGGAGAAACAATTGGCTGACTTTATGGAAGAAATAAATAAATATAAAAACAGGGAAGTTCTTCCAAGGGTTAGTGTTATTGAAAAATTTACTAAGTCTCAATGGTTTCCAAAATATTATGAACAGTTCTATGAACCGCTTTAGGGCGGTTTTCTTTTGCCCGTAAAGCCCTACTTGCGTTTTTTACGAGTTTATGCTAATATATAGGTATGTTAGCAACAAAGAAAAAACAAGCAATTATCAAGAAAAGTCAAATTCACGACAAAGACACAGGCTCTCCAGAAGTGCAAGTGGCTGTTTTGTCTACACAGATCGATGCACTCGCAAAGCATTTAAAGAAACATAAAAAAGATAATCATTCTCGTCGCGGTCTTATCAAGATGGTGGCTGACAGACGAACCCATTTGAAATATTTGGAACGTAAGGATAAAACTAGGTATACTGCGCTCTTGAAGAAAATAGAATTGGTCTAACAAAATGGGGCGATGCCCCGTTTTGTTTTTGGTGCTATACTATAACATATGACAGTTATAAAACATAAAGAACAAAGGGTTGGGGTTTTTATTGATACTCAAAACTTATATCATTCAGCTCGCAATTTATACAATGCGCGAGTAAATTTCGGCGCGGTTTTAAAAGATGCAGTTGCAGGGCGCAAGCTCGTGCGCGCTGTAGCATACGTCATCACCACAGAAGCGGGGGATGAAAAGAATTTTTTTGAAGCTCTTTCCAAACTCGGCATTGAAACAAAAACAAAAGATTTACAAATATTTGCTGGTGGCGCAAAAAAGGCAGACTGGGATGTGGGGCTCGCTGTTGATGCCATCAAGATGTCACCTCGTTTGGATTCTGTGATTATTGTGTCTGGGGACGGGGACTTTGTGCCTCTTGTTGAATATCTACAGACTATCGGCGTGCAAGTAGAAGTGGCTTCTTTTGGCAAATCAACTTCAGGCAAGCTTCGCGAAGCAGTAGATGACTTTGTGGACCTTTCTGCTAATCCTAAAAAATACTTGATGGGGGTTAAATAAAAACTCACCTCACTTTTACCTCACCCCTTAACCCCTCTCCTGAGAAGGAGAGGGGGAAGAGGAATTAGCCCCTTCTCCTTTCAGGAGAAGGCTGGGATGAGGTTGTATTTCTAATTTTTCCATAATTATTTTAAAAACCCCATCAATGTTTGTATTTATTTCACTATTCCAGAATCTTGTAGTTCTTATTCCAAGATCTAAAAAATATTGCTCCCTATCTTTATCATATTCTTCATTATCTAAATGTTGGGAACCATCTATTTCTATTACTAAAAGTTTTTTTGCGCAATAAAAATCTGCAATATATGGGCCAATACTAACCTGTCTTCGCCATTTTTGTTTTGTTTGATTGTTTCGGAGTTTAGACCAAAGAATCGTTTCTTGTGGAGTCTGATTTTTTCGCAATTCTTTTCTAATTTTTTTTCTTTTGAAATTATTTACTATTCTAGGCATAACTCGATTATATACTTTAAATTAAAAAATCTCGCCCTAAACCAGATTCAAAAAACCTCACCCCCAACCCTCTCCTGAAAGGAGAGGGGGAATTTAGCCCCTTCCCATTTCAGGGGAAGGCGGGGGATGAGGTTGTATTTAACATAAATAAGCAAATCAAAAATTAAAAAATAACGGTTAAATAAAAGTTAAACTTTTTGCATTTTGAATCAAAAATGCTAATATAAATCTAAGTTTATTAGATTAATTTTAGTTCGCCTTTAGATAGAGATAGTGTCTCACGTTTATGTAAAATTACGTGAAACAATACTTTATTCTGAAGGAGAACTAGCCCGTAAATGGGGCAAAATTATGCAAAAAAAAGAATATAGTGTAGAAATCGGAGGGAAAAAATTAACCGCCATTTTTAGTGATTTGGCAGAACAAGCTCACGGCTCTGTTTTATTAAAATATGGAGAGACTATAGTACTGGCTACTGCTTGTATGTCAAAAGATAGTCATGAAGGATTGGGATTCTTCAATTTGACTGTCGATTATGTAGAAAAGTTTTATGCAGCAGGTAAAATATTGGGTTCACGTTTTGTTCGCCGAGAAGGCAAGCCTTCCGAAGAAGCTATCCTTGCGAGTCGAGTGATAGACCGCACTCTTCGTCCTCTTTTTGATCAATCTATTCGTCATGCTGTGCAAGTCATCGTGACAGTATTGTCTGTAGATGAAAATGATCCGACTATTTTGGCGGTAAATGCTGCATCTTTAGCGCTTGCTGTTTCAAATGTACCTTGGGCTGGGCCTGTAGGATGTGTGCGTATTGGAAAGTACGAAGATAAAGACAACAATGATAATTTAATAATAAATCCGGCGCAATCACTTCGCCTAGATGAAGGTTTGCAATACAAATTTGATCTTACTGTTTGCGGGAAAGATGGAAATATAAATATGATCGAAGCTTCTGCTCATCAGACTACTGAAGATGAACTCGAAGAAGCGTTAAAAATGGCAAGTCTTGAAATAACCAAGCTTGAAAATTTCCAAAAAGAAATAGTAAAAGAAATCGGAAAAGAAAAGAGAGTTATTGAAAAAGTTAAAATTTCTCCAGCATCTCTTGAATTATTTAATAAAAATATTCTTCCAAAAATGGCAGATGCTATTTTTGCGGGAGCAGGGAAGGCAAAGATAGATGAGTTGCATACTATTTGGAATGATTTGGTAAAAGATACTTTTAAAGAACAAGAAGATTTTAGCGCAGAAGATAATTTGTTTGATGATACAGAAAATGAAATTCTTCACAAAAAAGCGATCGAAGAAAACAA
>JADZCK010000014.1 GCA_020851595.1 Candidatus Nomurabacteria bacterium | reverse complement strand
CAATTAACGAACCCAAGAGAAGTGTAAAAAAAGGAATCAATGTTTGATTGCGACTCAAAAAATTCATTTTTTCTGTAGTGTCAGAAGGAAAAAATACCGCAGCTAAATAAAAAAGAATCGTGGTGAGCAAAGCAGAAACCCATATTATTATTCCACCCACACGAGGAGTATTTAACTCTTCTTGTTCGTTATGTATTTTGTGAAAGTCAGAGGATACAGCATTTAGATTTCTGGAATATTTCTTCCACATTTTATATTTATAAAAAAAATGGGTTGCAATCGGGGTAAGCAAAAGCGCCAAGAAAAATGCGACTGCCATGGGTATAGAAATTTTAACTAAATTAAGAAGCATAGTGCCATTATACTCCATATTTATTTGGTTTCAAAGAAAGTTTGTGTTATTGTTTTTGAGTGATTAATTTTATTTTAAAATATAAATTTCCATTTTTTGTACTTGTTATTGCAATATTACTTATCGGCACTTCTTTTCTATTGAAACTTGAAAAAGAAAGAGAGCAAAGAATAATCTACGAGAGAATTTTGGCTGAACAGAAAGCGTTGAAAGAAAGAGAAAGAAGAGCTGAATTAAAGCTTTATTTGATGGGCAAATTTGAACCAAGCCAAAAAGAAGGTTTTGTTTCAGTGCCTGATGCATACAGCATAAGCGGATATAAAATGTATTTAAGAAAAGAGACATTAGACGCATTTTTAAAAATGGCAGAAAAAGCAAAAGAAGAAAATATAGATTTAAAAATAGCTTCAGCGACTAGAAATTTTGCCTACCAGAAAAATCTTTGGAATAACAAATGGACTGGCTACACTCTTGTAGAAAATAAAGATTTATCAAAAAGTATTCCTGATGGTTTAAAAAGATTTGAGAAAATCTTAGAATATAGCGCTGCACCTAGCACTTCTCGCCATCACTGGGGCTCTGATATAGACATAAATAACGCAAACAAAGAATATTTTGAAACAAAAACAGGAGAAAAAGTATATGAATGGTTAGAAAAAAACGCATCTGCTTTTGGTTTTTGCCAGCCATATAATCAGAAAAGAAATACAAGAACAACAGGTTACAACGAAGAAAAATGGCATTGGTCTTATGCGCCTCTCGCTAAAACTTTCACTCAAGAATACAAAAACTTGATCCAAGAAACAGAAATAAACGGATTTATGGGAGATGAAAATGTTTCAAAATTAAATTTGATCAACGATTATGTATTAGGAATTAATCCTGAATGCATTTAGCTAGCCGACTCTTCTAGCTTACTTTCCTCTTCGAGATTTTTGGTAGCAATTTCTATAGAATTATTTACCTGTTCCCAATCTGGCAATTCGTCTACAGACTTAACTCCCATAAAAGATAATAAATCAAAACTTGGTTTATAAATTATTCTTCTGCTATCTTTTGCATCTGTGGTTTTTTCTACAAGCCCACGCACAGACAAAGCGCGCAAAGTAAAACTTGAATTCACACCTCTTATATAGTCTATCTCAGCGCGAGTCGCTCCGTTCTTGTAAAGAAGAATAGATAATGTTTCAAGAGAAGCTTTAGAAAGGTCTTTATTTAATTCTTCTTTTTGCAAATCTTCTATAAGTCCACTTAATTCTGGATGAGTGCCTAAGGTTATCTCTTCTTCCTTGTCGAGCAACACTATTCCCCTACCCTCCAGATTATTTTTTAAATTTAAAACAGCTTCTTTGATTTCTTCTTCAGAAACTTTTAGAATATCTTTTAGTCTTTTTAAAGATACAGGTTCACCTTTGAAAAAAAGTATTGCTTCTATTTTTTGTTCTAAATTATTGTTCATAATTTTCTGTATTTTCTATTGTTTCTAAAATTAATTCTTGCTTTTCCATAATGATATCTCCTCCGTGACTTTCCTGCACAGCATCTATAATCCCCTGCCGTACCATCTCAAGCATAGCAAGAAATCCGACAATCACAACCACTTTTTCTTCGCGCGTAGTAACTTTACCATTTAAATCTTTAAAACTCATCTTCATAGAATTTTTGATTCTATCTGTGAGTTTGTCTATCATTTCTTCTATACTTACCACAGGCTTTACTTCTACTTTTGGCAAAAATACTTTTTTAGGCATTGAACCCAAAACATTTTGCGCAAAAGTCATCATTGATTCTTTTGTGATTTGATCATCTGGCAAAAATATCAAAACGTTGTTCTTTCTTTCTAAAGGAGCATAAATTATCTTCTTTCCAAAATTATTTTTAACATTCAAAGATAATCTAGTAAAAAGTTCATACAATCTCAATCTCTCTTCGAGATTTTTTATATCACCTTCTTCTTCTGGAGTCAGATCAAGGTTTGGTAATAAGGATTTTGATTTTATTAAAAGTAATGTTGAAGCAACTAAAATAAAATGAGAAACTTCAGATGGCGGAAGTCCACCAAGTTTGCCCATATAGCTCAAATAATCTTCTGTAACCTGAGCCAAGGAAACGTCGTTGATAAAAAGTTTTCTCTTTTCCACTAAAGCTAAAAGAAGCCCAAATGGGCCTTCAAAACCAGTTGTTTTTACTGTATAACTTTCCGTTTCCACATTTATATATTATACTGAAATCCATGAAAAATAAAGCTGTTCGCCTTTCAAAAAATATCATACCTTTAGAATATGAAATAGAGTTAAAACCCGATTTAGATAATTTTACTTTTAGCGGAATTGAGACGATTACTATTTCAGTTTTAAAAAAGACTAAAATAATCACCCTTCATTCAAAAGAAATTGAGATAGATACTGTAGATATAAATAAAATATTTGCAAAAATAAGTTATGACAAAAAATCAGAAACGGTAAGTTTTGTATTTCCTAAAATTATCCCCGCCGGTAAAGTAAAACTGACTCTCGTATTTAAGGGAATATTAAACGACAAAATGCGCGGATTTTATCGCAGTCGATACAGCATCGGTGAAAAAGAATATAATATGGCTACGACGCAGTTTGAAGCCACAGATGCGCGTAGAGCATTTCCTTGTTTTGATGAACCAGCGCATAAAGCAATATTTCATGTGTCTTTAATTGTTCCAAAAGGAAAGACAGCAATATCAAATACTTTGCCTATTTCTGTAGCTGAGCACGAAAGTAATTTTGAAATTGTAAAATTTTCCCCTACTCCCAAAATGTCTACTTATCTTCTTGCGTTTATTGTAGGAGACTTTGAATACATCGAGGGTAAAACCAAAAGCAATATTCAAGTACGAGTATTTACTACTCCCGGCAAAAAACACCAAGCAAAGTTTGCTTTAGATTGCGCAATTAAAACTTTAGAATTTTACGAAAAATATTTTGATATTGCTTACCCTTTGCCTATCTTGGATATGATAGCTATTCCAGATTTTGCTTCTGGCGCGATGGAGAACTGGGGCGCGGTTACTTACCGAGAAAGCGCTCTCCTTGTAGACGAAAATAATTCTTCAACTTCAAATAAACAATGGGTCGCACTTGTAGTAGCTCACGAGCTCGCTCATCAATGGTTTGGAAACCTCGTAACTATGGAATGGTGGACGCATTTGTGGTTGAACGAAGGATTTGCTTCGTATATCGAATACCTCGCAGTAGATAAACTTTTCCCAAATTGGGATATTTGGACACAATTTTCAACCCATGATTTGGGTGTAGCATTGAGGCTTGATTCTCTAAAAAGTACACACCCGATAGAAGTAGAAGTGCACCATCCGGATGAAATCGGAGAAATATTTG
The DNA here is from genome assembly GCA_020851595.1 of Candidatus Nomurabacteria bacterium. Taxonomy (GTDB): domain Bacteria; phylum Patescibacteriota; class Minisyncoccia; order Phycocordibacterales; family UBA9973; genus UBA9973. The sequence goes on along the minus strand of JADZCK010000014.1, from coordinate 4,865 downwards.
ATGAAGTTTCTTATTCAAAAGGAGCTTCGGTAATACGGATGCTTGCGGATTATCTGGGCGAAGATAAATTCCGAGACGGGCTTCGATATTATTTAAAAAAGCATAGTTACAAAAACACAGAGACAATTCACTTGTGGCAAGCTTTTGAAAAAGTTTCAGGAAAGTCAGTTTCGAAAATGATGCATAACTGGACTTCTAAACCAGGCTACCCTGTAGTGAACGCAAATATGGTAAATGGAAAAATAAGATTTTCTCAGGAGAGATTCTTCGCAAGCCCAATATCGCGAGAAGAATATAACAAAAAGACAAAAAACAAAACAAAATGGGAAATCCCGATAACATACAAACAAGATAAAGTAAATTTTGGTGAGACAGGATTCTTCCGCACTGCTTATTCAAAAGAACTTTTAGAAAGACTCTACAAACCAATCGAAGATAGAAAATTGAGTGCCAGAGACAGACTCGGTGTTATTAGAGATCTTTTTGCATTATCTGAAGCTGGAATAATACCTACAACCGATGCATTAGAATTCTTAAAAGCTTACAAAAATGAAGACAATTATACGGTGTGGCTTGAAATAGCTATGGGAATATCTAAACTCGAACAGCTTGTAGCTAAAACTAAAATTAATTTAAATCCATTAATTCTTGAATTATTCTCCCCTATTTTTTCGAAGCTTGGCTGGGATAAAAAAGAAATGGAACATCATACTGATGCGATGTTGCGTTCACTTATATTGTCTCGCCTCGGAAAAGCTGGTGATAAAAAAATAATATCTGAAGCAAGTAAAAGATTTTCTGCAATTAAAAAAGGAGGAGCTGTATCTCCAGACATACGAGGGGTCATATATTCTATTGTTGCTTATTTTGGAAGTAAAAAACAATACGAAGATTTGATAAAACTTTACAAAAAAGAAACACTGCACGAAGAAAAGAATCGTATTGGAAATGCTTTGGGTGATTTTACTGATCCAGAAATTTTAAAACTTGTCTGCGAATTTGCTATGTCTCCAAATGTACGTATTCAAGATACAGTAGGAGTCCTTTCTGGAGTTGGATCCAATCCAATAGGCCGAGATATCTGGTGGAATTTTATGCAGAAAAATTGGAAAACTCTTGTATCCAGATATGGTGAAGGCGGACTTACACTAGGTAAAGCAGTCAAAGCCATAGGCGGAAGCGCAGAAGAAAAACATTTTAAGTTAATCAAAAAATTCTTTGCTACTCACGAAGCTCCCGGCGCCAAACGCGCAATCGAACAAGTACTCGAACGACTCGAAGGTAACATCGCTTGGCTAAAAAGAGACAAGAAAATAATAGATAAATTTTTACTTCAATAAGCTGAGCTCAAGCGCTGCCAGAGCTGCTTCGCCGCCGACGTGAATTCGTTTTTTTGCTTGTTTTAAATTATTCACAGTAAGCACGCCAAAACCTATGGGCATATCGTCTTCGAGTATTACTTCGAGTATTCCCTCTTGCGCCATTTTACAAACGTAATCAAAATGCGGAGTTTCACCTTTTATAATACACCCCAATGCAACCATAAAATCATATTTTGGTGTTTTGTTTAGCTTAGCTAATTTATGCAAAGCAAAAGGTATCTCTACTGCGCCGGCAACACGCACAATCCTGATATTTTTATCTTTAACTTTACATTTTTTAAGATTTTCTACCGCACTAGCCAAAAGAGCTTCAGTTATCTCATAATTCCATCTCGTCAAAACAATAGCGACTTTGAGTTTGCTACCATCTAGATATTTTGTATGCATTTTTTTATTTTTTATTTGCATTTGCGTATTTAGCTAATATATCAAATTCTAAATTCACCAGATCCCTTTCTTTTTTATTTCTTAAATTTGTATGTTCCAAAGTATATGGCATTATTTTTACGGCGAAATTATTCTTTGAAACTTTTGTAACAGTCAGACTTATCCCTTCTACAGCGATAGATCCTTTATAAACTAGAAACTTCATAAACTTTTTATCCAATACTTTTATCTCAAATATTTTAGAATTACCCTCTTTCGCAATACTTAATATTTCACCAGCCCCATCCACATGTCCAAGTACGATATGTCCATCGAGCCTATCACTCAAGCGCATCGATTGCTCAATATTCACAACATCTTCTTTCTTTAAGAATTTTAAATTAGTCAACTTTAAAGTTTCTGGCATATATTCAAAATAAATATTCTTGTTATTTTTTTTAACAGTAGAGCAAACTCCGTTTACGCTTATACTTTCTCCAAGTTTTATTTTTCCAAGATTATTCAAAACCTCCAAAACAAGCCCATCTTTATTTGGTTTAATATTTTTTACTTTTGAAGTTTTTTGAATTATTCCTGTGAACATATTTCTATATCTTTTGTTATCTGCTCGACTAATTCTTTTTCAGTATCAAAATTTTTAAATTCTCTTAGAAATTTCTCAATTTTTAACGTCACGATCTTTCCGTAAGCGTCTCCACTATACCCTATCAAATGCGCTTCTATTTTTTTATCTTTATTTATTACTATTCCTGCCTTGTAATTATTGTCACCCAAAATCGCAAACCCAAAATACACTCCAGACGCAGGAAGCCCCACTTCACCAATATCCAAATTCACCGTAGGAAAACCAATTTTCCTACCATATCCATCGCCTCTTACAACCTTTCCCGAAAACATGTTCTGCATTATAAATTTTATTTAGCCAATTTTATGCCAAGTTCTTTTAGTTGTTTTTCTGAAACTTCTGAAGGAGAATTCATCATTAAATCTTTACCTTCTCCTGTCTTAGGAAATGCGATAACCTCACGAATATTTGGTTCATCCTCAAGAAGCATCATAAAACGATCAAAACCCCAAGCAATACCCCCATGAGGAGGACAACCTGAACCTAAAGCATTTAGCATATGTCCAAAGTTCTTTTCTATTCTATCTTCAGCATAACCCATTATTTCAAAAACTTTTCTTAATGCTTCTGGCTCATGGTTTCTGATACTTCCCCCTCCTATTTCATAACCATTCAAAACAACATCATATTGTGTTGTTAAAATATTGCCGATATCTTTTTTATTCATCAACATTTCCATATGTTCATTTTGAGGGCGAGAAAATGGGTTGTGAGTAAAAGTCCATTCACCTTCAGCTTGTGGATTATCAGATTTGTCTGTTCTTTCAAAGAAAGGAAAATCAATAACCCAACAAAAAGCTAATACATCTTTATCCTCCTTATTTTTCCTTAAATCTGGTCTATCTGTACCATATTTTTCCATAGCCTCCTTGTAAGTTATTCTTGGAAAAGGAATTTCTTGTATTTTTTTATTGGGGTAAAGATTTTGCACAATACTAATTAAAAGTTTTTCGTTTATACCCATAATATCTTCTCTATCAACAAAACTCATTTCAACATCAAGTTGTGTAAATTCTGGTTGTCTATCACCTCTTGTATCTTCGTCACGCATACATCTAGCAATTTGAAAATATCTTTCTGCTCCAGCTGCCATTAAAAGTTGTTTATATTGTTGAGGAGATTGGGGAAGAGCATAAAATGTACCCTGCCAAATTCTGGAAGGTACAATGTAATCTCGAGCACCTTCGGGGGTAGATTTTGTTAGAATAGGAGTTTCAACTTCTATAAAATTTTCTTTATCTAAATAATCTCGTATAAATTTTACAGCTCTATGTCTATTACGAATATTTTTCTGCATACGAGTTCTACGCAAATCCAAATATCGATATCTTAATCTGTTTTCTTCACCAACTTCGTATCCATCTGTAGTTACATCAAAATTTGGAGTTTCTGCTTTGTTTAATATTTCAATACCAGTTACTTCGAGTTCTACATCACCATTTAAGACGTCAGCTTTTATATTTTTTTCTGGGCGCTTATTTACAATTCCATTTATTTTTAAAACCCATTCTGGACGAATTTCTTTCGCTTTCTCGATAGCTTCTGTACGACTTGGCAACGCAACACATTGCACTTTTCCGGTCATATCACGCATATCAAAAAATACCATCTTACCTTGATCGCGTCTGACATCTACCCAACCAGCAATAACAATTTCTTTGCCGACATGTTCTTTTAAATCTTTTATATATATTCTATTTTTCATATTTTTCTCGTGAAGAAAGCAAAAATCGCCTCTTCAAACTTACCTTAATTGATAAATTTGCAGGGGCGATTTTTGTTCGCGGTGCCACCCTACTTTGTTCTCTTTAAAACTTACTTACCAAACCTCCCCAGTTGTCAGTTGGTTCAAAGGTTATATTTGTATAGTACCACATTTTTATTTACAAGCAATTCCATAAATCAAAATAGCGGCCGTCTCATGAAAGAGAACAGCCACTATTGATATTGCTCGGATACCCGAGCGAGTAAAAAGATTAGAGGAAATCGACGTCCTTGGCTTGCGCCTTGGAAACCTCGTCCTGCGTAGGCATCATGGGTTCATCGCAATGTCGACAAACCCACACCCCACCGCTCAAACAAAACTCAGAAATTCCGGGTTTCACCTTACAAGTGTGAGGACTTTTGATTCCCCTAGGGAGGACGAAACCTCTCACGTTTTTGCTCAGCTTCTTGAACCACTCAATGAAATCCATCTTTCTCTCCTTTTTCTTTCTCCGGAAAATCCGGATTGCAATGAACTATGTTCTCGCTAAACGAAAACACTAACCTTTAGAAGGCTAGTGTTTGAGTTGTAAGTTTGTTTTGAGAATTTTTACAGCGCAAATATCAGCCTTCTAACTTGAGGGCTAAAAAAGAAATAACTATTTGCTTGTACTGTATTTTTGTTCACGGTTGTATTCTAATATAAATTAAAAATATATGCAATCTTAATAAACATTCACCCCGATTTTTTCTTTTACTTCTTCCAT
>JADZCK010000013.1 GCA_020851595.1 Candidatus Nomurabacteria bacterium | reverse complement strand
CCTTTTGGCCCACGACCATGTTTAGGAGGATCCATAATCACTGCATCGTATTTATTTCCTCTTTTTTCTTCACGTTCCAAAAATTTAATCACATCGTCTTCGATAATTCGCATGGGTGCAAGTGCTAAATCAGCATTTAATTTTTGATTTTCTTTTGCCCAATTCAAAGTTTGTTTAGAAGCATCTACGTGCGTTACTTCAGCGCCTGCGCGAAGAGCAAAAAGACTTGCGACCCCAGTATAGCCAAAAAGATTTAAAAATTTAGGTCTTGCAGCAGAAGAAAAATTCTGCTGGCGGAAGGTTCCGTCCGAAGGATGGAGTAAAGCCGAAGAATTTTTCTTCTGCGAAAAGCTGGCCTTAATTTTTTCTTCAATAAAATCCCAGTGGCTTGCTTGTTCTGGAAAGAATCCCAAATGTCTAAAAGGAGTAGGACTAGCTAAAAATTTAATATTTTTATATTGCATCTCCCATTTCTCTATATTCTTTGCAAAATTTTTATTTTGAAACTTCCATCCAGCTTTTGCCCCTACTTTGGAACTCCAAAATTTTCCGTCTATTTTATCCCATTCATTTTTTCCTAAAGTTTTTTTCCACACAGCATCTTCGTACGGACGCACAAAAATATATTTACCAAATCGCTCTAGTTTCTCCCCTTCACCTGTATCCAAAAGTTCGTAATCTTCGAAGTCTTTTGAATAAAAAAGTTTTATTTTATTTTCTTTTAAATTTTCCATTTAGATTAAAAATTCTATTACATCTCCATCTTTGACGATGTATTCTTTACCTTCAGTTCGCACCCAGCCACGTTCTCGCGCCTTTGCAAAACTTCCCGCTTCGACAAGCTGTTCGTAAGACACGACTTCTGCGCGAATAAATTTCTGTTGAAAATCTGTATGGATAGAACGTCCCGCAAAAGGTGCTGTAGCTCCACGAAGAGTAGTCCAAGCTCGTGATTCATCTTCTCCTGTTGTAAAAAAAGTAATCAAATTTAATAAATCATAGCTAGCTTTTACTAGATTATCTAAACCAGTTCCAAAAATAGGATCAACCTCGAAATAAGGCCCTGGAAGATTTGCAATAAAATCTTTTTTTACATCGTCTGCCGCTTCTGAAGTATTCAAAACATAAAGCGTCGGCTTTTTAATCCCCGCTTGTTCTAATTCAAAATTAATAACTTCAATATCAAAAAGTGGATCTATTTTATTGTGCACATGTATCATATCTTTATCCTCAAAAATTCTAACTACTTCAAGAATTGCATCCACTTCACGAATGTGGGAAAGAAATTTATTGCCGAGCCCTGCACCTTCACTCGCTCCTTTCACAAGCCCTGCTATATCAACAAACTCCACGACCGCTGGAATAGTTTTCTTAGATTTAGAAATCTCTGAAAGTTTTGTGAGTCTTTCATCTGGTACAGGCACAATACCTACAGATGGATCGATAGTACAAAATGGATAATTTTCTGCTGGTACACCTTTTTTTGTGAGCGCATTAAAAAGCGTTGATTTACCAACGTTTGGCAGACCCACGATTCCCACAGAAAGTTTTGACATAATAAGAATATATCAGAAAAAACAATATTTTCAAACTTATTTATTCTAATTTTTATCTATAGAAACAATTTTACCGTCATCTAAATGCAATATGCGCTCTGCAAATTTACTATATTCTACTTCGTGCGTGACCATTATGATAGTCTGACCTGCTTTGTGCAATTCTTTAAAAATATCCATAACTATGCGGGAAGATTCATTATCCAAGTTTGCAGTTGGTTCGTCAGCAAAAAGAATTTTGGGTTCATGCGCAATAGCTCGCGCTATACTTACTCTTTGTTGTTCTCCCCCAGACAGTTTGCTTGGTAAATTATTTAATCTTTTTCCCAAACCAACTCGAATTAAGGCATTTTCAGCTTTTTCGTAAGCTTTTTTATCTGATAAATTTTGCATCAAAAGTGGTAGTGCTACGTTTTCAAGAGCAGTCATTTCTGGGAGAAGAGCATAGTCCTGAAAAACATATCCTAATTCAGAAAGACGGAAGTAGGTTTTTTCATTTATGCTAAGCAATGATATATTTTTATTATCTATAAATATTTCTCCACTGGTAGGCTCATCTAGAAGACTCATCTGATAAAGAAGTGTACTCTTACCAGCGCCAGAACGTCCCATGATGGCTATAAACTCTCCACTTTTTGCAACAAAATCTATCCCTTTTAGGACCTCTGTCGTGCTCTCTCCGTCTTTAAATGATTTTTTTAGATTTTTTACTTCAATCATAAATTTGAAAATTAATTTCTTCCTAAAATAGAATCCAATGTATTTTTACGAACGACCAATCGAGCAGGAATAAAACCAGCTATTATAGTGGTAATCATAAGGAGCGCCACGCGAAGCATAGTGCCAAAAACTGGAGCTACAAGTATACCATCACTAAATGGGAAATCTATCGGATGAGCAGCTATCGCTGGTTGAAGAAAAGCGTACAAAACGATTATACCTATCACCGAGCCACAAAATGCGTAAAAGAAAGATTGCAAAATATAGGATACCTCAATAGCAGATTCATTGATACCAATCCCCTTTAAAATACCAATAAATTTTCTTCTAGTAATAGCGTTAATAAATATAACAATAAATATTGTAATAGATGCAACAACCAAACCAATAGAAGATAAAATATTACCAAGCAAAGCAAAAGTGTTTTGCATATCTTTAATAAATTTTGGCTCACCTTCTGTGAAGGTTTGCACTTTTGCAACTCGGTCAACTCCATTTGATTTTAAAACATCCCTCACAAACTCTGGAGTAACACCAGGTTTTATTTTTATAGATATCTCGGACACATTATAATCGCTTCTCCCCACTAAACTTCTAAATTGAGTATCTGGCATATATACTCTCATACTAACTTCATCAACTTTAGCTTTTACTATACCCTTTACTGTGACTTCACGAGTAACTCCACCGACAGTCAAACGAATTTTGGAACCTATAGACACATTTGATAATGTGGCAAAACCAGGAGACTCGACTGGCATATATTTTTTTATAAGATAAGCGCCAAGAACAACTTGATCATAATCTCCGGGTTCTAAATATTTTCCTTCAACAATAAATTTTGATAAATTTGTAACCTTGTTTTCGGCAACAGGATCAATACCCGCTACCAAAGCACTTGCAATATCTGATTTATCTGTCTCTTTTATTTTTGTCTTATAATTTGCTTCAACCTTTCCACTTTGTATATATCTAGGAGTCATCGCCTCAACTTCTGGTATCGATTTTATAATACTTATTACCTCTGGGCTGTTTTCTATATAGGATTTATCAGATAAAGTAGAAACAATAACATCGCTTATATAATGTGTTTTCACAGCATCGACAGCTCCTTGAATAAGACCGACAAGAATACCGCTCACTACAACCAAATTAAGAAATGTAAAAAACATAACAAAGACAATCAGTATAGTCGTCCAGAGATTAGATCTTTTTATTTGACGTTTAGCCAAAAATATTCCTATTTTTATATTAAGCGGAGAAAACATAAATTATTTTGTTATTGGATTTAGTAACACCTCTTCACCATCAGACAAACCAGAAACAATCTCAGTTTTTCCCAAAGAAGAAATAGCGCCCAAGATCACTTCGCGATCCGTCACTTTTTCGTCCGCTTTAACTTGCACGAAATTCTTGCCATTTTTTTCAAAAATAACTCTGCCTGGAATAGCTATTACATTTTGTTTTATAAAAGTAACAATAGAGACATTTGCTGTCATGCCAGATTTAATACGGTCATCGTTATTATTAAATTTGAGTTTTATTTTATACGTTGAAACCCCATCTCGAATTGTTTCTGCCGGGTCGATAGAAATAACGGTCGCAGTAAAAGTAGCAGACTCTCCGTATGCGTCCAGGGTGATTTGCGCTTCGTTCCCCAGTTTTATCTGAGCAATATTTACTTCTGGAACATAACTTTCAATTTGAAAAGTTTCGGCACTCATCATCTCCACTAATGGAACATTAGGAGTTGCTATTTCGCCGACTTTCGCGTCTATTTTTGTTATTATTCCGTCAAAAGGAGCTCTGATGTAATAATCAGACAATCTATTTTTTGCATCCTGTAAAGTATTTTCTTTTTGTTTAATAGAAAGCAAAGAATCCTCTATTTCTAAATCAGTATCAGAAAAAGCATCTTTAAAACCCTTAATGCTTGTTTTTATAGAAAGAAGACTGGACAAATGTTCATTTGCTGTATTTGCATAGGAAGATAAGGTTGTTTGAAAAGAAGAGTATTCAGTATTTCTCCCAGTCTCGTCTGATAAATAATCTACTAAGTTTCTTGTACTTTTTATCGCATCCACTAAAACTTTCGTTGTCTCGTAAGTTTCATTTATTATATTTTCAATTTCTACTTTAGGAGAATTTCTATCTATTTTTCTAAAATTTATTCTATTTTTTGCAAATGTATCTTTTGCATTATAATACAACGTCTCAGCTTGTATTCTATAATCTAAAGCTATGCTGCCATTATTACGCGCAGTATTTTCAGACAAAAGGTTATCTGTTAGAAGATCTTCTAAGCCGGTTATGACAGTAGGAAAATCTAAAAATGCATCGGAAACAGACGTAAATCCATCATCATAAGCTTTTTGTAAATCGGCATTCAAATTGATATTAGAATTTTGTAATTTAATTTTTTCTAGATCCAACTTTGCACTAGCCAAATTAATTTCTGCGTCATGAAGAGCTTTTTCAGCGTCTTTTGCATCTATTTTAGCAATCAAAGAGCCAGCCTTTACTATCCCAGATCCAACAGGAAAATAAATTCGTTCTATGCGCCCTCCATTTTTGAAACTCAACTGAACATCCTCTGCCGCAATAACTTTCCCAGAGACAGACACTTGATTAACAAAATCAGAGTGATTAACAACAAATGTATCTGTTTGAGTAGATTTATTTCTAAAAATAAACACCCCAAATAAAACCAAAACTATTGTGATCACGCCGACAAAGTATTTCTTATCTTTTAAGAAATTAAAAATTTTATTTAAATATGACATATAGTATACATTATACTACAAGAAACATTTTTCCACAAAAAACAATGTAGATTGTATCTAAAAAAATAAACTATTTATTTTTTTAGAATTTCTTTTCTATGAAGACAATTTTTAACTGCTTCTTTGATAGCGTCTTTACCCATACCATAATGTTCTATCAGTTCATCTGGTGTACCGGATTGGCCAAATAAATCTTTGATTCCGACAAATCCTATCGGTACCGGAAAATTTTGCGCTAAAAATTCTGACACAGTTGAACCCATTCCTCCAGCTATTTGATGCTCTTCTACTGTCACTATCGCTTTCGTTTCTTTTGCTAGAGCTAAGATAGCTTCTGTGTCGAGTGGCTTTATTGAGACTAAATTCATTACTTTTGTTTTTATTCCTTTCGCTTCCAATTCTTTTGCGGCAAGTAATGCGCGATGCATAAGTCCTCCAGTCACAATTATCCCCACTTGCGCGATACCAACATCCGGCATCCAAAAAATTTCAGCTTTATTTAAATTAAAAGGAGTTTCTTCTGTTGTTATTATCGGGGTTTTTTCTCGCACCAAACGCAAATACGCAGGCTTTTTTGTTTTTGCGATTTCTATAGTTGCCTTTTTCGCTTCTATCGCATCACAAGGAGAAACAACGTCCATATTTGGAACCACACGCATTAAAGCAATATCTTCTAGAGCTTGATGTGTCCCCCCATCTGGGCCAACAGATATGCCAGAATGTGAACCAACGATTACAACCTTTCTATCATTATATGCAATCGTTGTTCTTATTTGTTCCCAATTTCTTCCAGGAGAAAACATTGCATACGAAGAACAAAAAGGAATCTTTCCCATTGCCGACATCCCAGAAGCGACCGTTGCCAAGTTTTGCTCTGCTACTCCGACTTGGATAAATCTATTTGGAAATTTATCCGCAAATAAATGCATTTGTGTACTTTCAGTCAGATCTGCGCAAAGCCCGACGACATTTTCATTAGCCTCTCCAGCAGAAAGCAAACCTTGACCGAAACCTTTTCGGATAGGCACTTGCTCCACATCGTCGTTCCAAATTTTTGGATTTAATTTTAATTTTGGATTAAGCATATAATTAAAATCTCACATTTTTCAATTCTTTTAATGCCATTTGCCCCTCTTCTTTTGTTGGTGGTTTGCCATGCCATCTGTAATCTCTCTCAAAAGCTTTGACACCTTTCCCTGGGATAGTGTGGGCTATGATGACTGTAGGTTTTTCATAAATATCTTGCGCTTCCTCTATCACTTCATTTAAAAATTTAAAATCATGACCAGAAACTTCTATCACATGCCAATTAAAACTTTTCCATTTTGCATGAAATGGTTCAAGAGGCATCACATCTTCAGTATAACCTTCTATTTGAATATTATTTCTATCGACAATCGCAATCAGATTTCTAAGTCGGTGTTTTCCTGCAAGCATTATCGCTTCCCAAGTATTTCCCTCGTCCATCTCTCCGTCGGACATAAAACAATAAATAAATCTGTCTTTATCTTTTTTATCTATTTTGTCCGCAAGGGCCATGCCAACTGCCTGCGAAAGTCCAGAGCCAAGCGGACCTGAACTATTTTCAAGCCATGTCATATATTCGCGATGAGGATGGCCTTGCAAACGAGAACCGAATTTTCTTAAAGTTTTCAATTCTGAAACAGGAAAGTACCCAGCGTGAGCCATCGTCGCATACAACACCGGAGCGATATGACCATTTGAAAGCACAAGCCTGTCTCGGTCTTCCCAAAGTGGATTTTTGGGATTATGTTTTAAAATATGAAAATAAAAAAGGGTAAAAATATCCGCCATGCCGAGAGGCCCTGCTGTATGCCCGCTCTTTGCTTCTACAAGCATTTGAATAATAGACATACGAATCTCGTTTGCCTTGCGTGATAACTCTACAATTTTTTGTTCACTTAAAAAAGACATAAATTATTTTCTTTTATTCCTGCCCCGTAGGG
>JADZCK010000012.1 GCA_020851595.1 Candidatus Nomurabacteria bacterium | reverse complement strand
CTAAGTCAGTTAACTACTAAAAAATCAAAGAAAACAAACAAAAAACCTCTTTGCATAAAGATGGTTTTTTGTTTATGATGTAAAGATGAAAGAATATGATCATAAAAAGATAGAAAAGAAATGGCAAGATATTTGGGAAAAGAAGGGTATTTATCGAGCACAAGACAAATCAAAAAAACCTAAATTTTATGGGTTGATTGAGTTTCCTTATCCTTCTGGTGCGGGAATGCATGTTGGGCATATTAGAAGTAATACGGCTATGGATATTATTGTTCGCAAACGAAGAATGGAATCATTTAATGTTCTTTATCCGATTGGTTGGGACGCGTTTGGTTTACCTACAGAGAATTATGCTATAAAAACAGGGATAGCTCCCTCTAAGGTAACCAAACAAAATACTGATATTTTTCGTAAACAATTGAAAGCAATTGGTTTTTCTTTTGATTGGTCTCGAGAAATAGATACGACTGATCCAAAATATTACAAATGGACACAATGGATATTTTTACAGTTTTTGAAAAATGGTTTAGCTTACAAAGCAAAGATGACTATAAACTGGTGTCCAAAAGACAAGATCGGTCTTGCAAATGAAGAAGTTGTTGGTGGTGTATGTGAAAGGTGTGGAATGCAAGTTGAAAAAAGAGAAAAAGAACAATGGATGCTTGCTATTACAAAATATGCAGATAGGCTTGATAAAGATTTGGATGAAGTGGATTATTTGCCGCAGATAAAATTGGCACAAAGAAATTGGATAGGCAAAAGTGATGGCACGGAGATTGATTTTAAAATTAAAGGTCATGATTCAGTAATTAAAGTTTTCACTACGCGTCCCGATACTATTTTCGGAGCTACTTATCTTGTGCTTGCGCCAGAGCATGAAATGGTTCAGAAATTAAAATCACAAATTACAAACTGGAGTGAAGAAGTAGAAAAATATGTAAAAGAAGTAAAAAATAAAACAGATATAGAGCGTACAAATGAAGATAAAGTAAAAACGGGTATAGAGCTGAAAGGTATTAAAGCAATTAACCCAGCAAATAAAGAAGGGATTCCCGTCTGGGTTGCTGATTATGTTTTACCGCATTATGGTACTGGGGCGATAATGGCGGTACCAGCTGATGATGAACGTGACAGGGAATTCGCAGAGAAATTCAAATTACCAATTATAAAAGATTATAAAAAAGCGGGTTTTGAAGATTTTGGTAAAAGAATTACAAAATTCAAACTTCGTGATTGGGTATTTTCGAGACAAAGATATTGGGGTGAACCTATACCTGTAGTTTTTTGCGATAAATGTGGAACAATTCCCGTGCCTGAGAAAGATCTGCCTGTAGAGTTGCCAAAAGTAAAAAATTATCAACCTACAGACAGTGGGGAATCGCCTCTTGCAAACATTTCAAAATGGGTAAATACAAAATGTCCAAAGTGTAAAGGTAAGGCAAAAAGAGAAACAGACACGATGCCAAACTGGGCAGGTTCAAGTTGGTATTATCTTAGATATGTAGATACTAAAAATAAAAAAGAATTTGCTGATAAGAAAAATTTGAAATATTGGACGCCAGTTGATTGGTATAACGGGGGAAACGAACATACAACACTGCATTTGTTGTACTCTCGTTTTTGGCATAAGTTTCTTTTCGATTTAAAACTTGTTCCAACAGGAGAACCATACAAAAAACGCACTTCGCATGGAATGATATTGGCGGATGATGGTACAAAATTTTCTAAATCAAAAGGTAACGGAGTGAATCCAGAAGATGTTGTGAAAAATTATGGTGCTGACAGTTTGCGTCTGTACGAAATGTTTATGGGGCCTTTTGATCAGGCTGTTTCTTGGAATCGTGATGGTATGGTTGGGCCAAGAAGATTTCTAGAAAGAGTTTGGAAAATAAGCCAAAAACTATCAAAAAATTCTTCTTTGTCTGTTCTAAAACTCTTAAATAAAACAATAAAAAAAGTAGGGGAAGATATAGATGCTATGCGTTTTAATACCGCTATTTCCTCAATGATGGTTCTTGTAAATGAAATGGATAAAGAAGAAGTTGGTGTAAAAGATTATAAAAAATTTCTTCAAATTCTTGCGCCGTTTGCTCCGCATATTACGGAAGAATTATGGAATATGCTTGGAGAAAAGAAAACAGTGCATCTTTCTTTGTGGCCAAAAGTAGATGAAAGTTTACTAGAAGATAAAGAAATAAAAATTGTGGTTCAAATCAATGGAAAAGTCCGAACAGAAATTATGATAAATGTTGATGAAAGTGAAGAAGAAATAAAAAAACAGGTTATCTCAAATGATATTGTATTAAAGTTCACAAATGGCGGGGAGGTAAAGAAGGTAATTTACGTAAAAAATAGACTTATCAACATTGTCCTATAGTTTGATTGTTGCATTTGTTTTTGTAAAAATAGTATAATGGTAGTATTATGAATTCAAATATTTTTGATAAGTTTTCTTTTGTATCGTTATGTTTAGTTGTGGTTTTATTACCAGTTTTTTGTTTGCCATTTACAAGTGTTCCTGTTGAGATATCTAAGGGGTTACTTTTAGTTATAGGGCTTGCTTTCTCTGTGATATTTTGGTCAATAGCAAGGTTTATGGATGGTAAAATTGTTTTACCTAAATCTTGGCTTTTAGTATCTGGTGGAGGTATAGTTTTGACGTTCTTACTTTCGACTCTTTTTTCAGGTAGTTCCCAAGTCTCTCTGTTTGGAACAATGTTCGATATTGGTTCTTTTTGGTTTATCTTTGCCAGTTTTATTTTAATGTTGATGTCTGCTGTCATTTTCCGTACCCCCAAACAAGCCAAGATAGCTCTTTTTGGAATAGTCTTATCATCTTTCATTGTTTTGATATTCCAAAGTTTATTTCTTTTCTTCCCTAAGTTTTTATCTCTAGGAATTTTAACCACTAATACTGCAAATCTTTTTGGTTCTTGGAATGCCCTTGGTCTTTTCGCTGGTTTTGCTACATTATTGTTTCTTTTGATTGTTGAATTTTTCCCTATTTCAAAAATAGAAAAAATAGCATTAGAAGTATTTACAGTGCTTTCGATCCTCCTGGCTGTTGTTGTTAATTTTCCGCTAGTTTGGGTACTTCTTGGTGTTTCTAGTTTGATTATTTTTGTCTATAAAGTGTCACTTTCTCTTCAAAGAAGTGAAGAAGAAAGAGAAAAGAAGAATTTTCCTATGGTTTCTTTTATTGTGGTTATGGTCTCTCTTTTGTTTTTCATGTCAGGACCATTCATAAGTAGTTATATACCAGAACGTTTACAGATTCTAAATACAGAAGTAAGCCCCTCTATCGGTTCTACTTTTTCTGTTACGAAAGGAGTTCTTTCCAAAGATCCTGTTTTTGGTGTAGGACCCAATAGGTTTGGAGAAATGTGGTCTATGTATAAGCCTATGGCTTTAAATGGCACTCAATTTTGGGATGTTTCTTTTGATTCCGGTTCTGGTCTAATACCTACGTTAATGTCTACCACAGGGATTCTGGCTATCATTGCCTGGATTACTTTCTTCATTCTATTTTTATTTATTGGTTTGAAATCTGTATTTTCTAGTATTAAAAATGGAGAAAACTGGGAGATCGTTGCTTTGTTTGTTTTATCTTTGTATTTGTTTATAGCTTCATTTTTCTATTCTGTTGGTGTTGTTATTTTATTGTTATCTCTTGCTTTCGCTGGTATGTTTGTGGGGTTAGTTGCTTCTAACACTGGTAAAGAATTATCGATTTCATTCCTAAATGATCACAGAAAAAGTTTCTTCTCTATATTGACCTTGATCGTTGTTCTTGTGTTTTCTGTTGGTGTTTCATTTAGGTACATAGAAAGATTTGTTTCGGTTACATATTTCCAGAAAGCAGTTTTGTCTGAAACAGAAGGAGGAGCAGAGAATTTTATAAATAAAGCTCTTTCTTTGTATTCAAATGATTTATATCTAAGGACTTATGCTCAAGTTTATTTGATTAAATTAAATACTCTTGCTAATAAGGGCTCTGAATTGACCGAGGCAGAAAAAGCTGATTTGCAGACAAACTTGAACCAAGCCGTGAATGGGTCTAAGTTGGCGGTATCATATGATCCTTTGAATTATCTTAATTCTCAACTACTCGGTTCTTTGTATCAGACCGTAGGAGTTCTTGGTGTAAAGGATGCTTATAGTAATGCTTTGTTGGCGTACCAAGAAGCTTCAAGGTTGAATCCATTAAATCCTAGATTAAAGTTAGCGATGGCCAGTGTGTCTTTTGCGGATAAGAAAATAAAAGAAGCAAAAGATTATGCAAAGGAAGCTCTTAGTTTGAAAGGAGACTATATCGATGCTCTTATCACATTGTCTCAAATAGCGAAAAGCGAAGGTAATAATAGTGAGGCTTTGTCTTATGGACAAAAGGCTCTATCTCTTTCACCAAAAGACAAAAATTTAATACAGTATGTAAACACTCTAAGTAGTTCAACTTCTTCTTCTGGTAGCACTAGTACAGAAAAAACTAAAAAATAATTGAATAACGAATGGAGAAAATTTTGAGAATTTTTACTAAAGAATCAGGGAGTCTTAATCAAGCGGCGTTTCTTTTGGGTTCCCTGACTTTGGTTTCTCAGATATTAGCTTTATTTCGCGACAGATCCATTGCTCACTTTGTCGGTCCTTCTGCTTCGCTTGATTCTTATTATGCAGCTTTTCGAGTTCCAGATCTTATTTTTATTTGCATAGCCTCTTTGGCTTCCATTACAGTGCTCATCCCGTTTATTGTAGAGAAAATGGATGGGGATAAGGTCACAGAAGAATCTCGTAAATATCTGAATGATATTTTTACGGTTTTCTTTTCTGTTATGATTCTGGTTGCTTTTTTTGCATTTTTATTAATGCCAAAATTAGTATTTTTTATTGCTCCTGGTTTTACACTTGAACACCAAGAAGAAGTTGTGATGCTTTCCAGAATAATGCTACTTTCTCCGATTCTTATGGGTTTATCGAATCTTTTCGGAACAGTTACTCAGCTTTTCCGGAAATTTTTCGTTTATTCCTTAAGTCCAATTTTTTATAATATTGGGATCATTGTAGGTGTGATCTTTTTGTACCCAAATTTTAAAATTTATGGCTTAGCCATGGGAGTGGCGCTTGGCGCATTTATGCATTTTGGAATACAAGCCTTTTCTTCACATCTTTGCGGTTTTACCCCCAAGTTTTCTTTGAAAATTAATTTCAATGATATAAAGAAATCTGCCATGAATTCATTTCCTCGCACCTTAGGTCTTGCTTTTAATAATATAGCTCTTATCTCTATTATTGCCCTGGCGTCTTTTTTGAAAAGTGGATCCATCTCAGTATTTAATTTTTCCTACAATTTGCAATCCGTACCTCTAAATATTATCGGCATATCTTATGCCGTTGCAGCTTTTCCAGGATTAACAAAATCATTTGTTGGTGGAAAAAAAGAAGAATTTAAAAAACATTTAAAAGATGCCGCGCGAGCTATTGTATTCTGGTCTTTACCTGTTATATTTCTTTTTATTGTTGTTCGTGCGCAGATCGTGCGTGTAATTCTCGGTTCCGGTTCTTTCTCCTGGGACGACACGCGTTTAGTTGCTGCTTGTCTGGCTATTTTTTCTATCTCAATACTTGCGCAAGGTATGATAACCCTACTTTCTCGGTCTTATTATGCAACAGGAAACACTAAACGTCCGCTTGTTGTAAATTTCTTGTGTTCTTTGTTTATTATTATTTTGTCTTATCTATTCATAAAAATGTTCGAAAACATCTTGTTTTTTCGATATTTTATAGAATCCTTACTTAAAGTGAATGACATAGAAGGTACAGAGGTGTTAATGCTACCTTTAGCATATTCAATAGGAACTATTTTAAACTTTATTTTGCATTGGATTTTTGTGAAGAAAGATTTTATGCCGGAAGAATCTTTTATTACCAAAACTTTTTTCCAGAGTCTTGGTGCATCTTTTTTCTTGGGTTTGGTGGGGTATTTGAGCCTAAATATTCTTTCTCCGATTTTTGGCACGACTACATTTTGGGGAGTTTTCTTGCAAGGTTTTATTTCTGGAATTTTAGGAATAATAGCAGCTATTGTAGTCTTATATTTGCTAAAGAGTGAGGAATTAAATGTTATTATCGAAACTTTAAAAACAAAATTCTGGCGCGCAAAAGTTATCGCTCCATCTGCTGAAGAGCTTTAAAAGTTATCCACTTCTCCCCAAATATTTCTCTTCATTCTCTCAATATATATTGATATAATATATATGTTTGGAACAAAAAATGAATTCCAAAAATACCGTAAAGGTGTTAATAAAAAAGATTTTCGTATCAAGTCTTCCTTTCTTGATGTTTTTTGTGTTTACTAATTCTGTCGAAGCCTTCAACCCTCTTGCTTACGTAAAAAACATATACAATTCTTATATAGATAACCTCTCGTATTTCTTTACCCCATTTACACAAGTAGCAGCCCCCATATTATCTTCTGCTCCAGAAACAACAACAACCACCATTGTCACCAAAACAATCTCTACTCCAGCTCCCATCGTCCTACCCCCACCCCCGAATTCGAACACTAATTAGTTTTTAATACTTCATTCATCATACCACAAGAAAGTGGTTTTTTTGTTTTCAAAATCTCTTTTGTAAACATTTCTTCTGGTGTTTTGAAATT
>JADZCK010000011.1 GCA_020851595.1 Candidatus Nomurabacteria bacterium | reverse complement strand
AGTGAGTAGAGGGTCGGATGCCTTCTTTTCATCCTGACCTCTCCAAAAACGCGGGACACTCGCGGGATGCTTGTCGAGAGGACAAGTAGATTCCTGTTTGTGCCTTTTATCTGTCGGCATAAATTCTCCTTAAAGAACAAAATACCAGTCTTGGTTAGAAGACTGGTATTTATGTTGTAAGTTTTTTTAAGAGTTTTTACAGCGCAAATATCAACCTTCTAAAGAAGATTTAATAATCACGAGGATGAGGGCTGAATTTTGCTGTATATTTTTGTTCACGTTTAGATTATTACATATTTTTAATAAGTGTAAAGGAGTAGAAATGTGGAAAACTCTTCGAGGCTACTCAGAGCAGGTTATCTCACCTGCCAATCTTTATTTTCTTTCAATTTTTCAGTTATTTTATTCATAACATCGTTTACCTCAGCATCTGTCAGAGTCCTGTCATAAGATTGAAAAATAGTCCTAAAAGCATAAGAAATTTTTCCATCCTTTTTAAATTCATCAAAAAGTTCTGGCCCACGGACTACCATATCCCCCATATTTTCTTTTATAACTTTTTCTACATCACTACTTTTTACATCTTCCGGAACCCACAGAGCTATGTCACGAGCAATAAAAGGAAACAATGACCACATCTTAAATGCTGGCGCAGAATTCTGCTGGCGTAAGGTTCCATCCGAAGACTTCAGTAATGCCAAAGAATTTTGCTCCGGCATTTCTGAGCAATACTCATCTAATGTCATTTCTTTTATTTCTTTTTTATTTGCAAAAGCAATATGCATTTCTTCTCCACTTTTTTTGAAAATTGTGCCTATTTCAAATATTTTTATTTCTTTCATTCCTAAAAGCGGCATATTTAGTTGATTTAATTTCATGCTTTCTTTCAAACCATCAGAAAGATTTGTCCTTAAGAATTTTTTATCTGAAGCTGAAGCGAGAACTTCTACTTCCCCCTTGTCTCTAAATGTATAAGTCATGACTTCTCCATATCCTTCATTTAAAAGTTTATTTCGAGCCCAAAGCATTTTGGCGAAAGTTTCATTTATTTTTGACTCTAACTTAATCTCAGGTAATTTTTCTTCAAGTCTGTCGTACCCCAAAATACTTATAACATCTTCTGCTAAATCGTGCGGGCCTGTTATATCAACTCTCAAAAATGGCACCACGATTTCATATTCACCATTTTTCTCTATATATTCAAAATTTAATTTTTTCCAAACACTCTCAATTTCTTCTTTAGAAAAATCAGAACCGAGACGTTTGTTGATATAATTTACCGTGACAGAAACATGTTTTTGTTCTATTTTGTTTGGATAAACATCTACAACATCTTCAAAAGAAGATTCAGGGCACATTTCTAAAATCAACCCAGAAAATTCCAACATCGCAAATGAAGCTAGTTCTGATGACAAATCATTTTCAAAACGCTTTTTTGCATCAGTTACGATATTTACAGCTTGAGCGGTTTTTCTGACAGAGGTAGGGTCAAAATTTGCAACTTCAAGAACTATATTTTTTGTATTATTATCTACTTCAGCAATTTTCCCTCCTTTAACTCCAGCTATCGCCAAAACATTTTTTGCATCAGCAATTACTAAATTAGAAGATTTTAGTTTTAAATTTTTATTATCTAAAGTAGTTATCTCTTCCCCGTCTTTTGCAAATCTAACAACTAAGCCATCATTTATTTTATCTAAATCAAAAACGTGCGTAGGTTGTCCGCAATCATACATGACAATATTTGCCGCATCCACCATATTGTTTATGCTTCTCTGCCCTATTGATTCCAAATGCTTGACTACCCAATCCGGACTTGGACCAACTTTTACATTTCTAATTATTCTGCCCATGTATCTGCGGCATTTGTCGGACTGTACATCAATTTTTAAATCAGTTTTTTTAGATTCAGGTGTTTTATATTTTGGAGTCGGGTCAACAAATTTGATATCCAAAAGAGAAGCAAGCTCACGCGCAATACCCTGATGACTAAGCAAATCATGCGCGCGATTTGGTAAAATTTTCAAGTCAAAAATTGAATCCCCATCTGGCAATTTATCAAAACTCTCAACCTCACAAATATGAAAAGTAAAAATATCAGAAAGTTTTTCTGCTTCTGGAATTTCTGGTATATACCACTTGAGCCAATTGTAAGAAATTTTCATAAAAATTAAAATTGATTAAATCTAAGATCGCCCTGATAAGCTGGCCTAATATCCGGCATTACATATTTTATAACCATAGCTCTCTCTAGACCTGGGCCAAAAGCAAAACCTTGGTATTTATTTGAATCAATTCCACAATTTTCCAAAACTTTTGGATGAACCATCCCTGCCCCTCCCATTTCAATCCATCGTCCTTTGTATTTTAAATCAAATTCAATTGAAGGTTCAGTAAATGGAAAAAAGCTAGGACGAAAACGAAGTTTCGTGTCTTCTCCTAATATTTTTTTATAAAAATGAGATAAAACTCCTTTTAAATTAGCCATAGAAATATCTTCACCAATCATAAGCCCTTCGATTTGATAAAACTGCATTTCGTGAGTTGCATCGGTCGCCTCGTTGCGAAAACATTTACCAACTGAGATAACTGCAAATGGAGGCTTCCTGCCAGATTTTACAAAATTTTCCATATAACGAATTTGCACGTTTGAAGTATGAGTTCTCAAAACTTTTCCTTCCTCTCCTTTTATATAAAAAGTGTCTTGCATATCTCGCGCTGGATGGTCTTTGGGCACATTTAACGCATCGAAATTATGCCAAACGTCTTCTAACTCTGGTCCAGAAGCAACTTCAAAACCCAAGTCAGTAAAAACCTTTACGGCTTCATTTATAACAATTGAAAGCGGATGTTCTTTCCCTTTTTTGATTTCTGTATCCATTTGATTATTCTACCAAATCTAACAACAAAAAGACAAAATTACAAGATTTTGCTATGCTGTAATTATGGATCCAGAAACAAGAAAAATACGCATAATTTTAATTACGGCTATAATACTATGCTTAGCAATCGGCTTTTATTTAGGCTGGCTAGACAACGGCCCAGCTTTATTTTTCTAGTTTTTATAAATATCTGCTCTTTTGCAATATTCACACACATCTCCCTTACCAAAAGAATTATAATTACATGCCCTTTCTACCCAATCCCCAGATTTTAATAAATTATCATAATCAGCAATATCTCTTAGGAGTAAATCTATCTTCTCTTTATCGATGTGAGTAGAATACAAAGCATTTTTGTCTCCTTCTTTTGCTTCAAGAAATAACAATTTGGAAAGATACACTTCTCTTTTTTCTGCACCAGCAACCAAATACGAATACATAGCGAGCTGTCGCATAAAAGTAGATAGCCTACCCTCTTCATCTATTTTTTCTATAACTCCTTTTGTTTTTGTACTACCAGTTTTAAAATCAGTCACAACCACGTCTCCATTTGGAAGAGTTTCCGTTAAGTCTAACTTTCCGTACATCAACAATTGAGGGAATTTTGGATCACGAAATTGCAAGGGCCTTTCTGATATATAATCTTTTGCCAAATTCGCGTAATGATTCTCCAAGAAATACAATACAGCTTTTTCTCCATCCTTTATAAGCTTTTTCAATTCAGATTCATTTTCTATTCCCTCTCTTACTAATTCTTCCTTTATTTTTTCTCTTATCTCTGTATTTTTTAATAAGGTTTTATTTTTCAAAATAAATTCTATCGTGCTGTGCACAGCCGAACCAAGACCAAGCGATACACTTTTTACTTCTGGTAATTTCAAAAAATTCCTAAAATACCACTTCCAAGGGCATTCAAAAAAGTTGTTTAATAAAGATACTGATATTCTGCTCTCTTCATAATTCTCTTTTACGAATTTTTTAATATCTTCTAAAATATTGCTTTCTTCTGTTTTCACAATACTGGTATATATTTGAAGCCCTTGTGCTAAAATTTCTTTTTCTGTTTCTTCTTTTGTCTTTTTCACAAAATGCACATCGGGTAATTCACGAATTATTTGTGAAAGCTCTATTTCGGCACCCGTATAATTCTCCCCAGCATAAGAAATATTACAGAATTCTTTAGCTCGAGTGATCGCTACGTAGAGCTCTCTTTTTGTAGATTCCATATCACGCTCTTTTATATGCAGTTTTACTTTTTCTGGCAAAGAAAAACCATTCCTCTTTTCCGACATTACCACTTCTTCATTCATATGAGCTATCCATACAGCTCTATATTCCAAACCTTTTGATTTGTGCAGAGTCATCACTTGCACCCCGCTCTCAGATCCAAAACTAGCCAAGCTTATATGACTCCCATAGCTTTCTAATCTTTTTACATAATCCAAAAACTCTCTTAGTTTTTTATTTTTATGTTTTTGTTCAAAAAGCAAAGCCAGATGAATAAAACTTCGCACTACTTCTACGTTGCAGATCAATTCTTCGTGATTCTTGGATTCATTGATCAAAAATTCATTACCGATAGTACTTACTATTACAGAAAGCTTTTCATTTGAAAGATTGTTTATCCAGTTCTTCAATTTATTTCCCCATTTAGGTATAGGCTCTTCTCCAGCAAATAAATTATTTGTTTTGGCTGAAACTACCAAATCTTCTATGGTTAATTTTTCTGGTTTGGTAGATTTTAAAAATGAATGAGCAGAAAAGATTGGAATATTTGTATATTTATCAAGCAATGATTCAGCCAAAGAAATAGAGTCAAATGGTTTTGAAATTATATTTAATATTCTAATCAAGCTTTGCGTTTCTGAAACATCAAAAAGCGATAAATTTTTCCCGGCTGACACGGGTATATTCATATTATTTAATATTTCTATCGCATTTCTGACATGGAAATTCTTTGGTACGAGCAAAGCGCAATCTTCTGGCTTCATTCCCTCTTTTATTTTTTCTTTAAAATACAAACCTGCGCCCAATATTTCATCTCGAGGGTAAGCATATTCACTCAATGTCGGATGATAATTTAAATCAGTATTAGTATGTAATTTTTCTTTAGAAATTTTACTTTTTAATAATTCGTCAGCAAGTGCAAGTATCTTTTCGGTAGAACGATAATTCTCTTTGAGCACTATGAGTTTTGCTTTTCCAAAAAAATGCGCAAATTCTTCAAAATACGAAAGCGACGCGCCAGAAAAACCATAGATGAGCTGCCTATCGTCTCCCACTACAAAAATATTTGGTATTTCGACATCTTTCCATACGGCTTTAAGGAAATTATTCTGCACATTACTAGAATCTTGGTGTTCATCCACCAAAACATACTGATACTCTACTTTTATACCTTCTTGCACATCTTCGAAATTTTCCACCAGCTTCACGGTGTACTCCAAAATATCATCATAATCCATAAAACCAGCCTCCCGTTTTTTGTCTTCATAAATTCTATAAAATTCCACGACCTCGCGAGTACGCTCTAAGGATTCTATTTTTGTTTTAATTTCTTTTTTAAATTGCCCCTTACTTTCACCACGAGTAGATATACTTTCTTTGTCATTTTTCAAAAATTCAATATCTTGTTCTACGTAAGATAAAAAATCTTCTGGACTCAGTCTTTCTCTTTTTAAAATAGAAATAAGTTGTTTCAGATCAGAAAAATACATTTCTGGATTTGCTCGAGGACGAAGATGTTCCCATTCATTATTTTGCAAAATATCATCAACAAGAAAAACAGCCTCATCGTCAGAAAGTAATATCGGCACAACATTAAAACCAAGCAATTCGTAATTCTTTTCTATAAGCTCTATTCCAAAACTATGGAAAGTAGAAATGTGAACTTTTTCCGCATCAGGCCCGATATATTCACGCAATCGATTCTTCATCGCTTTTACTCCGGAATTTGTAAAAGTAAGGCACAAAATACCATCAGCCTTGGTGTCTGTTTCTAGCAAGATTTTACCTATTCTAAGAGATAATATTTGTGTTTTCCCTGTTCCTGGACCTGCTACCACCATCACTGGCCCTTCCAAGGTATCCACAGCCTCTTTTTGAGCTTTATTTAGCTTTTTATATTCATTCTCGAAAATTGGCTCAGACATAAAGCTATTATAACCTAAAAAAAGAAAACCTCCGATTGGAGGTTTTTCAAGAAATTCTATTTTAAGCTACGGATCGCCTCAGATTCTTCATCGGAAAGTTTAGTGTTTTCTTCAAATATTTTTTCAAAGTCTGAGGGGTTTATTTCTCTAAACAAGAGATCTTCACGACTTGTACTACCAACAAGAAATTCTAGATTGTATTTACTTAGCTCTGGAACTTTTTCCAAAAGAACCTTTTTTGCCATACGATACAAAGAGTACGCTTTGATCGTCTCTCGCATGCGATTCATGCCTTCTTCCATGAAGAAGCTAGAACACATCACAGTCACACCATCAGTCTCAGAAACTCTTCCTTCTTTAATATTTTTCAAAACAATCTTTCCTGCGGTTTCGATTGCTTTTTCGATACTAAAGACGGGGTTGCTGTAAGGCCCAATGATGAGGGCCTTGTTTGGCTCGTGTAGCCAACTAAAACCACGGCCGATACAGATCACAGATTCTTTGTGTACCAAATCTGCAGAATGTTTGTGGTTTTTCTTGAGGCTTTTTACGTGTTCGAGATTACCCAACACGAGCATCATCAAGTCTTCCCTGATATCTCGAGGCATCTTTGGATAGAGTTCTGTAATACGAGCCCGAATCTCCTTGACCCCAAGATCGAGCTTCTCGAAAACGGAAAAAGTTTTACCGAAGTCCCCATGAAAAACTAGTCCATCCGAATCTGTTTCAATACCAACGACAATCGGATAAACTATTGAGTTCTCGCTTAGCTTTCCACCACAGGACATTAAAATATGCTGGTTCACCAGTTTCTTTGCCCAACGAAGGGCTTCTTTGGTATCTTCTCCGTGTCCAGCGCATCCTCTCTTGTGGTCACCTTTTGAAAAATGGTAAGTAGAGAGGACAAGGCATTTCCTTTTTTTGGAAACAGAGTAATTAACCCACCTCTCGATAAGATTTCCAAGATAAGGATCCCCGAGGTCAAAGATTCCACCCATTTGTCTGTAGGGCTGGATAATTCCTTGAGGAACTTTGGTGATCACAGGCAAGCTCAACCTTCCATCCATGCATTTGTATGCGCAGATCTCGGTCGGATATTTTTCCCTATAATACTGTCGCAAGAGTTTGTTTTCGGGCTTGATAAATTCAAGACTCTGCTCTTTGTTGCGCTCAAGAAGAAACCTGGTTGTGATACTTCTGTGAATCATAATACACCTTTCTTTCTAATTTGTACTTTGTTCCGAACGGAACATTATAATATTAAAAATGTAAAATCAAGTTTTATAAAATTTGACCTGACTAAATATAAACTATGTTAATACATTTTTCAAGATATATTTAAATCTTTTTTGGAAAAACAAAAGACAAAATGATTGACGATACAAGAGCAAACATTATAATTCCAAAAGAAACAAAAGAAGAAATATGCAATCCAAATAATGGAGAAAACATTTTTAGACCAATAAAAACCAAAATAAAAGCGAGACCCTTCTGTAAATGATGGAAACGATGCAAAATATTTTCAATTAAGAAAAACAAGGCACGCAAACCCATAATTGCAAAAATATTTGAAGTAAATACAACAAAAGCATTCTGAGATATGGCAAACACAGCAGGGATAGAATCAACAGCAAAAACGATATCAGTAGACTCTACAAGTAGAACAATCATAAACAATGAGGTGAAATAGAATTTATTATTTTCAACAAAAAAGAACTTACCGTTATGATGGCTAGCAGTAAAAGGTAAAACTTTGTGCGCAAATTTAATTAGTTTATTATTACGAAAATCAACATGTTCTTCTTTTTTATCTCGCAACAATGCTATACCCGTGTAAAGCAAAAAAGCCCCAAAAATATACAATATCCAGTAAAATTGATGAATTATAAAAGCTCCTGCTCCAATAAAAATAGCTCGGAAAAATATGGCCCCAAAAATTCCCCAGAATAGAACTTTATGATGATAGATCTCTTCTAATTTAAAATAACTAAAAATAAGCATAATCACAAAAAGATTATCCACTGAAAGCATCTTTTCTGTAACATAGGCGCTCAAAAATTCTACAGCTATAACTTTCCCTAAAAATATAAAAATTAAAAAACCAAAAACCAAAGAAATAACAACCCAAAACAATGATTGGTAAAAAGCTGATTTAAATCCTATTTTATGATTTTTTTTATTCAAAAAACCAAGATCTAAAATCAAAAAACCAACTACAATAACGCTAAATAAAATTATCAAACCATTTTGCGCCCCCATACAATATTGTCTTATTTTAATCTATTTTTATGTTTTTGTCTTTTTTTTTGCGAAAATTATAAAGGACCGGTCAGCATTGAACCCATAGCATTCTGTTTTTAGAATCCAAAACGATACTCATTTTGAGTACCTCCTTTCTTATCCACACTGATTAGAGAACAAACTATATATTTATGTCAACCAAATTTTAAAAATATTATTCTGTGGTTTTTCCATCAAAATCTGGGCTGTCTTTTTCTGCCTCTTCTTTTGTAGCGCGAACAACTCCATCTAAATGATGAGCTGGAGAATAAATTGTATAGAGTTTTAAATCTTCCGCCTCAGAAACATTCACTACATTATGCTCTGCGCCAGCAGGAACGATGATCACAGAACCATCAGAAACTTCATATTCATTTCCATCAATAAAAACCTTTCCCATTCCTTTTTCGAAACGGAAAAATTGATCATTATCAGGATGAACCTCCATCCCTATGTCTTCTTTAGGTTTTAAGCTCATCAATACTAGTTGGCTATTTTTTCCAGTATAAAGAACCTTTCTAAAATTTGTATTCTCTAAAGTATCTTTCTCTATATTTGCATAATATCCTTTCATATGTTTTAAAAGAAAATAAATCTATTAATAGCACTATTATACACCCTATATGGTTTTGGGCCCACAAAAGCTTTACCATTTATAAATATAGTGGGGGTACCGTAAAGATGCGTTTTATTTAATTCTTTTACCTGATTATCTGTTATATTTTTTGTTTCAACGCTACTTGCGCAAGTATTTATTTTTTTAACATCAAAACCAAAACTTTCCAGAATTTTATCAGAATTTGTTTTGTTGAGAATATAATCTTTATCTCCTGTGAATAAATAATTATTAAAATCCCAATATTTTT
>JADZCK010000010.1 GCA_020851595.1 Candidatus Nomurabacteria bacterium | reverse complement strand
ATTCTCAAAGTAATTATTTTAAATCAAGTAGCAATGTAAGCTTTCAATTTCCTGGGATTCCACTGGGTGGGCACAAACACAGACTAAACCAAACTTGTGCTGCCATGGGCAGAGTACAATTAAAATATTACGATGAAAGATGTGTTGCAATCAGAAAAGCAATCAATTATTTCTGGCAATTATTGGAAGGCACACCAGGCCTACACCCCCACCGAGTAAACGAAGAGGAAGGTTCAACGATGGGGGGTTGGTATTGCCCAGTAGGTCATTACAAGACAGAAGAACTAGGTGGTTTACCGATTGATTCATTTATCAAAGCTGTGAAAGCTGAAGGTTATAATATTAGTCGCGCCCCTTATGCTAACCCGTTACACCTAAACCCCGGCATATTCAAAGCTGATATTTATAATCATGGCAAACCAACAATAGAATTTAATAAAGGAAACAGCCCAATACAAACCAAACTTCCGATTACAGAAAACATTACCCAAAAGGCATTTACGATTCCATGGTTCAAGCATTATCAACCAGAATTAATTGAATCTTATGCAAATGCCTTTAAAAAAGTTGCCTTAAACTATAAAGAAATATTGTAATGAAATAATCGTTAAATAAAAAAAATATTCGTAACTACTCAGCGAATTTCAATTGTGGAGGTGACTCAACAATAATGTATCAATTTCTTGGGCGAAACGCTTGGACTTCGCCCCCGAAACTAAAAATTTCTTTTCGCAATATTATTTTCTTGCGCACGAATCACCAAAGCTTGGGGGCGAAGTGCAAGCGTTTCGCCCCTCGTAGACTAAGAAATCTTAAAAAACTAATTTTATTGTTTAAAGCCAGTAAACTACAATATTTTATGATTTCTATGCTTTTGACCTCGCAAATATTCATTTTAAATTATACCTCGCCCCATATTTATCAAACTAATATAAAAACAAATCTATATTTATCGCCAGTTTTTAATGATTTCAAAACAAATTTAAGTGTCATAAAAATATTATATCTCTATTTGATTATCGAATCGTTTTATTTTTTAATCTTTTCCAGATTAATTTCGATTATACATGCGAACATTAAATTATTAATAAGAAAGGCAGATGTCATGTATTCAAAAAGTTTACTTTGGGATTTGCGAACCAAATTACCAATGTCTTTAGTTCTAGCAAATCTCGAAAATAATTTGCTAATACCATTTAAAGAATCTGAAGGTTATATTAGATTTTTATGTCCTATTTGCAATGAAATGCAAGCAACCGTAAATCCGAAAAACAATCTCTCTCATTGTTTTTCTTGTAAAAAGAATTTCAATAATATCGATTTATTGATGTTTAAAGGTTATTCATTTTCAAACAGCGTAGAAATTTTAATTTGTCTATGGGACGAATTAAAAAGTAGAAGCCAAACCAAAGAGCAAACTTTGGCTTGGCAGAATAGTAATCCACCCACGAATATAGGAGAAAAACTATGAAGAACGATTATATCCAGAACCTCGAAAAATGGAAGAGTTTAGTTAAAAATATAAACACTTTAATTGTTGGTATTGATGTCAGTAAAGATAAACATGATGCTTGTTTTGGCACGCGAGACAGCATCTTTATTAAAAAGTTCGCCTTTCAAAATTCATTTAATAGTTTTGAAGATTTAAATAAAAAAATAAAAGATCTTATTTGTGAAAAGAAATCTTCAAATGTTATTATAGGTCTTGAGCCCACAGGTGTATATTGGCGACCAATATACGATTATTTAATTAGCAAAAAATTTACTATCTGCCTGGTTGATCCATTAACAGTTTTTCATAATAGAAAAACAAACCACCAAGATAAAGGAAAATCTGACAAAAAAGATGCTGCGGCCATATTAGATTTAATTGGTCAGAGTAAATTTCATTTCGCTGTAAATGGCACCAAAAGGCATTTTTACCAAAGAATTACCCTAAGGTGTTGGAAAAACGCTCAAAAAACTCTTATTCAATATAAGAACAGAACGAGCTCTAATTTGAGTTTGTTTTTCCCTGAATTTGAGAAGCTTGTATCTGATATAAGTTCTACTAAATCTCGCAATTTTCTACTTATGTTTCCAACAAAAAAGTCGATTACAAGTTTAACAGAAAAAGAATTTATAAAAAAAAGCAAAGCGGAATTAAAAAGATTTAGCATTGAAAATCTTAAAGAGTTATATGATGCTGCAAAAAATTCCATTGGGATAAATATTAATGAAAAAGAAGAAAGAGTATTCATGCTAAATTCCATTGAACAATTATCATCGGCCATAGAAAATGATAATATCTGGTTTAATAGATGTCATGATTTGGTGAAAAACGACTTGGAATATTTAAAGCTAAGAAAAATTAAAGGATTAGGGCCTAAAATTGTTACAGGAATACTTCTTTCGATAGGTGATTATGATGCATTTTCAAATGCTAAACAAATAACTAAATTAGCCGGCTTAAATTTAATTGACAAGACCAGTGGCTCAAGTGTTAATTGTCCAGCCCATATTTCTCATCATGGAAATTATGAATTAAGATATTGGGCTTTTTCAGGTGCAATGCAAGTTATTAAATATAATGTCAACTTTAAAAAATTTTACGAACGAAAAACAAAAGGAAAAAAAGGAAACGGAATTAGAAAAAAGGGATTGATCGCAGTAAGCGACAAACTGCTTAGAACAATTTGGGCCATTTTACATAAAGGAGAAGAATATAATCCAATTCATAAATGAACAAAAATAATTTAGCAAGAAATAGTTAGTCAGAAGGTATTAAAGTTTTAGCTGTAGGAGAAAAATCAGAGTCGCCAATAG
Source organism: Candidatus Nomurabacteria bacterium (assembly GCA_020851595.1). Taxonomy (GTDB): domain Bacteria; phylum Patescibacteriota; class Minisyncoccia; order Phycocordibacterales; family UBA9973; genus UBA9973. The sequence continues at coordinate 579 of JADZCK010000010.1, read as the reverse complement.
GATCGTCAAATTGACGAAAAACCAGAGTTGTAGCTTAGATTCCTACAGCTTTTTTAAACTAGAAAAGATAATAGGGATACCTTAAAATGGTAATCCAGAGCAAAAATACGAGGATAGGTGAAAAGCAAAAAAGTAGGAGTGAATACGGCTAAATACTTTGATGCCTTTTTGAAATGCTAATACCATCTTTCAAAAAAAAGGTGAAAATTCACACATAGGAAAAGGAGCGTAGTAAAATAAAATGTTTGACTTTATCAAAGAATCTACAACTGAAATTTCTATATCAGTAGATTTTGATACAGCAAAGGATATCTTATAGTTTTCTCCTTCTTTTTTAACGCTAGGTTTTGTTGAAAAAGTAATTTCCTCTGATGCGGAAATCGTTAAATTTAAAATTAAATATAGAAAAGAAAGGCAAAAGGTTAAGTTTTTCATTTGAAAATCCTATTAAAGCAGTAAAAATTTAAACATATCATACATAATATTCTATAAATATCTTCTCAAATTTTAACCTAGGCTAATCAAAATAATAATAGGTTTCCTTAACATTATATGTGTGAATTTTATTTTTTTTAAATT
>JADZCK010000009.1 GCA_020851595.1 Candidatus Nomurabacteria bacterium | reverse complement strand
GATCATCTCCTACTACTTTTATATTATTATTTTCTCTCAACTTTCGGAAACTTCCAAAATCTTCTTCATAAAAAGGATCTTCAATAGAAAGTAAATTAAATTCTTTAATCAAAGAATTATAAATATTTAAAAGTTCATCTTTTGTGATATTTTTTCCGTCAACTTTGTATAAATTATTTTCGTAAAAAGAAGTAGACGCCACATCCAAAGCCAAACGAACCTTACTCTCTAAATTATTTTGTTTTATTGCTTCACTTAAATATTCTAATGGTTTCCTGATATCGCTTACCTTTGGAGCAAATCCACCTTCATCACCAAACACCACAGATTCTGCTCCTAAATTTTTAATTATTATTTCTTTTAAACTATTTTGTATCTTAATACCTATTTCGACTGCTTCTTCTACATTCTCTGTATCGGGCACAATATGGTATTCCTGAAAAGCTAAATTATTTCTTGCATGTTTTCCACCATTTATTAAATTCATATAAAGATATGGGGCTTTTCGAGAAGGTTTTATCTCTGCCAAAGTTCGCAAATGCTCAAAAACTTCTACCCCAGAAACTTTTGCGGCAACTTTAGCGCAAGCAATACTGACTCCTATCATAGAATTTCCACCCAGATTGTCTTTATTTGGCGTCCCATCAAGCTCGATCATTATCCTGTCTATTTCTTTTTGATTCAAAATATCTTGTCCGACCAAAGCTGGAGCAATAATATTATTTACTTTGTCTATCGCATTTTTTACACCCTTTCCGTCTTCATCTCTGAGCTCGTGCGCTTCATGGGCTCCCGTAGAAGCTCCAGAAGGCACAGAAAAACTTTCAAATTTATTTTCACAGAAAACTGTAACTTTTAAAGTCGGATTACCCCGTGAATCCTTTATTTCTTCCGCTAATATTTTTGTAACTTTATTTTCCATATTTATTTTTTACTTAAGAGAATCATCAAATCAGAAACATTTGCGCCGGTTGGGCCGGTCATGATCATATCCCCTGTTTTTTGGAAAAAATTATATGAATCAAAACGAGCTAAATAATCTGAAACATCTAAATTTAAATCCTTTGCTTTTCTGATTGTTTCCGAATCAATTATTGCTCCCGCTGCATCGCTATTGTCCATACCGTCAGAAGCAAGAGAGATAAATACAGTATCTTTTAAATCAATATTTTGAGAAAGCACAGACAACCCCATATGTAAATTTCTCCCACCCTTTCCGACATTTTTTGGAACAACAATACTTGGCTCTCCAGCAGCCAACACAATAGAATTTTCTTTTTTAACAGAAAATATTTTATCAATAGCTACGCTTGTTTCATCATACAAATCGGTCGAAATAATATTTGTTTCTAAATTTAATTCTTTTGCTTTTTCTGCCATAGCTTCCACTGCGGTTTTATTAGAAACTAAAACAAAATTGTGTACTTTCTCAAAATATTTATCTTCTTTAGGTGTTTCAATTAAATTAAAATTTCCTAAGTTATTATCTTTTATAATTTTTTCTGCATCATCTACAGTGGTTTCGTCTTTATAAGTCGCCCCTGAAGCTACATCTTTAAAATTATCTCCGGGAACATCAGAGAAAATAAGCCCGATTATAGTAGCTCCATAAGCCAACTTTGCTAATCCTCCTCCTTTCAAAACAGACAAGTGCTTTCTGATAGTATTCATCTCAGAAATTGTTTTACCAGACTTTAAGAAATTATCATAAAGCTGTGTGCCCTGTTCGCATTCTTCATCTCCATAACAAAGAAGCGCCGAACCTCCACCAGACACAAGAGCGATGATCAAATCCTCTTCAGTAGAATCTTTTAATAATTCATATATTTTTTTTCCAGCCAAAACATTAGGAGAGCTTGGCCTAGGGTGAGTACCAGCAAATGTTTCGATATATTCGCAATTTACCTTGGATAATCCGACTACAGCACCAGCATTTATCTTTGAACCCAATACTTTTTCCAAAGCCAATGCTGCATCACAGGAAGATTTACCAAAACCCACAACTTTAATATTTTTAAATTTAGATAAAATAAAACTCTCACCTTTAATACTCAAAACATCTCCTTCCAATTTCACAGAATTCAAAACAACATTTTCTGTGTTAATGGCAGACAAACCAGCTTCTGCAATAGAAAGAGCCAGTTTTCGATTGTCTGTAGTATTTAATTCATCAAAATTCTTTATCAGACTTTTTTCCATATTTTAATTCACCAGATTAATCAAGGCGCCAGAAAGAAAACCCTCTATATTTTCAATTGTCGTTTTTTGTATAGAAGCCACAGCCTCAAAGGTAAAGAAGGCGACGTGCGGAGTAATAATAACATTTGGCATTTCCATCAATTCATGGTTTATCTTTATAAGCCTTTCTTCCTCTTTGCTTGGTCCGCCAAAGAAACCTCTTTTTTCTTTCAGAATTCTTTCTGCTTCCAAAACATCAGTAGCAAAACCTAAAATAATTCCACTTTTTAGACCTTCAACAATGGCAAAAGTATCTATGAGTTCTCCGCGAGCTGTATTTACCAAACAAACACCTTTTTTCATAAGAGAAATATTATTTTTATTTATTAAATGATGATTCTCTTTGTTGTAAGGAGTGTGCAAAGTAATAACATCAGATATTTTAATAACATCTTCCAAACTTTTATATTCAAAATTATTTTCTCTAGCAAAATCAAGATCGGGGTAAAGATCATAGGCTACGATATTCATTCCAAAACCTTTTGCTATTTTTACGACGTTTTTACCTATCTTCCCGGTGCCTACGACACCCAAAGTCTTGCCATTTAAATCAAAACCTTCCATTTTTGGAAAATAATTAAAATCTTCTGTCTTCTTTACGTAATTATTTTCAAAAATAATGCGTCTGGAAAGGTTGAGCATTAGACCGAAAGTAAATTCGGCTACAGTATGAGAACCGTAAGAGGAAACATTGGCAACTTTTATTCCTTTGGTTTTAGCGTATTCGCAATCGATATGATCAAAGCCCGTAGAACGTGTAGCGATAAATTTTAAATTTGGTAATGCATTTATAACCTTTTTATTTATTTTAGAATTGACGAATACAGAGACAACATCTGCGTCTTTTGCTTTCTTAACACTATCTTCTTCTAATTTTTCTTCACAAAAAGAAACTTCTGCGCCATTAAAATGTCCTAAAAAAATTGATTCGTCTTTTTTAGGAACTTCAAAAAATACTATTTTCATAAGTTTATTATATCACATAGTCTATTTAAACAAATTTTTGAAAAATGTCGTGATTTTTGAGGAATTTTCGGCTTTTGGGGGCTCAATTTTATTTTTATCTTCTACTACTATTATGACACCTTCCCCTTCTTTGACTAAACCAAAATTTTCCCTAAAAATCTTTTCTTTACCTTCTTCGGTGTTTAAATTATTTATATTAGCAGAAAGATTTTCTTTCTTTAATTTTAATTCGGCTACTTTATCTTCAATAATTTTCATATTTTTACTCGTTTCTTGCATTTTATTCCAAAAACCGTAAACACTCCAAGCAAAAATCAGAACCACAGCGCTAAGAAAAACCAAAAATGGTTTAGATTGAAATATTCTTCGCCAATTCTTTTTCGTTTGAAAATTCGTCATAATATGCTACATTAAGTATATGCTTTTCAATAAAAAACATCAAAAGAGAATACAATTCGCTTGGGCAGTGGTCAGCATACTCATCATCGTCAGCATGATATTGCTCTATACTCCGATATTTCGTTAATCTTTAGAACGCATCATTTTTAAGAATACGTCTTGAGGAATGTTTACGCGACCATGTTCGCGCATTTTTTTCTTGCCTCTTTTTTGTTTTTCCAAAAGTTTCTTTTTGCGAGATACGTCACCCCCGCCGACTACTTTACTGCCATGCATCATCACATCTTTACGAAATGCTTTGACTGTTCTAGAAGAAACAATACGTCCTAAAACTTTACCTTGTATTTTGGTTTCAAATTGTTGACGTGGCAGAATCTCGTGCAGTTTTTCTACCGCTTGTTCAGCTTCTTCTTCCGCTTTCTTTCTTGAAACAACACGAGAAAAAGCTGGCACCACTTGGTCAGCCACCAACACATCGAGCCTAGTCACATTTGCTTCACGCATTTCTCCCATTTCATAAGAAATAGAAGCGTATCCAGAAGACACACTTTTTAATTCATCAAAGAAATTACGCATCAATTCTCGCAAAGGCATTTTTACAGAAATAGTGGAACGATTGTCTCCAAAGTTTTCCGTCTCGCCTATTTCCGCTTCGTGATCAAAAAGTAATTGTAAAATATTTCCCAAGTAAGTAGCGGGAGTGATTATTTTTACTGACATCCAAGGCTCAAATACTTCTTTGATACTCGCATCATCTGGGAAAAAATACGGGGAATAAATTTTCTCTTTCTTTCCGTTCATAAGTAAAACTTCATAAGTTATAGAAGGAGTGGTGATCACCAAAGCTAAATTGAATTCACGTTTTAATCTTTCAGTAATAATCTCCAAGTGCAACATCCCCAAAAATCCACACCGAAAACCACGCCCAAGAGAACCAGAAGATTCTTCTTCAAAAGAAAAAGCGGAATCTGAAAGTTTTAATTTACCCAAAGCGAGTTTTAATTCAGCAAAATCATCTGCATCCTCAGGGAAAATACTTGCCCAAACCACGGGCAAGGGCTCCCTGTATCCTTCGAAAGCTGGTAGTGGATTTTTGGCCATAGTGATAGTATCTCCGACTCTTGCCATACCCGGCTTTTTTATTCCCGTTACTATATACCCCGTCTCTCCACTAGAAAGAAAATCTGCAGGCGTTTCTTCAGGAGAAAAAGTGCCGACTTCAAGAGCAATAAATTTTTCTTGAGATGTTGCAAAAATTAAGCTATCACCTTTTGCAATTTTTCCATCTATAATTCGAATGAAAACTATCACACCTCGGTGATTGGAATATTTAAAATCAAAAATGAGCGCGCGCAAATTATTATCACCTTTGTATTCTTCTTTTGGTTCTGGGACACGTTTGACTATTTCTTGAAGTAAATTTTCTACTCCTTCCCCGGTGCGTCCAGAAACAAGCAAAATCTCATTTGGATCGCAATTTAGAAGCTTCACAACTTCTTCTTTTACCTCATCTACCCTAGACAAAGGTGAATCTATTTTAGACAATACAGGGATGATTTTAAGGCCTCCGGAACGCGCCATATTGAGTGTGGTAAGAGTTTGAGCCTGTACTCCCTGAGTTGAGTCAATAAGCAAAATAGAGCCTTCTACAGCCTTTAAAGCACGAGAAACTTCATAAGAGAAATCTATATGCCCAGGAGTGTCTATGAGGTTTAAAATGTACTTTTCCCCAGCAAATTCGTACTCCATTCGCACTGGTTGCATCTTTATAGTTATCCCCCTTTCGCGTTCCAAATCCATAGAATCTAGGACTTGATCACGCATTTTACGAGTCTCTATAGTATGAGTAATTTCAAGCATTCTATCTGCCAAGGTGCTCTTGCCGTGGTCTATATGCGCAATGATTGAAAAGTTTCTAATGTGTTTTAAATCCATAAATCTATACTAACACATTTTTAAATCCTCCTGCTTGCAGGTCCCATAATTTCTTATAAAGTCCACCTTCTTTATTTGAAAGTTCTTCGTGAACTCCATCTTCGATAATTTTTCCTTTATCAAGCACAATTATTCTATCCATTTGCCTGATAGTAGAAAGTCTATGCGCTATTACAATAGTAGTCTTGCCTTGGATAAGTTTATGGAGAGCGTCTTGAATTAAAGATTCAGAATGAGAATCTAGAGAGCTCGTAGCTTCATCGAGAATAAGTATTGGAGCGTTTTTGAGAATTGCGCGAGCGATAGCGACACGTTGACGTTCTCCTCCTGAAAGCTTCACTCCGCGTTCTCCTACATATGTCTCGTAACCATTTGGCAAAGCATCTATAAAATCATCACAGTGCGCCAAACGAGCAGCCTC
>JADZCK010000008.1 GCA_020851595.1 Candidatus Nomurabacteria bacterium | reverse complement strand
TAATCACTGGAGAATTTATTCGTACAAAAATAGGAGATTTGTCTGAAGGGCAAAAAGGGCTCGTTGCCTTCGCGCGACTTGTAATGCAAAAACCCGGACTACTTATATTAGACGAACCGACAAACCATATAAACTTCCGCCACTTGCCGATAATCGCAAAAGCTTTAGACGAATACAAAGGGGCAATGATACTCGTCTCCCACGTTCCCGAATTCGTCAAACAAATTAGGATTGATGAAGTGCTGGATTTGGAAAAGTAAAAATTCCCCTCTTGAGGGGTGCCCCTTAGGGCGGGGTGGATATAGTCAAAACTCTTATTTTGTAAGCTATTTTGCGTAAAATAGGTCTTTTTTGCTTGACAAATAGGTTGTAATGTGCTATACTTTACGTAGAGTTAAGTTAGGCTCTTTTAAATAAACAAAAGCTCGCGAAGAGAAGAAAGGATATTCTAAAGTATTTTTTCTTCTCTTCGCGGGAGCGAGTATAAGAGAATGGATTTCGGCGTGAGCCGGTTGAGATTAAAGCCTGTAATTCCTCATCTTCTAGAAAGAGAGAGGTCGGGTTAGGAGATTATCATGTTTAGCCTGAAAATTGACACCAAGGTTCTCCAGTGTGTTGACGGTTTTGGGTGTTACCCGGATTTTCCGGAAATACTCGGAAGGTACAGCACAAAAGAGGAGGCCATCGCCACTGCTTTGGAGTTCGCAAGGTTTTTCTCTGGTCACCTGTCTCAGGTGATTGTCGACTCTGAGGGGATTCCTCGCAAAATGAACGTATGCCCTGGCAATTTCGAGATCGAAAAGGTCCGGGTAGATGGAAAGGGGGTGAAAATCAGGTACTATTTCGACGCAAACACCTATCTCACTCACATCTACGTAGAAGAGTAGCCACACATTTCCTCTCAAGAGGTTGCCGGAAAATCCGCCGGCGGAAAAGAAGGTAAAAAGTTTTTGTCCCCGTTTTCTTAAAAAATGGAGAGCCATGAGGAAACAGAGCCTTATATCGGATGGAGAGCGTAAGTTGTAACACACTATTCTCTCCTCCATTTTTCAGACCACAAAGAAATTTGCTGTCTGAATGGATGGAGTTTGTTCTTTAAAAATAAATCGTTTCTGAAACAAAGCTCCCAGTTTTTATTTTAGGATTTTTGTTTCGGAAACGATAGCCTGTAAAAATTTGTTTTTCCTCATCTTTAAAAAAGAGAGGTTAGGCGAGGAGATTGAAATGGAATTTTATTTTTATGCAAACGGTGTTTGCTGGTACTCGGAGGCAGGGAACCGTTCTCTCTCCGCTGACCGGCGGGGAGAAACGGAAGCTGGCGGTCGCCCCGAAGAGGTGGTTGCCCACCTCCATTTCTCGACCACCAATCCGGTCGGGACGATCCTGAAAGGGATCGTAGAAACGGAGAAGCTGGTCGCTCGGGAAGACCAGCGGGTCCTGCTCGACCTCCTCTCGGAGGCCTTCCGTGCAGGGGTCAAGCACGGGAAGAAGAAGTAGACCAAACCTGTTCTCAGTACAGGTCCATAAAAACTGAGCGGCCAGAGCAGACCGATTCTGCTCAAATTATTGAGGGTTAGGGTTATTATCATCAGGCCCCGAACGGAAACGTTCGGGGCCTTTAACGTTTTATTTCAATACTTGATTCAAAAAAGTTTCTAATTCTTTTCCTTTAATTTCTCTCAAACCATCTGGTTTTAGAGTGCCGAGTTTTATGTTCATAATCCTTTCACGTTTTAGGTCAGCTATTTCTTGGAACAAGGCGGCGCACATACGGCGGATCTGATGTTTTTTCCCTTCAGTTAAAATAATTTTAAAAGTAAAATCGCTCAAGATTTTTATTTTGCAAGGTTTTGTTTTATAACCTTCGATATCTACTCCAGCTTCCATATTTTTCTTGAAACTTGTGCGGAGTTTGTTTGAAGTACGGACTACGTATTCTTTTTCATGAAAATATCTTGGATTTAAAAGTCTGTCTGTGATGCGCCCGTCATTTGTGAGAATCATAAGCCCGTGTGAAGCTTTATCTAATCTGCCTAAAGGGAACAAACCTTCTTTGGGAGAATTTGTTTCAATACCGATTGGTTTATAGTAAGCAAAATACTTGTATTCAATTTCTTTAGCGCCTTTTACTTCTACTTTATCGTTTTCGTTCACCTTACTGCCAAGTGTTGCCAATTTTCCATTTATAAAAACCTTTTTATTTTCTATAAGTTCGTCTGCGCCTCTTCTGGTAGAGATCTTCTTTAAAGCTAGGTATTTATTAATCCGCATCGGATAAGATGCTATAAGCTCTTCGAGTATTTCTCTGCCTGTTTGTTTATTCATTTCTCTACTCTAGCATATTTGATAGAATTTTGTTTTTTGGATTGTCTTTGTTTTGCACAATAATATTTGGTACTTATTTAAAATAAATCCTAATCCACTTTTCTTGGTTTATAGCTTGTCGGAGCTTTATATAAATATTCTTCCAATTTCTCTCGAGAAAGAAGTCCTTTTTGCGCTCCCACTTCTTGTACTACAGACATACTGTTTATTGGCCCCCAAGTAAATGCTTCAATAGGGGAGAGCCCCAAAGCAAGTGCTGCCGTAAAAGTAGAAGAAAATGCATCTCCAGCGCCTGTACGTTCTAGTGGAGCTGCGATATCTGGGTATAAAGGAATATGCCAAAGCTCGCCGTCCAAGTAAAGGTATGCCCCAGCTGGCCCATCACTAATGACAACTATTTTAGGCCCCAGAGCTTGTATGTCTTTTGATAATTCTAAAATGTTACTTGGGTTTTTATCTTTAATTTCTTTATTTGCTATTATTTCCGCTTCTTCAACATTACAAAAAAATACTTCCGTTCTTTTATAAATATCTTTTAATTTATCTGTGCCAAATTTAATCTGGAATGTTCCTGGTTGAAAAGCGAGTTTGGTGTTTGGGTATTTTTCTAAATATTTTAAAATTTCTTCGTGATATTCTATGGAATTTTCTGCAAGAGAACTCAAATAAACCCAAGAAGCTTCACCTAGCTCGGGGAATTTGTATTCAAATTTAGTATGTTTGATGAGTATAGTTCGATCTATATCATACCAAAGGACATAATGGCAATTTGTTGTCTTTTCTTTTTCTGTTGTTATGTAATCTGTAATAACCTTGTCATTTTTTAAGCTTTTCAAGCAATCTTTTCCTTGTTCATCGTCTCCCAGATGCGTAACCAAAGCAGAATTTAGGCCTAGTCGTGCTGCAGCGACAGAAGCATTTGGACTATTACCTACAGCAGGAACCATATATACATTTTCATACGGAATTTTGTCTCCAAAACGCAGACAAAGCTCAGGCGAACTTTCGTCTGGGCGTGAATGTATATGAGCTTCTTTTAATCTTATGAACATATCTACGACCACATCTCCAATCGCCAAAAAATCTATTTTCTTTTCATTTTCACTCATGATATGATTATATCATAATACCTTACACGAAATGAAAGATATTGCCATATCTAAAAAAATAATTATAACCATTTTTGTTGCAATATTTTTATTTTCTTCTGTTCATATAGCCAAAGCAAATCTTCTAATAAATGAAATTATGTATGATCTGTCTGGATCTGATTCTTCTAGTGGAAAAAGTAAAGAGTGGATTGAGATTTATAATGATGGATCCAATGATATTACTATCGATGCTTCAAAATGGAGAATTTATGATGGTTCTGGTAACAGAACTATAAACGGAGAAGTTGATTTTTCTATTTCTGCTGGTAGTTATATCGTTCTGGCAGGAGACAAGGATGCTTTCCTTGCAGATCATGTTGGTTTTTCTGGAATTGTTTATGACACTGGAATTACAAGTTTGAATAATACTGGTGATACTTTAAAAATTATAGATCAAGACGGAAATGCTATCGATACTATTGTTTATGTTTCTTCTCAAGGGGGAGCAGGAGATGGAAATTCTTTGCAAAAGATATCTGGTTCTTGGTCTGGCGCTTCTCCTACCCCAAGTGCGATAAACGAAGGTGCAGTTTTCCCTCCAATTCCGCCACCAGTAGTTTCACCATCTGGGGGCGGATCTGTTTCGTCGGGATCTTCTGGGTCTGGTTCAACAGAGACAATAAAACCAAAAACAACAGAAGAACAAAAAATAAAGACACAGATTTTTAGTAAAAACATCGGTGTTGTCGGTATCCCTGTATCTTTTGATGGAAGAGTTTATGGTCATCAAGGGGAAAAACTTTATTCTGGAAAAGTTTTTTGGAATTTCGGTGATGGAGATTCTAAAGAAATTCAATTGAATTACAATCAGCCTTTTACCCATACGTATTTTTACCCAGGTGAATACACTGTCTCTTTCTTTTACTATTCAAATTATTATTCAGATATTGTAGATGCCTCTAGTCAGGTGACTATAAAAATAATTCCTGCCAGTGTGACCATATCAAGAGTAGGGGACGAAGAAGATTTTTTTATAGAACTTTCAAATGATACAGATTATGGCATAGATATCTCAAGTTGGTTTTTGGTTGGTGACAATAAAAGTTTTACTATACCCAAAAACACAGTGCTTGCTTCAAAAAAGAAATTGATTATTTCTCCAAGAATTACAAATTTTTCTATTTTAGATAAAAGTAGTTTGAAACTTATGACGCCACAGAATGAAATAGTATTTAATTATGCAGTTGCTATGGAAAAACCTTCTTATTCTAGAAAAATCTCAAAATCTAATACAACTACTGTAAGTACAGTAGCAACCGCAAAATTGTCAGATATTTTACCGGCTAATGCTGTCGCTAGTGAGTTGGCGCAAGATAAAAATAGTACTAATTCTTTCCCTATTTTTCCGGTAATTTCTGCTATTTTTATCGGTGTTTCAGCTTACGGTGCGTATTTTATTAGAAAAAGAAAAGCTTCTTCAGAACCCGGCACTGATTTTGATATTATGGATGAATAATATATACTCTTTTCATGTTTAAAAATTTTTTACTTAAAAAAATGCTTCGCACCCAAGGTGTACCTGAAGCTCAGATAGATATGTTTATAAATATGATGGAGAAAAATCCAGAGCTTTTTAAAAAGATCGCAGAGGAAATACAAGAAAAGATGAAGGCAGGAATGAACCAAAATGATGCTGGTATAGAAGTTATGAAAAAGTACGAGCAAGAACTCAAGAAATTAATCTAGCAAAATAAACAAAAAATAAGTTGTGCAAACTCTCTTGACAATACCCCCTAGGGGGTATATACTTTTGGTATGCATACAAAAAAACAGAAATTAATACGTCGTCTCAAGATAATAGAAGGTCAAGTGCGTGGGCTTCAAAATATGATAGATAAAGATATTTATTGTATTGATGTAATTACCCAAACATCTGCCGTTAAGCAAGGACTTTCAAATATTGAAGATCTTCTTTTGGAAGGGCATCTGGGACATTGCTTGGTGAATCAGATTCAAAAAGGTCAAACCGCTAAAGCGACTGAGGAAATATTAAAAGTTTATAAATTAAAAAGAAAATAATATGAAAAAAATATCATTATATTTGTCATTAGGTTTTGTTGTTGTAGCCTTACTTCTTGGTGTAGTTATTGGTTATTATTTGACACCCGAATATCAGACATCTATGTATTTAAAAGATAATATGAATTTGGGGCAGACTGGTAGAACGTTTGATTTAAGATATATTAATGCGATGATTGCACATCACAAGGGGGCAATTCTTTTAGCCGAACAATTGGGTAAAAATACTATTCGTCCAGAAATGAAAAAATTATCAGAAGAAATTATTAAAGATGAACCTGTCGCAATAGCTGAACTTTATAAATGGAAGAAAGATTGGTATGGAGATACTCGCATTGTACGAGATCCTATTGTTGCAAATCTTGGACAGGCAGATGACACCCTCGATCTTCGTTTTTTGAATGCTATGATTTCTCATCATGAAGATGGAGTTTTGATGACTAAAGAAACTCGTATAAAATCAAACCGTACTGAAATATTAAATAATGCTGATGCTGTAGAACAATTTCTTTCAAATGGCATAGAAGCACTCAAAGGTCTTAGAAAAAATTGGTATAACATCTAAAAAATATGGCTATAAATACTTTTAAAGTAAAAGGAATGCATTGTGCTAGTTGTGCATCCATAATAACTAAAAAAATTTCTGCGTTACCGCATATAAAGGATGTTTTAGTTAATTATGGCAATGAAAAAGCCAAGATTGATTTTGATCCATCTCTTGTAACCCTAGATACGATAAATAAAGAGATAGACAAGCTCGGTTACTCTCTTATAAGAGAAAATAAAAAAGATGAAATTTCGCATTCTGATCATCTTGCGACAGGAGGAGATGATGAACTTCTAGAATTACAACAAAAAACACATTTTATTTTGCCAGTAACTTTTATAGTTTTTGTGTTAATGATGTGGGATATTTTTTCTCGCATTATTTATTCGGTTCCAAATTTACCAATACCAATGCAATTGTTTAATACTGTTTCGATGGTATTGGCGACTATTACTCTCTTTTGGGTTGGAAAACCTTATTTAAATGGAGTCTTGCGTTTTATACGTTTTAGGGTTGCCAATATGGATACTTTGATTGGTATCGGAACGCTTGTGGCCTATTCATATAGTACGATTATCACACTTTTACCTTCAGTCGGTTCGCTCTTGCGTGTACCAGAATATACATATTTTGATGTGACTATTGTTGTTATCGGGTTTATTACTTTTGGTAAATATCTAGAAATACGATCAAAGAAAAAAACAGGTGATGCGATTGAAAAACTTTTAAATTTACAAGCAAAGACTGCGTTGGTGATTAGAGGTGGGAAAGAAATTGAAATTCCAATAGGTCAGGTTGTGCACGAAGATTTAATTATCGTAAAACCCGGAAGTTCTATTCCTGTAGATGGAGTTATTGTTGAAGGAACATCTTATATAGATGAATCTATGATTACAGGAGAACCTATGCCTGTTTCAAAAAAAGCCGAAGACGGTGTCGTCGCTGGGACAATAAATACAAATGGAACTTTTACATTTAAAGCGACAAAAATTGGGTCTGAAACAATGCTTGCCAGAATTATAAAAATGGTGGAAGAAGCTCAAGGTAGTAAGGCACCGATACAAGCATTAGCAGATAAAATTTCAAGTGTTTTTGTTCCTGTTGTTTTAGGAATATCAGTTGTCACTTTAGTATCATGGCTAGTCGTCGGAACACAGTATCTCGGTTTTTCTCAAGCACTTTCTTTTGGCTTGGTATCATTTGTAGGTATTTTGGTTATTGCTTGTCCTTGCGCGCTCGGACTTGCTACTCCTACGGCCATTATTGTCGGTGTCGGTAAAGGAGCCCGCGAGGGAATTTTAATTAAAGATGCGGCAACGTTGCAAAAACTTCACAATGTAAATGCAGTAGTTGTTGACAAAACTGGCACATTGACTGTAGGTAAGCCGGAACTTATATCGATTAATCCTTCGCAAGGACAGTCTTTGCGAGAAGAAGAATTTGTTTCAATTCTTGCAACATTGGAAAATAAATCTGAACACCCTATTGCTCATGCTGTAATAAATTATGCAAAAAAAGAAAATATAGAAATAAAAGATGTTTCTAATTTTGAAATTATAAAAGGTAAAGGATTAAAAGGGGTGGTGGGTGGAGTAGAATATTTTGCTGGTAATATAAAACTTATTGAAGAATTAAATTTAAATTTTGATAAATCTGTTTTAGAAAAAGAAACTTTAGAAGGTAAAACTCCTGTAATTCTCGCTGATAAAAATGCTGTACTTGGTGTGATTATGATAGCTGATGCAGTAAAACCTGAAGCGATAGAAGCGGTAAAAAATTTGCACAAACTCGGAATAAAAGTCGTAATGCTTACCGGAGACAATAAAAATACTGCAAATTATATTGCAAAAGTTGTAGGTATCGATGAAGTTGTAGCAGAAGCGATGCCAGAGAATAAGCTTTATAAAGTAAAAGAATTACAAAGAGATGGGTATGTAGTAGCTATGGCGGGAGATGGGGTAAATGATGCGCCGGCGCTCGCTCAAGCAGATGTGGGTATCGCTATGGCGACAGGCACAGATGTGGCTATCGAAAGCGCCGGGATTACTCTTCTTCATGGAGATATTTCAAAATTTGTCAAAGCGATTAAGCTTTCAAGAATGACGATGCTTGGTATAAAACAAAATCTTTTTTGGGCATTCATATATAATATAGTAGGTATTCCGCTTGCTTCTGGAATTTTCTTTCCGTTTTTTGGCTGGCTTCTCTCCCCAGTATTTGCAGGATTTGCGATGGCTATGTCGAGTGTGTCAGTGGTCGGAAATTCTTTAAGAATTAAAAGTAAAAAATTATAAACTATATGGACAAACAAGAAACAAAAAAATATAAATTTTGTGTGAAGGGGACTCATTGCGCATCGTGTAAAATATTGATCGAAGATATTTTGGGTGAGCAAGATTTTGTCGGTAGTGTAAATGTGGACTTAAAAAAAGAAACAGTCGACATAGAAACAAATAGTGAAAAAAGCGCGGAAGAAATTGCAGATATTTTGACGAGTAAAATAAAATCAAATGGTTATACTCTTTCTGTCGATAAAGTGAAAGAAGAAAAAGAAAGTAACGATGATTTATGGAAAGCGATACCAATAGGGATAACTTTTTTGGTACTATTTTATTTATTACAAAAATCTGGAATTTTAAATCTGAGCTTGGGTAGCCAGACTACGCCTGCCACGAGTTTTATTATCGGCCTTGTGGCTTCAGTGTCTTCGTGTCTTGCTGTTGTTGGAGGGCTTGTGTTGTCTCTTTCTGCAAAGGTTGCTAAAGATGAACAAGGTGAAAATAAAAAAAGTAAGAAGCCGTTTGTTTTATTCCACGCAGGAAGATTGTTTGGTTTTGCTTTGCTTGGTGGAATGCTTGGACTTATTGGTAAGGCGATAGGCGTGAATTTTATTTTCACTACTATACTTGGAATATTGGCTTCTATTGTGATGATCCTTCTTGGAATTAATTTACTTGGAATTATCAAGAAAAATACTTTTACATTGCCTTCAAATATTTTTTCTTTCTTCCGAAAAGTAGAACATGCGACTCTGGCTCCAGTAATATTAGGCATCGGAACTTTTTTCTTGCCTTGCGGTTTTACTCAAGCGATGCAAGTAGTGGCGCTTTCTAGTGGTTCATTTGTTTCTGGGTTTATGATTATGTTTGCGTTTGCTTTGGGAACTCTTCCGGTGTTAGCGTTATTGTCATTTGGCTCTGTTTCTTTTGCTCAGTCCAAATATGCTCCACTTTTCTTCAAATCTGCTGGGGTTGTAGTTGTTGCGCTTGCTTTGTTTAATCTTCTTAATAGTTTGGTGGTGATTGGTTTTATTCCACCTATGTTTAATTTTTAGAGTTTAGTATTATTAAATTATAATTATGAAAATATTTTCTTCAATTTTAATAGTAGTCGCTTTGATTGGTTTTGCTCTTGTGATAACAAAAGGGAATTCTGGTTCTTCTGTCGTGGCTGATGGGAAAAATGTTTCTATTGTAGACGGTAAACAAATCATAGATCTGACTGCAAGAGGGGGTTATTCTCCAATAAAAAGTGTCGCCAAAGCCGGGATGCACACTATTTTAAGATTCAATACAAGCGGAAGTTTCGATTGTTCTTCTTTTGTGCGGATTCCAAGTATGAATTTAAGTAAGAATTTGGTGTTAAACGGAACGACAGATATAGATCTAGGGAACCCCAAAGAAGGGATATTGCGTGGAAGTTGTAGCATGGGGATGTACCCTTTTGAAATTAATTTTCAAAAATAAACTAAATAATAAGTATTTTTCTTAATTCTGTTGTTCCTCTTCTACTGTTGCGGGGTCGTCGTTGTGGTTGTAGTTTTTTTGACCATTACAGGTTTTGGGGCTGATGGAGTTTTTTTTGCCGTCCTTGAATTTCTTATTTTTTCGTAAATATACAAGATAAGAAGTATCAATAATAAAAGAAGTACTAAGAATATTAACCACCCAAACAAATTACTTGGCCAGAACCCAGCACCAAACACATTAGCTCCAAGATTGATATTGTTATCGGTGTTTCTGTTTATACTATTATCGGTATTCACATCACCACTCCATACCTGAGCAGTAACATTAGCAGATACAGATTGTATATTTCCTGAAGGATCTGTATATGACAATACAGCAGGGAAGTTTAACACTGTACCTAAAGGAGTATTATCCTTCACTCTTACCCTTACAGTAACAGAACCTTGTCCGTTAGCTTTAAGTGTACCTAGATTAAAGGTAAGCACATTACCAGTAATTACAGGATTGTTTGGAGTAGAGAACATATAGTCTACTTCGTAAGGAAGTGTAATCCTCAAGGTAAGTCCTGTGATAGAAGCATTACCAATGTTCTGATAGCTTACAGTGTAATTGATCTGATCTCCAGGATGAGGTCTGGTATTGTCTATTGTAGGAACGATAGGTTGATTTCTATCTACAGAAGAATTGATTATCACATATGATGTAGGAGCTACTGGGGTAACTGGATTGATCACTTGTCCTCTTACGTTTACTCTTACAGAATCTGTAGCAGAACCGTAAGCATTTGTACATGTGATGGTGTATACCTTACTAGATGTCAAAGATCCTGTGTAGAAAGATCCTGGACCAATACTCTTTACTCCCGCCCATCCAAATGAACCATCGCTAGCGTAACATGATGTTGCGTTGGTGGTGTACCAGCGGATATTTGTGGGTCTGTTCCAAGCTAAATCTGTGCTGTCTGCCGCAATTCCTACAGTTGGTCTGTTGTCAAAATAAATATTGTATCGACAAGGCAATATTGCCCCATAGTTTGTGGCTCTCGTGTCTTGGCAAGTGTAGATATAGGTATTGTACTGACAAGGTAATGTGCCTCGATAATTTATCGCGCTAGGATCTTGGCAAACATAATTGTAAGTATTGTATCTGCATGGAAGTGAGCCTCTATAATTTATCGCATTCACATCCTGACAGATTTGATTGTAATAAGTACATGGAAGTAGTCCACCATAATTATTTGCAGAAGGGTCCTGACAAGTTTGATTTTGAACTTGATTTACATATACAGTTACTTGATCTGTGGCTTGTGTTCCATTGTTTCCATAACAAGTGATAGAATAATTTGTTGTTACAGAAGGATACACTGTTTGATTTCCAGAAGTGCCGGAATTTCCTGTTGAAGTTGTACATGAATTTGCATTTGCTGAAGACCATGAAAGAATAGAACTTTGTCCCATCTGAATACTTATAGGGTTTGCCGTGATATTTACTGTAGGGTTTTGATTTTGGTTACCGACAGAAACGGTTACAGAGTCCACAGCTGATTGACCACTCGAATTTGTACATATTATTGAATAACTAGTTGTGTTTGTTAAAGCACCAGTAGAGAATGTTCCAGAAAGATTTTTAGATCCTGACCATCCATTACTTCCACCATTTCCTACACATGAAGTTGCATTGGCTGATGTCCAAGAAATTACAGATGTTCCGTTGTAATTTACTGACATTGGATTTGCTGTTATTGATACCGTTGGATTCTGTACCTGATTTTGTGCACAAACATTTCCATTCCAAGTTGTACCAGAGGTACAAGAAGCATTTGCAACTTTAGTATCTAGAACAGTAGAACCATTTTTCAAATCAAAAGTAGTG
>JADZCK010000007.1 GCA_020851595.1 Candidatus Nomurabacteria bacterium | reverse complement strand
ATTTCAAAACACCAGAAGAAATGTTTACAAAAGAGATTTTGAAAACAAAAAAACCACTTTCTTGTGGTATGATGAATGAAGTATTAAAAACTAATTAGTGTTCGAATTCGGGGGTGGGGGTAGGTAATCTTTCTAAAACAGAATATATCACATTATTTACAATTTGTCAAACAAGAATTTTTGTGTTATGGTTACAATAATGAAATACGAAAAAGAACATAAGGTAAAACATTCACATAAAAATTCCGACAAACTTCAAGGTATTATATCAATATCCTCCAAAGGCACTGGATATGTAGCGATTGGAGAAGAAAAAAATATAGGACAAGATCCAGAAATTGATTTCAAACACTTAAACACTGCCCTAAATGGAGACATGGTGGAAATATTAATGCACCCAAAAGGTAAGGGCAGGCAAACAGCGGAAGTAACAAAAATAATTTCTCGCGCAAAAATGCGTTTTGCTGGAATAATCGAAAAAGAAGATAGCCTTTTTTTTCTAAAACCGGACGACACCAAAATGTACGTCGATATTTTGATACTAGAATCAAATTTAAACGGAGCAAAAATAGGACAAAAAGTTTTTGTAGAAATTACTTCATGGACAGATCCGCGAAAAGCCCCAGAAGGAAAAGTCGTTAAAGTTTTGGGACGTCCGGGAGACAATGACACTGAAATGCATGCAATAGCCATAGAAAAAGGTTTTGCTGCTGAATTGCCAAATACTGTCGAAGAAGAAGCAAGAAAAATAAAAGAAGCTGGGATTAAAGATACAGACTATGTGGGAAGAAGAGATTTTAGAAAAACCTTAACATTCACTATCGACCCTTCGGATGCAAAAGATTTTGACGACGCAATATCATTTAAAGAACTTAAAAAAAATGAATACGAAATTGGTATACATATAGCAGACGTATCACATTATGTAAAAGTCGGCAGTGCGCTTGATGTAGAAGCAAAAGAAAGAGGAACCTCTGTGTATCTGGTAGACAGAACAATACCGATGCTTCCAGAAATATTATCAAATGATTTATGCTCACTTGTCCCCAACAAAGATAGACTCACAATGAGCGCAGTGTTTGTCGTAGATCAAAATGCAAAAGTAAAAAACGAATGGTTTGGTAAGACCGTAATTCATTCACAGAAAAGATTTACTTACGAAGAAGCTGAAGTTTCAATAAAAAATGCAAATGCTCCCCTACACAAAGAACTCGCTATTTTAAACAACCTAGCAAAAAAATTAACCAAAGAAAGATTTGCAAAAGGAGCGATATCGCTCGAACAAGAAGAGGTAAAATTTGTGTTGGACGAAAAAGGCACGCCCATCAAGGTTATCAAAAAAGAACGTGGAGATTCAAACAAACTTATCGAAGAATTTATGCTTTTAGCAAATAAAAAAGTGGCAGAAGTATTATCACCTAAAAAAACAAAAGACTTAAAAAATAAACCCGAAGAAAAAATATCTATATATAGAGTACACGATTTGCCAAGCAGAGAAAAGATGGAGGACTTGGCTTTTTTCTTGCGAAGTTTGGGGTACAAAATATCTTTGCATAATGGGATAATACCTAAACAAGAAATAAACAAACTCCTAGAAAGTTTAAATAATGAAAAAACAAGCGAAACAATCAAAGACACAGTACAAAGAGCTATAGTGCGCTCTATGGCAAAAGCTGTTTATTCCACAAACAATATAGGGCATTATGGACTGGCATTTGAATACTACACACATTTCACTTCTCCGATCAGACGTTACCCTGACATAATGATACACAGATTACTAAACGATTATCTTGCCAATAAAAAAATAAATAAAAATTTCAGAGAAAAATTGCATGAGTATGAAAATATAGCAAGAATATCGTCCGAACAAGAAAAACGCGCAAGCGACGCCGAACGCGCTTCCATAAAATACAAACAGGTAGAATATATGAGCGTGCGTTTGGGGAAAATTTTTGACGGCATAATAAGCGGAATGACCGAATGGGGTATGTATGTGGAAGAGGTAGAAACAAAATGCGAAGGGCTTGTAAAACTCCGCGACATGGGAGAAGATTTTTATGTTTTTAGCGAAAAGAAATTGGAATTGGTGGGACAAAAGAAAAAGAAAAAATACCGTTTGGGTGATAGAGTAAAAATCAAAGTAAAAGCGGTTGATCTCGAGAGAAAAACCATAGACTATGTTTTAGTATAATCAGTATGAGGAAATTATTTTACATATTTATAATATTTCTCATATTATTTTTCCCTATATATTTTTTAGTGGAAGAGAAAATAATACCTGAAATAAAAAAACAAGATTCAGTCACTTTAGCTTTTGGTGGCGATATAATGCTCGACCGAGGAGTAAGAAATTCTGTTGTTAAAAATTTAAATAATGATTACTCGTTGCTATTTAAAAATTCAGAAGAAATTGAAAATATATTAAAAAATTCCGATATAAGTTTTGCAAATCTTGAAGGCACAGCATCCGACAAGGGCACTGATAAAAAAAATTTATATTCTTTTAGAATGGACCCGATAATAATACCCGTTTTAAAAGAAGCTGGGTTAGATATTTTGTCTCTTGCAAATAATCACGTCGCCGACTGGGGCCGTGAAGCGTATATAGACACCATGTCGCGACTCAAAGAGAATAGAATATTTTATACGGGAGGAGGTTTAAATAAAAAAGAAGCAGAGGCTCCGATTATTTTTGAGAAAAATGGAATGAAAATAGGATTTCTTGGTTTCTCAGACAAAGGACCTGATTATATGAGGGCAAAAAATGCTACAGAAAATACACCCGAGCAGGCTGGAGTAATTATTGCTAGAGATGACGAGTTCGATACGACAATAAAAAATGCGGCAAAACAAGTAGACTACCTTATAGTGTCTTTTCATTTTGGAGAAGAGTATCAAGACGTTCATGATAAAAGACAAGAATATCTCGCGCACAAAGCAGTAGACGATGGCGCAAAAATAGTAATAGGCCACCATCCACACGTCATCGAAGACACAGAAATTTATAAAAATAGTTATATAGCGTATTCACTCGGAAATTTTATTTTTGATCAGTCTTGGAGCGAACCGACAATGAAAGGAATGCTGCTTCAAATAAAATTAAACAAAGATGGCTCTATGGATACAGTCAAAAATATAACACAGTTAAATTCTTTTTTTCAATTATCTGGAATAACGGAAAAACAAGAAGAAAAAGTTCTGAATAATTAAATCTTATTTTGCAATCGCAGTGGCTTCATCGAATTTTACGGAAAGAAGTTTGGATGCGCCGTCACCACCTATAGTGACTCCGTAAAGAACTCCCGCGCGTGACATTGTCTCACGATTGTGAGTGACGACTATAAGCTGTGAATGTTTTGAAAGTTTTTCGAGCATATCCCCGTATTTTCGAGAGTTTGATTCATCAAGCGCCGCATCCGTCTCGTCCAAAACTAAGAATGGAGGTGGATTTACTTGCGACATGGCAAAAAGAAGAGCGATGGATGTTAGCGATCTTTCTCCTCCGGAGAAAGCGTGCAAGTCTTTCACTTTCTTATGCGGAAGCGAAACGTTTATCTCAATTCCCTTTTCAAAAACAATATTCTTCTCATCGTCAGCTTCTGCCATTTCGTTTAGATCATCCAAATCATCAGACTCAGTATTTTTCTTTCTTTTACTTTCAACCACTACAGAAAGAGAGCCGTGCCCGCCACCAAACATAAGCGAGAAAAATTCTTGAAATTCTGCATTTATTTTCTTCACACCTTCTTTAAACTCTATGTCTATCTTTTCTTTTAATTCCGCGATAAGTTTTTGTAAGGATTCTATGCTCTTTTCTAAATCTTCTAACTCTTTCACCAAGAATTGGTCTCGTTCTGTGACTTCTTTGTATTCTTTCATCAATTCTGCGCCACTGCCGAGCCCAGCGTCCTCCAATTTTATTTTTATGCGTTCAATTTTTCTTTTTTGCTCTTCTTGATTTACAGTGGCCACGTTTTCATCAGTCTGAAAATCACGATATGAAAAAATATCGTGCCCGATAAGCGCAGCGCCTTCTTTTATTTCATTTTCAAAAGCTTCTTTGCGAATATTTAAATTATTTTCTTTTATTGAAACGAGTTCTAGCGCGGAAGAAAGTTCTTGTTGCCTTACTTTCCAAGTGAATTTCTCACGCTCAAGATCGCGCAAGGCTTCCATCTCTTTATTCAAATCTTGCTTTAATAATTCTACCGAAGAATACAACTTTTCCTCTTCTTCTTTTAATTTTTGTATCTCAGCGATGACGTTTGCTTGTGAATTTTTTAATTCTTCCAATTCTTTTTCTTCGTTGTGTCTTTTTTCAATCTGCCCTTCTTCTGATTCTTTTATCTCACTGCCACAAAGCGGGCAACGGCCAGAGATTTTAACTTTGTTTTCTCTTGATTCCAATATTCCCTCTATGCGTCCGAGCTTGCGTTCAAGTTCATTTTTCATACTTCGAACAGAATTTATCTTCTGCTCGACCATTCTCAGTTCTTCTATTTTTGGATTATTTTTAGCAGAATTGCTGTCTTCGGTAAGAGATATTTTACCAGCGACTTCATCAAGCTCAATTTTTAATTTATTTCTTTCTTCTTGTAAATTCTTTTTCTCCTGCTCTAAATAAATACTTTCTTTTTTTAAATATTCTTTATACAAAGAAGACAATTCTGCTTGCATTTCCTTTGTTTTCTCAAATTTCTCTACTTGTTTTTTTAAAAAGTTTAGATGTGGCGCATTTTCTCTACGAAGCATCACGACTTCTTTCATATTTTCGTTTGTCTTTTCGAGCTTTCTTTCGGATTCTTTTATCTTGTATTGGTAAATTTTAAGTCCGAGCGCGTCTTCAACCATTTCCCTTCTGTCGCGTGAATTCGCATTCAAAATTCTATCTGCCTCACCCTGAGAAATAATATGGTGTCCACTTGAGCCGATATTTACAGAGGCAAGTAGGTTGTGAATATCTTTCAATCTTACTTCTGTACCGTTCAAAATATATTTATTTAATCCGTCAGAATAAACTTCACGAGAAATCGAGATAACATCATAATTCAGATTTATATCTTCTCCAGCATCATTTGAAAGTTTAAAAACTTTATCAGTATTATTGAAATAAATAGTCACAGATGCTCTGGAACCTTTTGGCAAATTTTTGGAACCTTTAAACACAAGGTCGGACCCACCCTTTCCGCGCATTGATTTCATCGACTGTTCGCCCAACACAAAACGTATCGCTTCTACGACGTTCGACTTACCAGAACCATTTGGACCGACGATCGAAACTACAGGACTCTCAAACTCTAAAGATGTTTTTTGCGCAAAAGACTTAAAACCATTTATAATTAATGTTTTGAGTCTCATAATCTTTTTTAATCAAGCCAATTTCTTTCTTTTAATGCAGCTTCTGCGGCCTTTTGTTCTGCTTCTTGTTTGCTTTTACCTTTCCCTTCAGCTATCAATTCGCTACCGAAATAAATACCAACAGTAAAATGTTTATCGTGATCTGGACCAGATTGATTGAGTACCTTATAAGCTGGAGTCACAGATACATATTCTTGGGCTTTTTCCTGTACTAAAGATTTCGCATCGCGCCAAAGTTTTTTATTTACGATTTCTTCTGTTTTAGGCAAAAGATTCTTTGATATAAATTTTTCTGCAATATCGTATCCTTGATCCAAATATATAGCGCCGACGAGAGCCTCGTATGTATTTGCCAATATGTATTGTCTTGCCTTACCAAAATCTTTCGCCTCACCTTTTGACAAAAGCAAATAATCATTCATCCCTATTTCTGAAGCAATTTCAGAAATAATAATAGCGTTCACAAGAGCAGAACGAAGAGCTGTCAGTTCTCCTTCGGTATACCCTGGATATTTCTTATACAAAAAATCTGTGACGATAAGTTCCAAAACTGCATCACCCAAAAATTCCAATCTTTCGTTGTGAGAAGTCGAATTCCCCCCATTCTCATTGATATAAGATCTGTGTGTGAATGCTTGTTTTAATAAATTCTTATCTTTAAAAGTTACTTTTATTTTTTTCTCGAAATCTGGAAATTGTATCATTGTCTTAATTCTTAATTTTTATAATTTCTACTTTTTACTGTTCAACTTCTCAATAGCTTTCGTGATAAGCGGAATAATATCATTGTAAATACGAAGTTCTGGTATGGACGCTAATTCAAACCAACGAGCATTGTCGAGCCCACCAGATTTTTCCAAAACCAAATCCTTATACTCACTCTTTGCTAAATAATAAACTACTTTCTTTAAAGTCTTTCCCTTTTCTGGGTGTGTAGCCACGTATTGATTCTCTCCTAATTTTTCTTCTATTGTTATATCTAAACCGATTTCTTTCTTGATGGCATTTTTAGTACTCTGTTCCACTTCATCACCAGGAGCCACCTTGCCTTTAGACAAAGTCCAATAACCGAAAACATCATGCACAAATGCTAATAAAATCTGATTGTCTTTTTTGGCATAAACCATAGCTCCACTTAAAATCTCAACTGGCAATTTATTTATATCTACCGGTTCTTCATTTTCGTGTTTTTTCTTTTTGTTACTTATTTGCTCTTTGCCAGGTTCGCCGAGCTCTTTATAGACTGCGCCAAGCACTCCATTTACAAATTTACTAGAATTTTCTCCACCGAAAGTTTTAGCCAATTCTATGGCTTCATTGATAGCTACCTTTGGAGGAACTTCAGTTCTATCTCCAAAAAGAAGCTCCACCAAACCTATCCTAAGAATATTTCTATCTATAATCGATATCTTTTCTATTGGCCAGTCAGGCGCTGCTTTTTCTATGACCTCATCTATGACCGCGCGTTTCTTTAAAATCTGATCTATCAAAGACACAACAAAAGAATCCTCCTCAAAACCAGGAGCAAATTCTTTTAAATTTCTTTTTAAAACATCTTTTATATTTTCACCGGAGGGGCTGTCGCCTTTTTTATCTTGAGATATAAAATCCCACTCAAAAAGGGTCTGAAGCACTATTGATCTTGAAAGGTGCCTATTTGCCATTGTTTAAAAACAAAAAGTTACTTGAAAACTACTTACTCTCTTCGGCCTTTTTTGCTTTGGCTTTCTTTTGTTTCTTTTCTGTCTTTTTTATCAAATCTACAACCTTTTTACCACGATAAAAACCGCAAGATACACAGACGGTGTGACGTCTTTTTAAAGCTTTACAATTTTCGCACTTAGAAAAACTAGTGCTCTCTATAGCGTGGTGAGAGCGCCTGTTTGCTGTATGCGATTTTGTATGTCTCATTCTTACTACCATAATGTGTCTATATTAGCATATTAAATACAAAATGCAAAATACAAGATTTCATTTGCTTAGAGATACTTATATTAAATTTGACTAAAATTTATAGAATATGTTAATGTCTGCAAAGAAGACCCGTCCTTTTTAAATCTTTTTCCACAACAACCTTTTCAAGAGAAGGAGCAATAACAATGGGACACGGACACCCGAATCTTACCCCCGAACTCAACGCTATTCTGGAAATGGGAAGCAACCCGGAGCAGACTCTCGACATGCGAAGTGTACAAAAAGGAAAATGTGTCCTCGTCTCTTTCGAGGGAAAAAACGGAGTGCACTTGGCCTTTGAGGTTACTCAAAAAGCTGGACCTGACGCATTTCGCAATCAGGCCATCGGTCGTATTCTGTCGAGTAACCTCCCCACCGGCACACTCGACATCGGCGAAGGAGAAGAACAGATCTTCATTGGAGGAGCGTGTACCTTCAACCCCAATTCACGTCTTGGTCTTACTATGTACCAAGGTGGCCACGTCACTGTTGGACGTTGGCTGTTGTGGGGATTCCCATCCCAAGAAAACGGGATCTTGCTGAATCTGAGGGTTCGTAAAGTCCTCGTCGGCACCCCCACAGAGATTCTCGCTTCTCTTAACAGCTAAGTTCTTTGCTCGTTTTTTGTTTTACTCCGCTCGGTCTACTGACCGGGCGGTTTTTTGTTTTTATGTGTCATGAATTAGGATAAGAGTACCCTGTACTCTAATTGCGTAATATTATTTTGTGTGGTATAAAAAAACAGGATACTTAACCGGCGGGTATACGCGAAAAGGTGAATCATGCACACAGCAACAAAACGACTATTTGTGTTTAAATCACATGAGGAAGCCGCCTACTTCTGGGCGGGTATAACCGGAGAACAGAGAATCACCCCATTTGTACGGGAAAAGAAAATCTATTCTCCAGATATTCTCAGTCGCAGGATACTCAAAAAGAGACTACGAGATTATCCCTTTAACATTCTTAGACAAAATCTCGCTGTAACTTATAGCCATGGAGCTAACAGAAAATTAATTCCGTGGCTTATGTATTTCACTGACTGTCATCGGATTAGTGTGTACTTCAACACGAAAAACAACTCAGGTTGCGTGGAGGTGATATGTCTCCACGAAGGAGAGTGCTCAAGGGTTGGCAAAATTCCCAATCTACCAACCTGCGACACATATTCTGATCTACCCCTTCTGGATTAAAGTTAATTTTGTACACACTCTATCCAAACCGACAAACCGCTCTCTGAGCGGTTTTTTTATAAAAAGAAATGGCCCGCAAAAGCAGGCCATAAAACAATTTACCTTCGAGAATTCTCCCGAGTAACACCCAAACGGGTGTTCCAAGATCGATCATAAGGATACCTATCATGTTGAACCCGTACTAGCTCTATTTCCGAGCCATGTGCAAGCCACTTTTGCTTGTAAGCTCCATTTTCTCTTGCAAACTGAACTACAGAGCTAGTAGATTCTCCTCCTTGGAGAACTACGTACGGACCATCTTCATCGTACGCGATATACATAAAGAACGTACCTCCTTAAACAGGATAATAAACCTGATAAAAAAAATGTCAAACGTCCTTTGACAAATAAACTAGCTTTGATACTATTGTAAGCATGTAGAGATTGTTGTGGCTACCAACCGCAATCCTGACGAAAGAAAGGACCAGAAAAGGCTAATCTATAAATAAAAAGAACAAAGTTGGGTGGAACCGCGAACTAGACTCGCCCCGACAAAAATGAGAACTTTTCATTTTTGTCGGGGCGATTTTAATTTATTAATAATTTTTTTAAAAATATGGAAAAAGAAAAACTAGATCATTTGAGACACACCTTGGCTCACCTACTCGCAGCCGCAGTCGGGAAGATTTATAAATTTGATAAAGTTAAACTCACACTCGGGCCCGCGGTAGACAATGGCTTCTATTACGACATTGATTTTGGAGATCAAAAAGTAGCGGATTCAGATTTGAAGAAAATAGAAGACACGATGAAAAAAGAACTTCCTAAGTGGACAGAATTTGAACACAAAGAAATAAGCAAGGAAGAAGCTCTTAAATTTTTCAATAACGAATACAAACAAGAATTGATAAATGAAATATCTGAACGTGGAGAAAAAATAACCACATATACTTGTGGAGGTTTTACCGATCTATGCCGTGGAGGACATTTGGAACATCCAGCAGAAGAGATAGACCCAAACTCTTTTAAACTCGACCGTGTAGCAGGAGCATATTGGCGTGGAGATGAAAAAAACAAAATGCTTACTCGTATTTATGGATTAGCATTTGGAACAAAAGAAGAATTGGATGCTTATATTTTTCAACAAGAAGAAGCGAAAAAAAGAGATCATAGAAAAATAGGAAAAGAATTGGATTTATTTACCTTTTCAGAATATGTAGGAAGTGGATTACCTCTTTATACCCCACGTGGCGCCCTAATTAGAAAATTATTAAATGAATATATAGAAGAATTACAGTCTGAGGCTGGATATATGCAAGTTTGGACACCTCAAATAGCTAAAGCTTCACTGTTTAAAAAATCTGGACATTACGATAAATATAAAGAAGATATGTTTCGTGTTGTTTCAAATTATTCCGAAGAAGAATTTTATTTGAAACCAATGAATTGTCCACAACATACACAAATATACGCAAGTCAAAAAAGAAGTTACCGTGACTTACCAATACGCATGACAGATTTTGCAATGCTATATAGAGACGAACAACCTGGACAACTAAATGGCTTAGCACGAGTGCGTTCTTTTTCTCAAGATGACTGTCACATATTTTGCACAGAAGAACAAGTAGACGAAGAGATTGATAAAGCACTCCAAATGACCAAAAAAGTTATGCAGACTTTTGGTTTTAAATATAAATATCGTCTTTCAACTAGAGACCCTGAACACCCAGAAAAATATTTAGGAGATCCCGAAACTTGGGATAAAGTTGAAGCTTGGGCAGAAAAAATTATGATTAGAAATAAAATTGATTATATTCCAGGCCCTGGAGAAGCTGCTTTTTATGCGCCCAAAATGGACCTAATTGCAACAGACGCAATTGGTCGTGAATGGCAACTTTCTACTGTTCAAATAGATTATGTTCAACCACAAAGATTTGAATTAGAATACACAGACAAAAACGGCGAAAAGAAAAGCCCTGTCATGGTTCATAGAGCAATATTAGGATCCTCAGAAAGAATGTTGATGATATTAATAGAAAGTTATGCTGGTAATTTCCCTCTTTGGCTTTCACCTGTACAAGTAAAAGTAATTCCTGTGCGAGAAAATCACAACGAGTATGCTAAAGAAATTTACGAATTATTAAAAGGAAAAGATATTCGAGCAGAATTTGACGATGCGGATTCAAACTTGGGAGGAAAAGTTCGTGATGCAAAAAACAATAAAATTCCTTATTGGATAGTAATTGGAGACAAAGAAATAGAAGCCAAAAAAGTAACTTTAGAATCTCGCGATGTTGGTCAACTCGGCCAGATGTCAAAAGAAGAATTAGTCGAAAAATTATTAGAAGAAATTAAAAATAAGAAATAAAATTTATGACAAAAAGATTATATAAAAGCAATACAAATAAAGTTATATCTGGGGTGATCGGAGGAGTCGGGGAATATTTTGATATTGATCCTACCCTTCTACGCCTCGCTTATATACTAATAGCTATAGTCACAGCCGTATTCCCTGCTATGGTGGGATATTTTATAGCTTGCCTAGTAGTACCCAATAAACCAATAGAGATATTGAACAAATAACTATATATCAATCTCTGCTAATTTTGCGTTTGATTGAATAAATGATTTACGAGGTGGAACTTCGGAACCCATAAGAATATCAAATACTTTATTTGCTTCTTCAGCATCAGAAATATCTACACGCTTTAATATACGATTCTTAGGATCCATCGTGGTTTCCCAAAGTTCTTCTGGATTCATTTCTCCGAGACCTTTGTAGCGTTGAATGTGAATTTTATTGTTTGATTTCTTTGCTGTTTCTTCTTTCTCTTCTTCACTTTCTTCGGCTTCTTCCGAAGCTTCAGAGCTTTCTACTTCTTGTATCTCATTTACATCAGCTCCTTTACCGAGAATTTTAATTTTATCTTCATCGGTGTAAGCGTAAGAAATTTCTTTGCCTTTCTTTATTTTATAAAGTGGAGGTTGAGCAATATAAATATACCCAGCTTCTACCACCTGCCTAAAATATCTGTAGAAAAGAGTAAGAAGAAGCGTGCGAATATGTGAACCGTCCACATCGGCATCTGTGGCGATAATTATTTTGTGATAACGCATTTTATCAAGATCAAAAGTATCTCCGATAGAAGTACCCATAGCGATGACGAGTGATTTCACTTCTTTTGAAGCAAGCATTTTATCTATACGCGCACGTTCGACGTTCAAAATCTTTCCACGAAGCGGAAGTATCGCTTGAGTACGACGGTCTCGCCCCTGTTTTGCCGAACCTCCTGCAGAATCTCCCTCCACCAAGAATAATTCTGATTCTGAAGCATCTTTACTCTGACAATCCGCAAGCTTTCCAGGAAGAGTCATACCCTCAAGAGCGCCCTTTCGAAGCACAGAATCTTTTGCAGCTTTTGCAGCTTTTCGGGCCTTTAATGCAAGAATTGATTTATTTATTATTGCTTTTGCGTCATCTGGATTTTCTTCTAAGAAATTAGAAAAAGCTTCACCGAAAACTGTAGCCACAGCCCCTTGAGCCTCCATACTTCCAAGCTTACCTTTTGTCTGCCCTTCAAATTGTATTTCACGAAGTTTAACAGAAATAACAGCCGTCAAACCTTCCAAAACATCTTCACCTGTAAAACCACCCTCGGACTCTTTCATCATTTCATTCTTTTTACAGTAAGTATTTA
This sequence comes from Candidatus Nomurabacteria bacterium, assembly GCA_020851595.1. Classification (GTDB taxonomy): domain Bacteria; phylum Patescibacteriota; class Minisyncoccia; order Phycocordibacterales; family UBA9973; genus UBA9973. Next base: position 1,331 of record JADZCK010000007.1, on the reverse strand, counting down.
GAGTTCTCGTGAGAGCTGTTTTAAAACCAGTCACATGTGTACCTCCTTCAGGGTTGTAAATATTGTTCGCAAAAGGAAATATTCTGTCTACGATATCGTCTACGTATTGAAGGGATACTTCTACGCCTACACCGTCGATTTCTTTTTCTGCGTAAAAAATATTATTTTGAACTGGCTTTTGAAATTTGTTGTAATATTTTACCAAAGACACAAGACCTCCTTCAAAATAAAAAGAAACAGAAGGAAGCTCTAGCCCAAGATCTCTAAAATAAAAAACATCAGTATCGTCCATACCCTTTTCACTATTCCATTCCCGCGCATCAATTATTAAAATCTTTAATTTCTTAACCAAATAAGCTTGCTGACGAATATGATTTATTACTGTATTCCAATCAAATTTAATAGCCCCGAAGATTTTTTCATCTGGTTCAAAGGTAACGATAGTTCCGTGAAGTTTTGAAGCACCAGTCTTTTTTACTGCGGACTTTTTCTTACCCTCTGAATATTCTTGAAAATATTTTCCTCCGTCTCTGTGCACATCCACCCTACAGTAAGTAGAAAGAGCATTCACGACAGATGCACCCACTCCGTGCAAACCTCCAGAAACTTTATAACCATCTCCGCCGAATTTTCCTCCAGCATGGAGAGTAGTCATCACAGTCTCAAGGGCAGAAACTTTTGTCTTTTTGTGAATATCTACAGGAATACCACGGCCATTGTCTGCTACACGAACTCTATTGCCAGGAAGAAGAACTATTTCGATATCATTACAGAAACCACCCATAGCTTCGTCGCGAGAGTTGTCAAAAATTTCCCAAACTAAATGATGTAATCCATCCGGACCAGTAGTACCGATATACATTCCCGGACGCTTTCTTACGGGCTCCAATCCCTCCAAGACTGAAATGTCAGAGGCATCATAATGATGGCCTTTTTCGCCATCTTTTTCATTATCCTTTTCTTTTGCCATATATGAGTATTATAGCAAATATTTACTCTATTTGCTAGTGACAAATTTGGTAATTTTTGTTCAAAAATATAATAAAAAAGAAAGGCCGTCGCGCTTGCGCGACGGCCGAGATTGACCTGACAGATCATGGATTCACTTGAACCCAGTGGCATCGTCATCAGGGTTAGTGATACTGAGAGGAATGAAGCTGATGTCAATCTCTCCATACGGGGAGAGAACGACCTTTCCACCCTGAGTGAGTAGAGGGTCGGATGCCTTCTTTTCATCCTGACCTCTCCAAAAACGCGGGACACTCGCGGGATGCTTGTCGAGAGGACAAGTAGATTCCTGTTTGTGCCTTTTATCTGTCGGCATAAATTCT
>JADZCK010000006.1 GCA_020851595.1 Candidatus Nomurabacteria bacterium | reverse complement strand
TGAATTTCAAAACACCAGAAGAAATGTTTACAAAAGAGATTTTGAAAACAAAAAAACCACTTTCTTGTGGTATGATGAATGAAGTATTAAAAACTAATTAGTGTTCGAATTCGGGGGTGGGGGTAGGCACTTCCTAGCATTACATTTATACATTTTCTTTTTAAAACTTCAAGGCTTTTTTCTCGTATTTTTTTACTAAATTGAGGCAAAAGTTCTGTCCCTTTTTGCACAAGAACCACTGAAGCGTCATTTATAATTTCTTTTGAATAATAAATCGAGAAAGTATCTTTGATAAATTCTTGTAATTCTGCCGCAAGTTCTACGCCAGTAGGTCCACCTCCTACTACCACAAATTTTAGTATTCTTTTTCTTGTATCGCTATCTTTAATATTTGATGCGCGTTCGATTTGATTTATGCAATGATTTTTGATTCTTATTGCGTCATTTATAGATTTTAATGTAAAAGAATATTTTTCTGCATCAGGGATATTATAAAAATTTGTTTCTGCGCCCGGGGACAATACAAGATAATCAAAAGGAACTAACACTCCATTTATATTTACTATTTTATCTTTTAAATTAATATTTTCAGCTTTTCCTAAATAAAAATTATCTAAATATCCTTTTAATATTTTTCGTATCGGCTCTAGTATATTAAGTGGGCTTATGCCACCTGTAGCTACTTCGTGTAAAAGTGGAGTAAAAAGGAAATAATTTCTTTCTCCAATCATAGAAAATTCAACTCCTTTTTTGTTGGGAAATAATTTTGTTAAATTCTTTAATGTGTAAATTCCTCCGAAACCGTTACCGACTATGAGTATTTTAGTTTTTTTTGCCACAAAGTTATTATATCAAAAAACTGATATAATAGCCCTTATGATAGAATCAATTGATTTTTTGCGGCAATTCTTCTTTGACTACGCTTTTTTTCAATATTTGGTGATATTTTTAGGGGCTGCTTTTGGCGGAGAGTTTGCGATTATTTCTTTGGCTTTTTTGTCTGCACAAGATGTATTCCCATTATCTTTATTTCTAATCATTGGGTTTTCAGGAACTTTATCTTCAGATATTTTGTGGTTTTTTTTGGGTAAAACAAAAACTGCAGGAAAGATAATAGATCATAGATATGCATCCAATACTATTTCTGTGATTATGGAAGCTATTCATTTTGTTAGTCGTGGTCGTCACTTGCTTGCTTTCGTATTTGCTAAATTTTTGATAGGCACCCGTATTGTGGTTATTCTTTATGTTAGTAAGACAAATCTAGCCTTCAAGAAATTCATTCAAAATGATGTTATAGCTATAGCTGTTTGGTTGTCTATTCTCACTTCTATAGGGTTTCTTTCTGGTCTTGGTTTTATCTATATTTCTCGTATTCTAAAGAATATATATGCTGGAATAGGCTTTATAATATTAATTATTTTGGTGGTTGTTGTTGTGCAAGTTTGGCTTAAAAGGTTATTTACTAAAGAAGGGGAGGATATTATCAAAAAAAATGACTTGTGATATAATTTAGGTATGCAAATAAACTTACAAAGTAAAAATTTTGAGATTACAGAATCTGTCAGGGATTATGTGTTAAAAAGAGTGACTAATTTAGAAAAGTTGCTTTCTCGGATAGAAGAAGGCGGAGGTGATGTTTTGGTAAATTTTGAGGTTGGGAAAAGTACCAAACACCACAAATCAGGAGAAGTTTTCCATGCTGATTGTTTTATTAATATAAATGGCAATAAATTTTATGCATCTTCCGATAAAGAAGATATCTACCAATCTATCGACGAAATAAAAGATAGTCTTTTTAATGATATTCAGAAAAATAAAGACAGAAAACAAACTTTGTTTAAACGTGGAGCTCTAAGTGTAAAGAAAATGTTGAAGGGATTAAGCAGAAGAAATCCTTTTACTTCAAAATACTAATAAAATAACTAAATATTAGATTTCAAGAAATCTTCGTATTTTATTTCTTTTTTACCTTCCGGTAAAACTTTTTTAATTACAAAATTTCCATCTTCTAAACTAGCATCTGTGATAATGATTCTCCTATTATTTACAAAAAAATAAGTTCTGGGCCAGTGCGCGTAAGCTCGGAATTTATTGTAATTTTTTGTTGCGTTGTCGTTTAAATCTATCAAACCATCTTCTTTTTTTATTTTTTTGCAATAAGTAGCCTCGTTTTCGTTTTGCGGTGTGAGTTTTATATTACCTTCTATAATTTCTGGTAATTTTTTTATTAAAAGTTCACTGCCTATTTTTATCAAGCGTTTACGTAAGTCTTCGGCCTTTTCTTCTGGCATTATGGCTAACTTTTCTGTTGCGATAATAGGGCCAGAATCCATTTTGTATTCCATCTGTTGTATTGTTACGCCTGTTTCTTCTTCACCGTTCAAAATAGCAGATTCTACTGGCGATGCGCCACGGTATTTGGGAAGCAAAGAATAATGGATATTGATAGAGCCAAGCTTGGGCATATTTATCATATCTTCTGGAATTATCTTGCCATAAGCAACTACTATAAATAGCTTATAGTTTACAGATTTTAACTTATTAGAAAATTCTCCATCTAATTTTTCTGGTTGAAGGTATGGAATATTGTTTTTCTCCGCCCAAATTTTTACTGGCGGGGGAGTGATGATCATTTTGCGTCCTTGGGGCTTGTCTGGAGAGGTGATTATAAGCGATGGCAAATAACCATTTTCTTTCAAGGTTTCCAAAGTCTCACTAGCCACATCGGGTGTGCCCCAAAAGGCAAAATTTAGTTTTTCTTTTATTTCCTTCGGCATCTTTGTTTATTATTTAGACTGCGGTAATTCTTCTTTTATATCTTTTGCGTGATCAATAAAAAGAACACCATTTAAATGGTCTGTTTCGTGTTGGAATATTTGAGCTAAAAGACCTGAAGCGCCACGGGTGAATTTCTTGCCATTTTCATCGTAAGCAGTCACCGTAGCTTTTTTTGATCTAAAAGTTTTTCCATAAAGCCATCTTACAGAAAGACATCCTTCTGGCACCCAGTCTTTGTCGCGTGAAAGTTTAGAAATTTTTGGATTTATAAAAACTAAATCTTTAATTATTTCTTTTGTTTCGTTAGAGCCCATTGATTTTTCATTTAGTAATATTTCTTCTTTGTTTTTGCCAAAATCTTCGTGGAAAATCTTTCCAGACACGACAAATATTCTAAAAGCGTAGCCTATTTGTGGTGCAGCTATGGCTACACCATCATTTTGACTACCCAAAGCTTGCGACATTTCTTTGATTATATTTTGAATCTTTTTGGTTTTTATATCCGCAACATCAATTTCAACAGCTATTTTACGCAAAACTTTTTCTTTTTGTTGAAGAATTTTCTTCATATTGTAAATCTATTTTAGTTCTTTTAAATACTCTAAAAGTTTATTTAATTTTACAGTATCCTGTGATCTGTTTGACATATTGCGAACAATCACAGAATTGTCGATAGCTTCTTTTACTCCAAATATTATAGAGTAGGGAATAGAAAGTTTTTCTGCTATAGCAAGTTGTGAACCGAGGCTATCTTTTGAGAGTGACTGAGCTATCGGTATATGAGCCTTGCGTAATATTTCTATGATATTTAAGCTCTTTAATTTTGCCTCTGTGCCTAGCTGTATAAAATAAATTTTAGGTTTTTTCATTATGCGAGGAGCGAGGTTTTTGTACCAAGGGGAAGTTATTATTCTATCTACTCCTATAGATATACCTACTGCAGGCACATCGCGTTTACTTCCCACTTGGCGAGCCAAATAATCATAACGTCCACCACCAGCTAGGGTAAGGGGAGTACCATCTTCGCCTCCATTTTTCTCTATAACTTCAAAAACTGTGCGAGTGTAATAAGAAAGCCCACGTACCAAGTTTTTATTTATATTGTATGAAATGTTCATTTCTTCTAAATATTCCAAAACTTCTTTGAAGTGTTTTTTACAAGAAGCGCAAAGGAAAGAGATCGAATCGGGCGCATTTTCGTTAATCTCTTTTGTTTTCTCTTCTTTTGAATCTAATATGCGAAGAGGGTTTGTCTTTAATCGTTCACGGTCTACTGCTGGCAAACTACTTAGGTTTTTCTTGTAGTAATTTGTGAGTTCTTTTAGGTAACCATTTCTACATTCTTTGTCACCGATTGAATTTATATCAATGGTTAGGTTTGTAGCCCCAGCTTCTTCTAATATGCTCATACCAGCTTTTATAACCAAGGCATCCATTATACTTTTATCATTGCCAAGTACATCGAGGTCAAACTGCCAGAATTGTCGGTAGCGTCCGCGTTGGGGTTTGTCGTGTCTAAATACAGGGCCGTATTGATAGAACATTACAGGTTGAGGCATTGTTTGCATTCCGTGTTCTATATAGGCGCGCATAAGTGGGGCAGTGTGTTCTGGACGTAGAGCTAGATGATCTCCACCTTTTGTTTTTAAGGTGTATATTTCTTTATCTACAATATCTGTACCTTCTCCTATACCTCCAGTTATGAGTTCTTCTTGTTCCAACATCGGAGTATCTATCGGTTTGAATCCGTAATAAACGGCTACTTCTTGCGCTTTTTCAAAGAAGCCCTGGAACCCATAATAATCTTCATTCATTATATCTCTCATTCCCTTTGGGGAAGCTATTTCACCTCTATTTTTGTTTGTTTGCGTTACTTTTTTCATAAATTTTATTCAGCTTGTTTATAATTACCAGGCATTACATCTACTTTATTTATTGGCAAAAGTCTTAAAAGAACCCTTCCAGATAAAAGATCTTTTTTGACCGCCCCCCAATATCTTGAATCAGAACTTGCGCCCCTGTTGTCTCCCAGTACAAAATATTCGTCATTTTTTAAAATCATGTGTGCATCTACTCCTCCAAAATTTTTTATAAAAGATTGGTTTAAAACAAAACCATCTTTATGGGCTTCGTTGGTTATTGTTACATCATTTCCTTTTATGTCCACAGTTTCTCCGGGAAGACCGATCACTCTTTTGATAAAGAATTTCTTTGGATCTCCAGGGTACCTAAATACTACTACGTCGTCTCTTTTTGGTGTGCCTATAATGTAAGATATTTTATCTACTATTAAATAATCTCCATTTTCAAACGTAGGTACCATAGAAGAGCCTGATACTATAAATGGTTCAGCTATAAATATACGTATGGGTATTACAATAACTAATGCTAATAAAGCAAAGCGCACAAGTTCCCAGAACGATTGTGCTTTGGTTTTTATTTGTTCCATATTGTATAATATAGCATAAAAACTACTTGACATGGTAGTCAAATATGTTTCTTAATGTGTTTTTAAGAATTTAAATTGTGTGTTATTATTCATTCTATGAAATTAGTTGTTGGTTTGGGAAACCCGGGAAAAGAATACGAAAACACGAGGCACAATACTGGTCGCATTTTGGTTTCTATGATTGAAAAGAAATTGGAAGATTCTAAAATAAAATTCTTAACTCCAGATAATTTCATGAATAATTCTGGTAAAGCTGTAGCGCCACTTATAAAAAGTAAAAAAGATTTGGAAAATTTGGTTGTGATTTATGATGATATTGATTTACCACTTGGTAAAATGAAAATTTCTTTTAATAGATCTTCTGGCGGACACAATGGACTGGGTTCAATAATCAAAGCATTAAAATCTGAAGAATTTTTGCGTATCAGAATAGGTATATCTCCGGCGACTCCAACAGGAAAATTAAAAAAACCATCAGGAGAAAAAGCGGTGTTAAACTTTTTGCTTGGTGAATTCAAAAAACCAGAATTAGAAATTATCAAAAAACTTTCTAAGAAAGTAGCTGAAGCAATAGAAACTATTTTTACAGAAAGTAAAGATAAAGCGATGAGTCTTTATAATTAAATTTATATTTTATATGAAAGAAAATTTTAACGAAAAACCTCAAAAAATTTGGACCAAAGAAGAAGCTGAAATGCAAATTAAATTAATATTTCAGGGTATTATGCAGGAAGGAAGTACGGATGCAGAACCTTCATTGTTTAAAGAGATATTAAAAGATTTGGCAAGTGGAAAATTATCACCAATGGAAGCAGTGGGTAAGGCAATGAGAATTGAAGAAAGCAGACAAAGTTATCATTAGTCAAATCTCCTTTATCGCTTCTATTACAATACTTTTTTCTCCGTTTCTTATGGTGACTTTTCCGGAAAGGGCGATGCAACGCTCTGGTGTGATTAGATCCACATTCGTTTGGAAAAGTTTTGGAAAAACAACAGCTTCGATATTCCCAGTCAAATCCTCAATAGTGAGAAAGGCCATTCTTTCGTTGTTTTTTGTGATGACTTGTTTGACTGTAGATATCATCCCGCCGATTGTTATCGGCATTCCATTACCAAGTTCTTCTTTTATTTTTTTAATATTGGCTGGTTTGTCTTTTAGTTTATCTTTTAGCCTATCGAGTGGATGCCCAGAAATATAAAGTCCCAGCAATTCCTTTTCCCATATAAGTTTTTCTGTTTGAGTGGCTGGTGCAGCTTCTTCCATTTTAAATGAAGGAGCTTTTATCGCGCTGTTTCCGCCAAAAAGAGAGTTTTGGTTTTCTGGTTGTTTGTTTGCCTCTTTGTTGTATTCAAGCATGTGTTCCAAGTTTGCCAATAGTGCTCCGCGTTCTCCAAATTCATCCATGCTTCCGGATTTTATCAAAGCTTCCATGGATTTTTTATTTAAATTTTTATGTTTTACTCTATTTAAGAAATCACTAATTGATTCGTATTTTCCATGTGACTTTCTTTCTTCTATTATCGCTTCTCCGATATCGGAACCTAAATTTTTAATTGTATAAAGTCCGAATCTTATTGTGTTTTCATCTATATACGTAAACCCTTTAAAGCTTTCATTTATATTTGGAGGCAGAACTTTTATTTTCATATTCTCACACTCGTGAACTATTTCAGAAATCTTTTCTACGTCGCCAGATTCAGCAGTCAAAATAGCTGTCATATATTCGACAGGAAAGTTTGCCTTCATATAAGCTGTCTGGTAGGCAACGCGTCCGTACGAAGCGGAATGCGCTTTGTTGAATCCATAAGCAGCAAATGGTTCTATCCAATGCCAGAGTTCTTGGGCTTTTTTGAGTGGCCACTTACTGTGATTTACACAACCTTGAATAAATATTTCTTTTTGTTTCGCCATTTCTTCCGGAATTTTTTTACCGACAGCTTTTCGGAATTTATCCGCTTCGCCCCAACTATATCCGGCTATTTGAATAGCAATCATCAAAAGATCGTCTTGGTAAACAAGGACTCCGTAAGTCTGTTTCAATATTGGTTCAAGCATCGGATCCATATATTTTACAAGTCGGGGATTGTGTTTGCGTTCAATATAAAGGGGAATAAATTGCATAGGTCCAGGACGATAAAGTGCAACCATAGCGTTGATATCATGAATCGTAGAAGGCTTGAGTTGTTTTAAGTATGCGGTCATTCCGGCGCCGTTTAATTGAAAAAGTCCTTCTGTTTGCCCTAAAGCTAAAAGCTCAAAAGTTTTTTTGTCGGTTATGTCTACATTGTCCAAATCCACATCTACACCTTTTGTTTTTTTAACAATTTTTATAGCGTCAGCAAGTATGGATAAATTTCTAATTCCCAAGAAGTCGAATTTTGGAAGTCCTACATCTTCTATCTGATACATATCGTACTGAGTTATCACGTCGCCACCCTTCGGATCATATTGTACTGGGGTGAATTCATAAAGAGGTTTTGGCGCGATCACTATTCCAGCTGCGTGCACAGATACATGGCGTACACATCCCTCCATTTTTTTTGCGAGATCTATGACTTCTTTTGTGTCTTTTTCTTTTTTATAAGCTTCAGCAAGCTCTGGGACCATTTCAAAAGCGTGCTCTATGGTCATAGGCATTCCTTGGCTACCAAGAGGTATCATATTCGCTATGCGGTCTCCGACGGCGTATTCATATCCGAGCGCGCGAGCGACATCGCGTACAGAACCTTTTGCCATCATCGTTCCAAAAGTTCCTATCTGTGCTACCCGGTCTTCACCATATTTTCTTTTTGCATACTCTATCATTTCGTCTCGGCGATTGTCGGCATAATCCATATCGATATCGGGTAACGATGGTCTTTCTGGGTTCAAAAATCTTTCGAATGGAAGTTTGTAGAAAAACGGGTTTACATTTGTAATACCAATCAGATAAGTAGTAAGCGAGCCTGCGACCGATCCTCGGATATTTGTGAGTATTCCTTGTTCGCGAGCAAAACGAAGTAAGTCTCCGACGACGAGGAAATAAGTAGCATAGCCTTTTTGTTTGATTATCCCTAGCTCGTATTCTAGGCGGTCTACGTATTCTTTTTTTTGTTCGAGTTTTCTGAATTCAAAACCGTTATACGCAAGTCTTTTTAAAACTTCATTTGGGTCTTCATCATTTTCTGTTTTGAAATCAGGGAAGTACGCTTTACCCAATTCTATTTCATAATTCTCGCACATATCCGCTACGACGGAAGTATTTTCTACTGCTTCTATCGAATCACTAAAATATTTTCTCGCGTCTTCTTCATTTATAAAAGAAAAATCATCCTCAGAGAATTCAAATTTTGCTTCGTCTTTTCCTGTAGCTCCGGTATTTACTTGGAGTAGGGTGTGATGCGCTTTGTGGTCATCTTTGCAAGGGTAATGTGAATCTTGCGTAGCGACAACTTTCAAATCCCATTTTATTCCAAGTTTTTTAATTTCCTCTCTTAATTTTTTGTCATTTTCTATACTTGGGTGCGATTGAATCTCTAGGAAATAATTTTCTTTGCCGAAAATATCTATATGTTTCTTTATTATCGCTTCTACCTTCTCATTATTTTCTGCGAGAATTGCGCGGGAAAGTTTTCCTCCCATACAGCCCGAAAGCGCTATCAATCCTTCGCTATATTTTTTTAATAATTCTTCGTCTACTCGAGGTTTGTAATAATATCCTTCAAGGTTTGCAATAGTGACTATGCGCATCAAATTTTTATAACCTTGCAAACTTTTTGCAAGAAGAATCAAGTGGTAGCGTTTGTTGTCTACTCCTGGTTCTTTGTCGGAGAGCTTTCTTTCTGCTACATATACTTCGCAGCCGATGATAGGTTTGATACCAGCTTTTTTGCATTCTTTGTAAAATTCAATAGCTCCATACATATTGCCGTGGTCTGTGAGGGCAAGAGCTCCCATATTGAAATCCTTGGCTAATTTAACTATTTTTTCAACCTTCGAAAGACCGTCCAAAAGGGAATAGTGTGAGTGAGTATGCAGATGTACAAATTTTGATGCTTTTTCGCTTGCCATTTTATTATTTGCATAATAGCACATTTTATCTATTTTTTTGATATAATACGTTTATTAAAATTTATTTAAATAATTATGAAAACAATCAAAGTTGGAATTAATGGTTTTGGCAGAATCGGTAGAGCTTTTTTAAAAATTGCTTTTGAAAGGCCTGAGATAGAAGTAGTCGCTGTGAATGATCTCGGAGATATCGCCAATATGGCTTATTTGCTCAAATACGATACTGTTTACAGGACGTGGGATCATCCCGTACGAGCGGAAAGCTCTAACGGGACAAGTAAAATAATTATAGGTGATAAAAAGGTTAAATATTTATCTGAAAAAGATCCGGCGAAATTACCTTGGAAAGACCTAGGCGTTGACGTAGTAGTAGAATCTACTGGGCTTTTCACGACTTATGAAAAATCAAAAGTACACTTAGATGCTGGTGCTAAAAAAGTTGTAATTTCTGCTCCCGCAAAGGATGGTGATGGTTCAGTAACAGGAGAAACTATTTTGCTTGGCGTAAATGAAGAAAAATTTGGTACTTGCGATATTACTTCAAACGCTTCTTGTACCACAAATGCGGCATCTCCACTTATAGCAATTCTCGATGAAACTTTGGGAATAGAAAAAGCAATTTTAAATACTGTACATGGGTATACAGCTAGCCAAGGAATTGTCGATGGTCCGAATAAAAAAGATTTTCGTGAAGGTCGCGCTGCTGCGCAAAATATTGTGCCTAGTTCTACTGGAGCGGCTATCGCAGTTACAAAAGCATTTACAAAACTGGAAGGACTTTTCGATGGTATTTCTATGCGTGTGCCCGTGGTAGCTGGATCTATGGTAGATGTGACATTTATTTCCAAAAAAGAAACTACAAAAGAAGAAGTGAATGAAATTCTCAAAAAAGCATCACAAGAAAAAAGATGGGAGAATATTTTTGCTGTTACAGAGGAAGATCTTGTTTCTAGTGATATTTTAGGAAGTAAGTATGGTTCTATCGCAGACTTAAAAATGACCCGCGTAGTAGGAGGAAACCTGATTAAAGTAATGGGTTGGTACGATAACGAAATGGGGTATACTTACACCCTTGTGGATCATGTCATTAAGTCAGGGAATACGATAAAATAAACTAAATATAAAATTCAGCTAATCTGTCTGTGATTGTGTGATCTAAAAGTTCGTTTTCTATCATCCAAGTATCTGAGAAAGCATGAGTCAAATAACTTTCTCCGCTGTCTCCTATCATCAAAACCATTTTTTTAATGTCGGAGCTTTGTGGGCTATTTTGAATAAATTTCATTGCATAGTAGAGTGTCATACCACTTGAATCCCCTACCAATAATCCTTTTTTGTGCGCAAAAAAACGCATAGTGTTAAAAGCTTCAGAGTCGGATACATAATCGTGTTGATCAAAAAGTGAGGAATCAATATTTTTCGGTAATACTGCTCCAGCAGGATATCCAGGGCCGGATATAAAATATCCGTGGCCGTGAGGAGAGAAATGGCTAGAACCTTCTGGCTCTAAGGCGATTATTTTTACTCTACTATTTTCTTTTAAATATTTACCTGTACCAGATAGAGAGCTACCCGTGCCGATGGTTCCTACTAAATAATTTATATCGGGTATCTCGTCAAAAATTTCTTTACCTAAAGTTTTGTAAAAGCCGAGAGGATTTTCAGGATTATCATATTGGTCTAGATTTATGCCGTTATTTTCTTCTGCTAATTTTTTTGCCATGTTGCGGCGCACATCTACCAAGTGCCCACCCTCATCGCCTTCTTTTTCAGCACAAAAATGAAGCTTCGCGCCATAAGCCAAAATAGAATTGAGCTTGTCTGCTGGAGCGTGATTGTCTACAACTGCCACAAATTTATATCCTTTTTCTGCAGAAAGCATCGCGAGAGCTTTGGCGGTATTACCCGAGGAAGATTCATATATACTCATCCCTTTTTTTAATTTTCCAGACTTTTCCGCTGCCTCTATTAAAGATCGGGCAGTACGGTCCTTAAAACTTCCGCCGGGATTGAAGTATTCTAATTTTAAATATACTTTCCAATCAGGTCTTATAGTTTTTACCTCTAGCATTGGGGTGTTTCCGATCAAGTCGCGTAGGTTGTCTTTTACGTTATTCATAATTCGATTATACTATATACATTTTTTTATGGGAAATGATATAATATTTATATGAAAATATATATTGGTACAGATCATGCGGGATATGTATTAAAAGAACATCTTGTGACTTCTCTAAGATCGCAAGGATACGAAGTTGTAGATGAGGGCGCTTATAGTTACGATGAAAACGACGATTATCCGGATTTTGTTGTTCCTGTTGCGAGAGCTGTTTCCAAAGATCCGGACAATTCAAGAGGAATTATTTTGGGCGGAACGGGACAAGGGGAAGCAATAACTGCAAATAGGTTTCCGCATGTTAGAGCAATCGTATATTACGGTAAGGCTACTCCTGTCGTGGAAGATGAGTCTGGTATTCTAGCTCGATCACGTGCGCACAATAATGCGAATGTCCTTTCTTTGGGCGCTAGATATTTTACTGAAGATTCCATGATGGAAGTAGTAAATTTTTGGTTGAACGCGCCATATAGTGGGGATGAAAGACACATAAGACGTTTAGCGAAAATTGATGCCATTGAAGTAGACGAGCCTAGCGAATAATATATAAGTTATGGCTGAAATAATTCCCGCAATTTTAGAAAAGAATTTTGATGAGATAAAAAATAAGCTTACTTTTTTGCGTGGTAGAGCAAAGTGCGTACAACTGGATTTTTGCGATGGCACTTTTGTTCCAAGTCAAACTTGGCCTTTTGCTTTTGGTGGATTTAATGATTTGGATTTTGCGAAAATTATAAACGAAGAAGAAGGATTGCCGTTTTGGGAAGAATTTGACTTTGAATTTGATTTGATGGTGAATAATGCCATAGAAAATTTTGATATTTATATGAAGTTGGGTCCGAAGAGAATTATTTTTCATACAAAAGGGGAAAAGGAACTCAAAGATTTTGAACATTTTGTAGACGGGCTCGATATGTATGTAAGAGACAATGTAGAGATAGGTCTAGCATTTTTGCCTAGTGATGATTTGAATACAGTGGCCAGAATTTCCCATAAGGTTGATTTCTTGCAGTGTATGGGGATAGAAAAAATTGGTTTTCAGGGTCAAGAATTTGAAGAAAAAGCGGTAGCCGACATAAAATTTTTGAAAAATAATTTAGAAGGAATTGTTATCTCAGTTGACGGTGGTGTAAATTTAAAAAATGTGGAAGATTTACTCAATGCTGGAGCAGACAGAATAATCATCGGTTCAGCTATTTGGAAAAGTGGAGATCCCGTCGGCGCGCTAGAAGATTTTCAAAGTTTAGCATAGATTTATGGAACAAGAAAAAACTATTTTTATTAAATGCCGAGCAGTGATTTTAAACGATGGAAAATTGCTCGTGGTTCGACATCCAGGTTATCCGGAAGATCTTGTAGCTTTACCGGGCGGTCATTTGGAGTTGGGGGAGGATATAAAAGAATGTTTATCGAGAGAAATAGTTGAGGAGCTAGGTGTTAGACCAGAAATCGGCCGATTGCTTTATATACATGAGTATATATCAACATCGGGCAAAATTTATGAGGAATTTATATTTGAGGTTGTAAATGGAAAGGAATATATTGATTTTGAAAAACTTTCACGTTCCCATGCTCATGAACTTACCAGCACACTTTGGGTAAGTCCGGATGATAATTTAAAAATTCTCCCAAAAGGTTTTGGAGAGGATTTTAAGAAAGGAAAGATTCTTTCAGGTGAAGTGAGATATATAAAAGATTAAATATGAACATATTCTCTTTTTTTGTAAATTTATATTAAAGAGGATTCATTATCCAATTCTGTTACCACAAGAAACCAAACTCCATCGTGGATTTGAGTTATTTCGTGAATATAGGCTAAACTCTGGGTTGTTTCCATGAAGCCATAAATCAGCTACCTGGTTTGTGTCATAACGAGAGCCGGCAAATATCACATTGTGTTCTTCGAGAATTCTTGGGTACTGTAATGCGAGGGCGACACCCTCTTCGATTGTAATAGGAGAGCGGCCATCTTCTTTTAATTGTCTCTCTGCATTGTCTGCAGTTTCTTCTTGCGTGGTTATGCTGATACCAACATCAACAATGAGATATGCCAAAGTTTCCGGAATTTCTAAATATTCTACGGTTTTAAATTTAGATAAATCAAGTAAAGTAGATCCTTTTCTACCTTGAAGCTCTATAAGTTCGATTTTTTCTTTCAAGGAAAGTAACTTTTCTCTCGGTACTATTATAAATGGAATTTGACCTTTTGGGAATTCTAGTAAGGACAGTTCAATGAGTTTTTCTTTCAATGTTTTTAAAATGTTCCTGAATTCTTCTACATTTAGTTTAGCTTTTTTTACAAAACCTTTTCTTATAAGATTAGCCACTTGAAGATCAAACTCAATCACCAACCTTTCATATCGTTTTTTACTTTCGATAGTTTTCTTATTTTTTGTTTCGTTAAGGATTTCTTGTAATTCAGTAAGTTCTTTCGCTGTTTTTGGTAAATCGTTTAATGAGAGACCCCGTTCTATAAGTGAAAGGTCGACCCCCTCAACTTTTTGAGAATGTTCTATTGCCTTCTTGTTTGTAGGGATGTGTCCGTCTCCCCCTTTTTCTTTAATTGGTTTTTTTTCCATAGACAAAAATGATACGTACAAGCCCCTATTATCTTTACTATATATCTTTTCTGTTATGGATTCAAGTAAAATTGAAAGTTGTGTTATAATAAGTAGAATGGCTTATTTATCTGAGGAAAACCCCGAAGTAGAGCAGAGCTCCCTACGGGGCAGGAATAAAAGAAAATAATTTATGTCTTTTTTAAGTGAACAAAAAATTGTAGAGTTATCACGCAAGGCAAACGAGATTCGTATGTCTATTATTCAAATGCTTGTAGAAGCAAAGAG
>JADZCK010000005.1 GCA_020851595.1 Candidatus Nomurabacteria bacterium | reverse complement strand
TTCTGTCTACTGGTAAGGCCCTGAAAGAAAAGTTTACACACATAAAAATTACATATAAAGACGGGGAAGAAAAGATTTTTAATATTGAACATGAGCCTGGAGCATATGAGCGAGTTATAAAAGCGATCATTTCTGGAGATCATAATTTATTTGCTTCAAGTGCAGAAATTTTGGAGACTTGGAGGATATTAGATGCTATCCAAAACACATGGAAGACGAATAATAATGATCTTATCATTTACAAAAAAGGAAGTGATATTTTTGAAATAAAATAGTTATCCACTTCTGTTTCTCTAGCTGTTTTAGCGTCTGCTTTAGCAGATTTTGCAACATCTGAAGCAGCTTTTACGGCTGCAACACGAGTTGTTCTTGCTGTTTCAATACAAGCTTTTCTTGCTGAAACAGTGGTTGTTGTCGTAGTGTTTTCTGTTGAGCTAGTTCCATTACCTTCCGCAAAAACAGCTGTTCCAGATAACAAAACGCCTAAAGCTAAAGCGGGAACGATGAATTTTATTTTGTTTGTCATTTTATTTTGAAAATAATTGATTAATATTATTTCGACCTTTTCACCTATAATACGATCTATCCCTTTGTTTTGTTTCATATTAAAAATACGTTGCAATATAATATATTTTCCACTATACTTGCTTTGAATGAAAAAGAAAATCTGGATTTTTTTAATAATTTTTGCCTCTTTGTCCTTACTATCTTTTAGTGCTTTTTCTTATTTTGGTAATACGACATCTTATAACAAGAACAAAAATGTTGCTGGTGCGATAGAATCACAGGATTTACCACTTACTCCAAAGATTTTACCGCTTGATATTGCTTTGTATGACAAAATGCTAAACGAATTAGCAAACAATCCACCAGATCCTATCGTTTACGAAACAATCAAAGTAACAGAAAAAGATGCAAATGGAAAAGATATTACCAAAAACAAAAAAGTTCCTGTTTCTCCTCAGCCAACATTTACGCATCTTTGGCCGGTCAAAACAGTTTATCCAAATGCTGGCGCGATATTACCTTTTAACAGAATCATAGCTTATTATGGCAATTTGTATTCTACAAAAATGGGGGTTCTCGGAGAGTATCCGGAAGCAATTGTGTTTGAAAAATTAAAAAATGAAGTTAAAAAATGGGAAGAGGCTGATCCTTCTACTCCTGTCATTCCTGCGCTTCATTATATAGCTGTCGTCGCGCAAGGGAGCGCTGGGGACGATGGAAAATATCGAGCGCGTATGCCATATTCAGAAATTGATAAAGTATTAGCGATGGCAGAAAAAATAAATGCAATTGTTTTCCTTGATATTCAAGTTGGTTTTTCTACGGTAGAAAAGGAAATTCCTTTGTTAGAAAAATATTTAAAAATGTCACAAGTGCATTTGGCTCTTGATCCAGAATTTTCTATGAAGGGGACTATTCGTCCTGGGAAAGTAGTGGGTACACTGGACGCAGCAGATATAAATTTCGCATCAAATTATTTAGCGAATCTTGTGAAAGAAAATAATCTTACACCGAAAATACTTATGGTGCACAGGTATACTCAAAAGATGGTTACGAATTATAAATTAATTAAAACTTTACCCGAAGTTCAAATCATAATGCATATGGACGGTTGGGGAGGAGAAGCAAAAAAGATAAACACTTATCAACAATTTATTTACAAAGAGCCTGTGCAGTTTACTGGTTTTAAATTGTTCTACAAAAACGATGTTTTTGAAAAAGGCACAGTATTAATGTCTCCAGAAAAACTGCTCAAATTAAATCCTAGACCTGTATATATACAGTTTCAATAAAAATATTCTTTTCTATCTAAAGAAAGTTATGGTATCATTAGTATTGATTATTTATCAATAATTTTTTATATGAAAAAAATAATATTGCTAGGTTTTATTATTTTGTTTAGTTCATTTTTTGTTGTAAAAGTAAATGCTGCTGATCCTTCAAATACTCCAGATGTTGGTAGTTGTACGTCTGTTGGTCAGGTAAATGCTATTGCTGTAGCTGATGATGGAACCGTATATGTAGGAGGAAGTTTTCTTACTTTTTGTGGACAGCCAAGAAATAGATTGGCAGCGATAGATTCTAGTGGTAATCTTCTTCCTTGGGATCCAAATGCAAATTTTGATGTTACTAGTATCGCTGTTAGCGGTTCTGCTGTATACGTCGGTGGAGGTTTTACTACCGTTGGTGGTCAATCTAGAAATTATCTTGCTGCTCTTGACGCTACAACGGGTTTAGCTACGAGTTGGGATCCAAATCCTGATAATGCTTTTGATGGAATAACAGCGATAGCTGTAAGCAGTTCTACTGTTTATGTTTCTGGTTTTTTTACTTCTATCGGCGGTCAATCCAGAAATTATCTTGCTGCTCTTGACGCTACAACGGGTTTAGCTACGAGTTGGGATCCAAATCCAAGTGGTGAAGCTTATGCTATTACTGTTAGTGGCTCTACGGTATATGTAGGTGGAGTTTTCTCTTCTGTCGGCGGACAATCGAGAAATCATATCGCCGCTCTCGATGCTACTACAGGCTTAGCAACAAGTTGGAATCCGAATGCTAACAGCGATGTTCGTGCTATATCCGTGAGTGGTTCTACGGTATATGTCGGAGGTCTATTTAGTTCTATTGGCGGACAAACCAGAAGAGGTATTGCAGCCCTAGACTCTGCTACAGGGTTGGC
Organism: Candidatus Nomurabacteria bacterium; assembly: GCA_020851595.1. Taxonomy (GTDB): domain Bacteria; phylum Patescibacteriota; class Minisyncoccia; order Phycocordibacterales; family UBA9973; genus UBA9973. The sequence goes on along the minus strand of JADZCK010000005.1, from coordinate 17,461 downwards.
AACAAGCTGGAGTCCTGTTTTGGGTACGCCCCGTGTTGTTCTTGGTTTAGCTGTTTCTGAGTCTACTGTATATATAACAGGAAGTTTTATTTCTGCTGGAGGTCAAACAAGAAACAGAATAGCTGCATTAGCCACCTCAAATAGTGTAGCGACTCCATGGAATCCGAATGCAAATAACACTGCCTATGCTATTACTGTAGCGAACTCAAAAGTCTACGTCGGTGGTCTTTTTACGACAATCGGTGGAGCTTCTCAACCATATTTTGCCACCTTCACCATCCCTTCCAACTCAGTCCCCGCTACCACAAGTATCTCTCCCACCTCCAAAAACGTAGGAGACACTCAATTCACTCTAACCGTAAACGGTACAAACTTCGTGACTGATTCAGTAGTTAAATGGAATGGAACTTCTTTAACCACTACATACGTATCTAGCACACAACTAACAGCAGTAGTCCCAACCTTAAACCTAGCAACTGCAGGTACAGCAAATGTCACAGTATTTAACCCAACCCCAGGAGGAGGAACAAGTGGAGCTCAAACCTTCACCATAAACAACCCCCTCCCCACCACCACAAGCATTTCTCCCACAAACATGACAATAAACAGCTCATCTTTCACTCTAACCGTAACAGGTACAAACTTCGTATCTGATTCAACAATAAACTGGAACGGAACATCTTTAACCACCACATACGTATCTAGCACAGAGTTAACAGCTATCGTACCAACCACAAACATCCTTTCTCCCGGTACAGCCAACATTACAGTAACTAATCCAACCCCAGGAGGAGGAACCACAGATTCTGTAACCTTCACTATCAATTCTTCCTACAACAGTGGAGGAGGTTCATCATATACACCTCCTAAACCAATAACAGTAAATCCAATCCAAACCACCACACCAACAATTACACCTACCTGTACAATAACCAAAACTCTAAAACAAGGTAACAAAGGTGAAGAAGTTAAATGCTTACAAACTAAGTTAAACATCACATCTGACGGCATCTTTGGTAGATTAACCAAACAATCCGTTATCCTATTCCAAAAGAATCATAATCTTACTCCTGATGGTATAGTGGGGAAAAAGACGAGGGCAGTGATAAATACTAATTAAGAATTTTTCGTAACTTGTGGTAATATACAGAAATGGATTCAAAAACAGAACAAAATGCTTGGAGAAAAGTTAAATATAAAGAGAAATTTTTAAATGCTTTTAGGGGTATGTATGTTGTCTACAAAACAACTAGGCATTTGTACATACACATTTTATCTGCTTTAGCTGTAATATTTTTAGGTTTTTATTTTAAGATTTCTGGCATCGAATGGGCGCTCTTAGTTTTTGCTATTGGTTTTGTAATTGTTTCAGAAGTTTTTAATACAGCTATCGAGATAGATATCGATCTGACTTCTCCTGAATATCATCCTTTTGCAAGAGATACGAAAGATGTAGCAGCTGCTGCCGTCTTGTTGTCTGTTTTTACTGCAGTTCTTATTGGCTTTATAATTTTTTTACCAAAAATTTTGTGATATAATAATAACTATATATGAATAACAATGTAAAAATATTTGTTTCAGTGATTATCCTTTTAGTTGTAGGTACTGTGGGTTTGGCGTTGATTCGTTCAGGTGGTATACCAGCTGGGCCTGGTAAATATGATGGGTTTGCTACTTGCCTTAAAGATAAGGGTGCTGTTTTTTATGGAGCTTTTTGGTGTACACATTGTCAATCTCAAAAGAAGCTTTTCGGTTCTTCTCAAAAATTATTACCTTACGTAGAGTGTTCTCTTGCTAGCGGTCAAGGCCAGACCCAAACCTGTATAGACAAAAAGATTGAAAGTTATCCTACATGGGAATTCTCTGATGGCTCTCGTTTAAATGGAGAAATTTCACTTGCTCAATTAGCTGAGAAAACTTCTTGTCTGTTGCCCCAAGAATAAAAAATGAATTCCACTAACATTCATTATTTAAATGTATTTCTTGGATCTGGGGCTATTTTGTTGCAGGTATTTTCTGTTGCTGCTTTGTTGTTGCTTTTTTTCCGACTGAAAGAAAATAGCAGAAATTTTTACTTAGATTTTATTGATAAACATTTTTTACCGATTAGTTTTGTTATTACTTTTTTTGCTTCCGTTTTTCCGTTGGTATATTCTGAAATTATAAACTTTCTTCCTTGTTATCTTTGTTGGTGGCAGAGAGTTTTTATGTTTCCATTAGTTCTTATGTTTGGCGTCGCATTTTGGGACGAAGACAGGAGAATAATTCGTTATGCTCTGCCTTTACTTCTTGCTGGTTTTCTCGTTTCTGCTTATCAGAATTTCTTTTATTATTTTGGAGAAACTTCAAGTTTACCTTGCGATGCTTCAGGGGTTTCTTGTTATCAACGTCTAGTTTCAGAATTTGGTGGGTATATTTCTATCCCCATGCTTGCTCTTACCGCTTTTTTCTCGCTTTTGACACTATTAGCCGTTGCTCATTTTTATAAAAAAGATATGTAATTATAATTTTGTGTTATAATTGACTCATTGTTTTATTATTATTTTAACGAATAAATATATGGGAAAAGGAAATAATGCATATCGTAAAGATGTGAAAAAACCTAAAAAAGCAAAAAAGAAATAAATAAAAAATCTCGGGCTTTGCTCGAGATTTTTTATTAAACTATAATATTATTAATAATTTTATGACATCTAAAATTTTAGAAGAAATATATTCATACCGCGATGCAAAAAAAGCCAAATTACTTTCTGGTTTTTTTAAGACTGGTCGTGGCCAATACGGAGAAGGGGATGTATTTTGGGGGCTTACAGTACCAACATCTCGCACAATTGCTAAAAAATATAAGGATATAAATTTTAAAGAAGTAAATTCACTTTTAAAACACAAAGTTCACGAAGTGCGTCTAGTTGCAATACTCATACTAGTGCATAAATATAATTTTGGAAAATTATCAGAAAAGAAAAAAATAGTAGATTTTTATTTAAAAAATACTAAATATATAAACAATTGGGACTTGGTAGATTTATCTGCTTCTAGGATTTTAGGTGATTATTTATTTGACAAAAGTGATAAAAAGATTTTGTTAAAATTGGCAAATTCTAAAAAACTATGGGAACAAAGAATATCTATGATTTCTACTTTAGCCTTTATTAAAAATGGAGAGCTCGAATGGACTTTTAAAATTGCAAAGATGTTTTTGAATCATAAACACGACCTTATGCACAAAGCTACCGGTTGGATGCTTCGAGAAGCCGGTAAAAAAGATGAAAAAGCATTACGTAATTTTTTGGATAAAAATATTTCCAATATGCCTCGCACGATGCTTCGTTATGCTATAGAAAGATTTTCTGAAAATATAAGGTTAGAGTATTTGAAGAAATAATGTGTTATAATTATGCCTATGGATGTGGATAAATACAAACAAATTATTTTGATGGTTTTAGGTGTAGTTTTTGTGGTTGGCCTGGGCTTCTTGGCTGTTAGATCAAATAACTCTATTCCTAAACAAGAAGATGATTTACCTAATACTGTAAATACAGACACGGGCAAACCAGTAAATCCTACAGACAGCACTGTTCAATTTAACCAAAAATTTGATTTAAAAATAAATGATTCAGTCTCTTTTTCTGATGGTCTTAATGTTGTATTAAAAAAGATAGACGACTCTCGTTGTCCAAAAGGAGTGCAATGCATTTGGGCAGGAGAACTAACTGGGAATTTTGCTGTTTCTGGTGGAAAAATGTCAAAAAATCAAGAAATTTATCTTGGAACTATGACAAATAAAAGTGTTACTTTAGATGGTTATACTTTTTCCATAAAAGACGCCACTGCTACAAATATAAGTATCTTGGTGGATTACAAAAATGTGCCAGTTTCTCTTGGAAGTTGTTACGTAGGTGGATGTAGCGCAGAGATTTGTTCAGATCAGCCAAATGCTATGTCTACTTGTATATACAGAAAAGAATTTGCTTGTTACAAAACTGCTAAATGTGAAAGACAAAAAAGTAATCAATGTGGTTGGACAGAAACTCCAGAACTGACCGCTTGTTTATCTAACTAAATGCTTAGTTTTACAAAAAAAGAAAACTTATTTTTGCAGAAACTAAACACTCCGGCAAAAGTGCAAGATTTTTTGAACAGTATTAAATTCAATTTTGAAAAAGAGACAGAAGGTGAAAAAAGTACAGGGGTTCTAAGATCACCACTTTTTACACTTAGAAGTAGAAAAGCGCATTGTTTTGAGGGTGCTTTGCTTGGCGCTTATATTTTATCTTTACATGGGTTTGCCCCGTATTTAATGCACTTAAAAGCAGAAAAAGGGGATTATGATCATGTTGTGGCTCCTTTTAAGGTGAATGGTTTTTGGGGGGCTCTTTCTAAAACAAATCATGCTGTTTTGCGGTATCGCGAACCAGTTTATAAAAATATCAGAGAATTAGCTATGTCCTATTTTCATGAATATTTTTTGGATAATGGTAGAAAAACTTTAAGACAATATTCAAAACTTCTCAATCTGAATACTTTTGAGAAAAATTGGGAATTATTAGAAGGAGATTTGTGGGGCATAGATGAAGAGCTTGATAAAATAAAGCATTACAATATTTTACCAAAAGGTTTTTCTAAAAAACTCAGAAAAGCTGATATCGTGGAAATAAAAGCAGGGAAAATAGTGGAATATAAGGGTTAGTTGCGGAAAAGATATGTTTATAGTGTATAATGTCTTTATTATAATTTAACTTAATAAAATTTATGATTTATTTATTTGTGTTAGGGAGGGTTTTGCTTGGAGGTTATTTTTTAAAAAATGCTTATAACCACTTCAAAAACTCGAACGCTCTTACTGGCTATGCGCAGTCTAAAGGAGTTCCTGTGCCAAATCTTGCCGTGATGCTTACTGGACTTATGCTTTTGTTTAGTGGTTTAGGGATTTTGCTTGGAGTTTATGTGGGTTTTGCAATTTTATTGTTAGCTATTTTCTTAATCGGTGTTACCTTTCAGATGCATCAATTTTGGAAAGTTACTGAACCTATGGCTAGAATGGGAGAAGAGATAAATTTCTACAAAAATTTAGCTCTTTTAGGTGCTGTGCTTATGCTCACTGCTATTCCACTTCCTTGGGCGTTATCCTTATTCTAAAAAGCACTCCAAATATTTTCAAAGAATCTAACAAGCCAACTCTTTCTAGGAATTTCTACTTTGTTTTCAGTTGATGGAATACTCGCAGCATTTATAACATTTGCTGTGAGTATTTTTTTGTTTGAATTTTTCTTAGCGACTTTTACCATTGGTTTTATTTCTTGTTTTTCAAATTTTTGCATCAGCTGATTCCAGTTTTTGTTTGACAATACAGGTATAGCATAAACAGTTTCCCATATTTTGTTTTGAAGATTTTCATTTTTTATTCCTCCGTCTTCGTCTTGTATGGTTGCGAAATAATCAAAGGGAGTGTTGTTACTTTTTTTCCATTCTTCTGGTTTTTCGTTTATAGCCAATATTCCTTCTAGCGCCCAAGAAGTCGAAAAGGAATTTCCCCAACTCCCGTCTTCTTTTTGGTTTTCTTTTAAGTAATTTTTTGCTTTATCTAAAGCATTTTTTATTTCCTCTGTTTCGTTAAAAACAGACAAGGCTTCTATCGATGCACCGGTCATGTCTACAGATTCATCCCAAGACCCATTTGTTTTTTGTCTACCCAATATAAAAGCTATAGTATTTTTTATTAGAATATCTTCTTTTGTATATCCGGCATTTTGTAAAACAATCAAGGCAAAAATATCATCATTATCTTCGTTTATGTTACCGAATTGTTTACCATCAAAACTAGTAATAATTTTTTCAATATAATTTTGATTATTTGTATTATATGGGTTTAAACCTAGCGCCATTAAAGACATTGCTCTTCTTTCATAGTCTGTCAAAAGAGAGCTTTCAAATTTAGCTTCGTTGTAATATTTTATTAATTTTATTGTTTGGTTTTGATAATTTCCTGATGCTAACGCTAAAGCTGCCCAATCAGTATAAAGATCTTCCCCAAAAGATCCGTTTTCTTTTTGCTGGGATAAAAGAAACTTAAAAGCTTTTTCAATATCAAAAATCTTTTTATTTACTGCGGGTGCGGAAATGTTTTGTGCGGTAGAGTAATTTACACAACAAGATGCACCAGTTCCTCCAGAAGAACTTCCGCTACCACTGGATGGCGGGTTTATTACTTCTAGTGGTGTTGTTGGAAAGTAATAGTCTTCTTTGATTCCTATGTTATAAGAACCGGTAGGGATTGAAGAAAAATTTGCCTTACCTTCTTCATCAACAGGGGAAGTTTTTATCTCTATTGGAGAAAATGGGTTGTTGGGGTCAGGTGTTGTGATTCCTACTGTTACCTCTGTTCTTTTGACCCAAGTATTGTTTTGATAATCATATTTTTCTGCTGTAACAATTAAATTTTCATTTGTGTTTACACTGTTTGAACTTAGTTGTACTCTATTTTGTGGGCCGAAATATACATAAATATTTTCTCCGCCAGATAAAATATTTTGATCCATTCCTATTCCTGGGTAAGTATCATTTATTACATATTGCCAATCGTCACATTTTTCTCCATTTATATCGGTTATGCATTTTAAATAAAGAGAATTAAAAGAGTCAAAATATTGTAAATTAGAAATACTGAAATCAGTGTTAGTTTCGTCTACGCTCGCTAATATAGCTAAAACACTGCTAGGGTTTACTTCGTGAGGAGTTCCGTTTGAATCATTCAGACTGCTTGTGCTGCTTGGGAATGTAATAGTTCCAGAGAAAACAATACTATCCGCGTCGCGAATAGTCAGGTTTACTTCAGCAGCAAAGGTATTTTGTTTTACAAAAAAAACTAAAATTGCTATTAATAATAATTTTAAAAAACTATTTATTTTTCTATTCATATCTCCAAGAGATTACATCTCCGTTTTTTATTTTATAATTTGAAACACCGACTTGTGCTTCGACACCATTTACATAATAAATCCAATTTTTTATTCCATTTCCTTTAATACTATTTATTTCAGAGATAAACTTACCCATTCCTATATAATTTTTTTCTACGAAATTTATTTCTCTTTCATTTTTTAATTGATTCATAGAATCATAAACACTCATGCCATCAATATAATTTGTTTTATATTTAATTCCGTTTATTTCTATTAATACTTGATTTGAATTTGCTTTTTTCTTTTCTTCTGTGTAAGTTTTTTCTGCGGGGTAATCAGAAATAGGTAAATTTTCTTTTGGTTTTTCTTGAAATATAAAAAATATTTTTATAAATATAATAAAAATAAGAAGCGAAATTGTTGATAAAATTATTATTTGTTCGTTTTTTTTCATAAAATTGGCACAAAAAAAATTCTGCCGGGCAGAATTTAGGGTCTTTCAATAAAAAAATTAAAGAAAGTTTTCCTGCTCGGGACTAACGAAATGATTGGTATTCGGACTTGTTCCTTCGATTTTTATCTCAGGACTTACCGTAGCGGCACTGTACTGGAATCCCTGTCTGCGCAGGCAGGTCACCAGTTTCCCCAAAAATTTCTATCATTTTTTAATGAACAACTTTAGTATATACTTACTTTAATCGATGTCAAAGAAAAATGTGGATACAACAAGCCAAAACCCTAAAAAGTACACAAAAGTAATGGTTTTTGGGACTTTTGATGGGTTGCATGAGGGGCATATCGATTTCTTTAAGCAAGCAAAAAACTTCATAAAGAATTCATTTTTAATTGTTTCAATAGCCAGAGATAAAAATGTTTTAAAGATAAAGGGGAAGTATCCTGATAAAAACGAAAAAGCAAGAATGAATCTGGTAAAATCATGCGAATTAGTAGACAAGGTTGTTCTTTCTGGAATTAAAAATCATATTCCACACATCAAGAAAGAGAATCCAGATATTATAGCTCTTGGTTACGATCAGAGGGCTTATGTAAAAAATATTAAAAAAGATTTAAAAAATAAGGGTGTTTTTGTAAAAATAGTACGCCTTAAACCTTATAAAGAAAAAATTTATAAAAATCACTTGCTGAAATTAAAAAGGTAAATATAATAAATTATATGCAGGAAATAAATATAATTAAATATTTTAAAAATAAAGATTTTTTAATTGCATTTTTGGCTAGTTTGTTCTCTGTTCTTGTTTTGCTTTTTGTTGGTTCTGGAATAATTTGGTATTATCGAGCAAAAGTTTTTTCCTATTTTGCTAAAGAATATTTACAAGATGCGAATAATGCTGTTAATAAGGATGCGAATGCCGTTGCTGAAAAGATTATAGAAAAGCAATCCATCTTTTCGCAAGATTCTTTTGTGATTGACACAGTGAAAAAGACAAATCCAGCTGTAGTTTCTATCATTATTTCTCAGGAAGTGCCTAAATACGAAACTTACATTGATCCAAATACTCAAATAAATCCATTTGGTGATTTGTTTCCAGGGTTTCCTGGTTTCAATTTTAACATTCCACAATATCGTCAAAATGGCACAGAGAAAAAACAAATTGGGGGAGGGTCTGGATTCTTTGCGTCTAGTGATGGTTTGATCGTTACAAATAAGCATGTCGTTGATCAGAAAAACGCAGAATATACTGTTTTTACAAATGACGGAAAGAAACATACGGCCAAAGTTGTTGCCCGTGATCCTGTTTTGGATATTGCTCTTATTAAAATAGAGGGTTCAGGTTTTACATCTCTTTCTCTCGGAAATTCTGATAATCTCCAAGTTGGGCAAAGCGTGATAGCTATTGGAAACGCTCTTGGGGAATATAGAAATACTGTTTCTGTGGGCGTTGTGTCTGGTTTGTCTCGTTCTATAGTCGCTGGAGATAATTCTGGGAAATCAGAAACGCTCGATCATGTGATTCAAACCGATGCTGCTATTAATCCCGGGAATTCTGGAGGCCCGCTTTTAAACCTAAGAGGAGAAGTAGTTGGTGTAAATGTGGCTGTAGCTCAGGGTTCTCAAAGTATCGGTTTTGCTTTGCCGATAAATAGTATTAAGGGTGCAGTCGAATCAGTAAAACAAACAGGTAAAATAATTCGTCCATATTTGGGGGTACGTTATGTGACAATAAATGCGGAAATGAAAGAAAAGAACCAGCTAGCTGTTGACTATGGGGTTTTGGTAAAAGCTGGTTCTAATGCAAATGAACTTGCTGTTATTCCTGGGAGTCCGGCAGATAAAGCTGGTGTAGTAGAGAACGATATTATTCTAGAAGTCGATGGTGTAAAACTAGATGACAAAAACAATCTAGTTTCTATTATTCGCGGGAAAAGCATAGGGACAGTAATCAACCTAAAAATACTGCATAGAGGCGCAGAAAAAAAAGTACAAGTTACTCTCGAAGCAGCAAAAGATAATTAAAAATCATTTTTTCTTATAGTTGAAGCTAAATATATTCCATAAGAAACTAACGCTCCTAATATAAGGAAAATAAAATTAAAACTTGGTACAAAATAAAACACACCAAAAGCTACAACGGGCGCTACTACGTATGCTACCGGTGAGGTGTTTCGATAAACAGCAATAAACTCATCATTTTCTTTTTTGATGTGTTTAAAGAAATAAACATCGCTCATTACTTCTACGATAGCTGCACCTATTCTTGTGCAGAATAAAGCTAAAGCCCAAATTAAAACTTCGTGTTTTTCTATAAAGAAAAGCGATAGAGTAGAAAGGGAAGTTACAAAAAATCCAAGCATCAATAAATGTCTTTCCCCTATCTTGTCTGAATATTTTCCCAAAGGATATTGTATAAACACAAAAGGCAACAACATTACGGTAAAGATAATGCCAATTTCTTTCCAATCAAAACCTAAATGTGCGTAAAGATATATAGGTGTATATACGACCATCCACACATAGAAAAATTGCAAAAGAAAATTTATTTTGTAAGCGCGAGCCAAGTTTTTATTTGTAAAGAAATTTTTGAAAGATTGCCAAGCTAGTACGTTGTCGTACTTTGGGTCGTTCAATTTTCTTAGGCCAAACAATACAAAAATAAAGAATATGCTCATTATCACAAAAGCTACAAAATAAATTGTAGAAAAAGAAAATGCAGATAAAGTTCTTCCAGAAATGATTTGTGATACAACCCAAGCTAAATTTATAACGGTTAGATACAATCCTCTCACATGCCCCATAGAGGAATTTTTGGAATATATTTGTACAAGCTCGTCTAAAGCAAATACAATCAAGCTATTTAGAGCAAAATAAAAAACAAACACAGGAATTATTCCCCAGAAAGTATTTAGAGTTGAGAGCAAGAGAAGAGAAATAATACTTAACAGAGATGTTAAGAGTAAGAATTTATATTCACCTATCTTTTTTAATACAACGGGGACAATGAAAAGCAAAAAGAGAGATAAAATAGATCCAGATACATATATCAAGCTCACGTATTTTTCATTTGAAAAAGTAGATAGAAAGCTTGAACTTATGTAAGATACAAATGCTAAGTGTAAAGACAACAAAAAACCCAAGAAGAAAATATTTTTTAATTTTGAATTATCTTTGAACATTTGTGTTTATACACTAAGTATGACGGGTATTACAAGTGGTCTCTTAGCTGTCTTTTGGTATAAGAATTTTGAAATATTTTCTCCAAGTCCTTGTTTTATATAATCAAAATCTACAGTATTATTTTTAGCGATAGCATCTTCCACTCCTTTTTTAATCATAATTCTAACTTGTCGCAAGAGCTCTTGGTTTTCTTTTAAGTAAACAAAACCACGAGAAATCAAGTCTGGTGATTTTTTTAATTTGCCAGTTTTTTGATCTACGAGGGCTATGATTACAAACATACCATCTTGCGCGAGCATAACACGGTCGCGTATTACAACGTCTTGTGTGTCGCTTATAGAAGTGCCGTCCACCATCATTGGAGCGCTAGGCGCATGTTCCTTGCGTTCTATTATTTTTTCTCCATCAGCGGATATCTCAATAATAGAACCGTTGTCAGGTACAACAATATTTTCTTCAGACATACCGAGTTCCATTGCGAGTTCTTTGTGTCGCACAAGCATCGAGTGCCATCCGTGGATAGGTATAAAAAATTTAGGGTGAGTTTTTCGGTGAAGCCATTTTATATCTTCTTGGTTTCCGTGCCCTGTAGCATGAACAAAATCTTCACCAGCTGTTCGGTATGTGATAATGCGTACGCCTTGTCTTGTGAGAGCGTCCTTCATTTTTTGAACTTGTAATTCATTGCCGGGGACAATAGAAGCAGAAAGAATAATAGTATCTCCTTTGTTTAAAGCAAATTTCGCATTTGATTTTGTTGCAGCTCTGTTCAATGCGGCAAAAGCTTCACCCTGGGCACCAGTCATAAGTATGACAATTTTATTTGGAGGGTAATCATTTACTTCTTCAAGCGGGATTATTGTGCCTTTCTTAGGGGCAAAAAATCCGGCCTCTATTGCTACATCGATATTTGTTTTCATTGAACGTCCATCAATAGCTATTTTTTTTCCTAGATTTTCGGCCGTTTTAACGACGTGCGCTAAACGAGTAATATGAGAAGCAAAAGCAGCGATGACTATTCTGCCATTTATTTTTTTAATTAAATTTTCAAGTCCTTGATATACTTTTGATTCAGGCAGAGAGAAGCCTTCGTTTTCTATGTTTGTGGAGTCAGTTAACAAAAGCAAAACTTTTGCTTTATCAAAAATAGAATATTCCTTCTCTTCTTCCTTGGAAACAACTCCATCTACTTGGTCGAGTTTGTAGTCTCCTGGAGTTACTATCCATCCGTGTTCTGTCTCTACTATTATACCCATTGAGTCGGGGATAGTGTGAGTTACACCAAAGAATCTTATTTTTATATTTCCACAAGTTACCACAGAATCTTTTTCAACTATTTTTTCATCTATTTTGGGTAGGTGAGGGAACTCCGCTTGGCGTTTTCTCATCAAAAGAATTGATAGATTTCTGGAGTAAACAGGTGGATTACCGATACGAGAAAGTACGAGTGGTACACCTCCGATATGATCCAAGTGTCCGTGAGTTATAAATAACGCGCGGATTTTATCTTTGCGTTCCTCTAGGTACGTGGTGTTTGGAATAACATAATCCACTCCTGGTGTAGCTTCAGTAGGAAAGTGCATACCAGCGTCGATGACTATAATATCATCTCCTATTTCTATTGCGGTCATATTTTTGCCTATTTCTTCTACTCCACCAAGTGGAATAATGCGAACCACTCCCTTTTCTGGAGGTGGAATTTTGGCATTACTTCCCGCATTAGATTTGATTTGGTTTTTTTCACCAAAAGGGCGGGAAGATTTACTTGCCCCGAATCTTTTTTTTGTGTATTGATACGTGGAACTTTTGTTTCCTTTTTTTCTTAAGGGATTTTTACTGCTTACATATTTTATATCACTATGTGTATTTGTATTTTGTATTTTTCCTTCTGTGTTTTCAGAATCTTTGTTTTCAATACTGAGTGAAGAGAAGGACAGTCTTGTTTTTTTTGTCATTTACTTTTAACTAAATTATTGATAATTATTTTACGAATATTTTCCAAACATTTTCTGTCTCCGTGTACCAAGAATATACATTAGCAAAACGGTCTTCCGGAGATATTATATGATTAATAGAAAGTCCTTTTATTTTGTTTGGTGCTACATAAATAAAATTTGGACTGTACAAGAAAACTGCCGGCATGTCTTTTTTTATCTCATCTTCGAACTGTGCATACTTTTTAATTCTAGCTTGCTCATCTATCGTCACAAACGCATCTTCTAATATTTTGTCCACCTTTGGATTTGTATACATTGCCACATTGAGCCCTGGGTCTTTTCTTTGAGAAGAATGCCAAAATGCAAATAGATCGGATTCATGGTTTATGATTTGTCCAAAAAGCAAAGCATCATATTTCCTTGGGCGAATAACACTTTGGTTTAGATTTCCAACCTCAAAGGTTTTTACATCAACTCTTATGCCAATTTTTTCTAAATCTTGTTTTATTAAATCTGCTGTTTTAGTGAGTTCCCAAGCATTGCCAGTAGATATGGAAAATTCTAGCGGGGTGATAGTTTTCTTTTTCTTTTTATCTGTTGTTATTTTTACAAGAAACCCGTCTTCTCCTTTGGTCCACCCATCTTTGGTTAAATTGTTCATAGCGTTCTTCAACACTTCTTCGCGTGGGGTATTATTTCCAACTTCTAATTTCTGGTAAGAAATCATATTTGGAGGTATGGGATTGTCTATTGCTACTCCATACCCAAAAAGAACCTCGCGTATTATTTTGTCTTTGTCTATTGCTTGATCTATGGCTTTTTTGACGACTTTGTTTGTAAAAATTTGGTTTTGATTTTGGTTAAAAAATAACCCAAAAACTCTTGGCAATACAGAAGATCCTATTTCATAATTTCTTTCTTTTAAAATATCTGCATTTAAGGGGGTGATAGCGCTTATCTCATCTACTTCTTTTGCCTCGAGCGCTTTTATAAGTTCATCTTCGTTTTGGTAAAAATTTAAATTCATTGTGCTTATGTAGGGTTCACCTAAAACAAATTTTTTAAATGGTTCAAGTTCGTAAGAAATTACAATTCCAGAAGTTTCCTTCATTATATTTTTTACCATGTAAGGACCCGAACCTATCGGATTTATATTAGCAGTGTTTAATTCTATTGGGGAATTTGCCCATATGTGTTCAGGCAATATTCCAAGTGTAGCGTTTTCTAAGAATAGAGGGTACGGTTTCTTTAGAGAGAATTCTATTGTCTTGTCGTCTATTTTTGTAACAGTTACACCTTCCCAATCTACCTTGTGCGGACTTTTTATGACAGAATCTTTAGTTTTGTTTATTGTAAAAATAATATCATCTGTTGTTACTTTTTTTCCGTCTTGGAAATATATATTATCCTTTAAAACAAATTTATAAATCAGTCCATCTTTTGACATTTCGTAACTCTTTGCCAAGTCTGGTGTAATAGTTGCATCTTCATTTTTTCTCATAAGTCCAGAATAAACAAGTGCAGTCATATCAAGATCTGCTCCAGTTGTCGCAAGTATAGGATTTACAAAACGGGGAGTACCTATGATTCCTATTGATACAGAGCCTCCACGAAATGGGATTTTTACCATTAGCGATTTATTTAATGTTTCAAGTATTGCTATTGTACTTACAAGAAGCAAAAAAAGTAATATCACAAAAACAATCCATTCTCTTTTTGAAAATGTTTTAAAAACTAAATTTATTTCTTCTTTCTTGGGGAACTTGCCAGTAATTTTAAACTGGGTTATTCGACGATAAAAATTTTGCATAATTAAGAAAACTTAAGAAACTACAGGAACTCTAGAAAAGCAATTTATCTTAAGCAGTCGCTTTTATTATTATAGACAAAAATGCAAATAAAGCAAAAAGAATTCCACAAACAATGGACAGATAAAAAAGAAAACTTTCAAATCCTCTTCGGGTGTGGTGAAAAGATCCGTCGTCGTTCCCACCCAAAGCGCCCCCCATACCAGCTGCAGATTGTTGGAGTAGGATTGCTGTTACCAATATTACTGAAAGTATAATCTGCGCATAAGGCAGAACTTTAGCTACTAAATTCATAGAGCTATTATTGCATATATAAAACCAAAATGCAATAATATAAAATGTTTTATCTAATTTATGGTAGATAATTTAACTAAGAGAAAAATATTTATCCTGGGAATTTTGTTGTCTGTGCTTTTTCCTTTTTCTTATCTTTTTGCTTCGGAAACTATCGGTACCATAGATACAAATTATAAATACGCTTGGGGAGAAAATTTGGGTTGGTTAAATTTTGGGTGTGCTGGCTGTAATGTTGTAATAACTGACACAACTATTTCTGGAAATGCTTGGAGTAGACAATATGGTTGGATCAATTTAGCTCCTACTAATTCTGGAGTTGTTAATACTTCGGGGGGTGTTTTGTCTGGGTACGCTTGGGGTTCAAATATTGGTTGGATTAATTTTACTGGAGTCACAATAAATTCTAGTGGAGAATTTATTGGTTATGCGACCGTGAAAAAAGATAATAGTCAAATAAATTTCAATTGTACAAATGGAAGTACCTGTAGTGGAGCAGATTTTAAAGTAAAGACCGACTGGAGGCCGCTTAGCGCACGTACAGCTCCTCCTTCTGGGGGTGGAGGAGGAAGATGGGTGCCTCCAATCCCAGTAGTACCACCAGTTGTCCCTCCTGTCGTTCCTCCAGAAGATGTAAACCCGTTGGTGAGTGTTGTGAAGAAAATTATAGATTATTTCAAACCAATCAACAAACCAGTAGAACTTGTCATTGAAGTTCCCAAGATTCCTCCCGTATCTTTCAGAACGATGTGGAATCTTTTGCCGGTAAAAGCAATTCGTGAATTCGTTTTTGCGCCGTTACCATATGAGGTCAGAACTCTTGCTTCTAAATTTCCCGAGCTTGCAAATACATTTAAGAATGTCGGCGTCGATAGATTGACTGATTTGGACAGATTGACTGGCGTTACTTTTAATATAGAAGGATTGGCTGAACTCGAAAAGACCGTCAAAGCTGTCGGTGTAGAGAAGTTGAAAGAAATAGACAAGTTAACTGGTGTTAGTTTAAATATTCCTGGGCTTTCTGGGGCTGATGGAAAAATAATAAGTAGTGTTGGGGCTGGTAAGATATCTTTGGTAAAGGGTTTGCCTGTTACAAAATTCCCATTGGTTGCAAAAAAGAATTTGCCTTCAGAATTCGTGTTTGCTAGGACGGGCGGAGAGCTCGTCGATTTAAACGTTGCTATTTCTGTCGGAGATAAAGGAGAAGTAACGCAAAAGATTTCTTCCTTGCCAGGGAAGACTCTCAAGCTCGTAGTCAAGCCTATAAGTAAAGCTAGGAGCGTGATTGGATATTTTGTTTTCAAATCAGCTACACCTAGAATATCGGAAAGGAACAGTCAGAATGAAATATCTCGCTCGTCGCTCACAGCCTCAGCTCTTTTTTCTATGAATGATTTGGTCGAGAAGAATCCGGAACCAATTTCTGTAGAAAATAAACTCGTGCTTTCTTCTTTTGAATATACTGATCCTGATCGTGATGGTATTTATACTGCCGATGTTGTGTCGCCTGTTGTTCCTGGGGAATATGAAGTGATCACAGTCATCGAATATGTGGATCCTACTTTAGGCACACGCCAGATGAGAATGATCACAGTTATAGATCCGGAAGGTTATGTGTTTGAGAAAAGGGATGGCAAAGAAACTCGTATACCTTCGGCGATAGTTTCTCTTTATGTTTTAAATTTTTATACTAAAAAATATGAATTGTGGAATGCAAAAGATTATCAGCAAGAAAATCCACAAGTTACAGACGTAAGAGGCACTTATTCTTTCTTGGTGCCGGAAGGTTCGTATTATTTTGATGTTGAAGCTCCTGGGTACGATCATTACACTAGTAAAGTTTTTGTAGTAAAAGAGGGAAGTGGAATCCACCAAAACATAGAATTAAATTCTGGTCTCCTATTTATAAACGAGCTTGATTGGAAAACATTATTATTGATTGTTGTGTTCTTATTATTAGTGTATAATTTATATCGTAATAGAGAGCGAGATAGATTATTAAAGTCGTTAAATAAAAATGATGGAAAATAAAAAAGGTATTATTGAGATATTAATATTGATTCTTCTTTTGGGTAACACGTTTTTTGCTTACAGTTATTTTAATTCTTATAAACAATTACAGGCCATAAAAAATACTGAAACCAAAGCAGAGGTAAATCAAAAAGTAGTTGATTTCTTTTTAATGTTTATTAAAAAAGTTCTTCAGGCAGAAAAAGAAGTTGATTTTGAAACCAGACTTTCTCTCGAAAACGCAGTTCGTGATTTGAAAGACGAACAGATTATGTCCGAATGGCAAAATTTTATAGCTAGCAAGACAGAACAAGATGCTCAAAACAGTGTCAAAAAACTTTTGGAAATTTTAGTTAGAAAAATACAGAAATAGGAAATAAATGACAAATGATAAATTTCTAATGACAAATCAAATTCAAGGTTCAAATGTCAAAAGAAATTATGATTTAGCTCAAAGAACTTCAAAATTTGGATCAGAAATAATTCTTTTTGTTAAAAAAATTAAAGAAAATAATATAAATAAATCGATTATCAATCAGCTGATTCGTTCTGCTACTAGTATTGGCGCAAATTACATGGAAGCAGATTGTGCTGAATCAAAAAAAGATTTTATACATAAAATAGGAATTTCCAAAAAAGAAGCAAAAGAAACTACACATTGGCTACGTATGTTGGCTACAGCAGAACCAGAAGTAACAGAAATGTGTAGAAGATTATGGCAAGAAGCGCACGAATTAACATTAATATTTTCAGCAATAGTTAAACGTAAATATGATTAGTGTTTTTTAGAGTTTGTTGTTGTATTTTTTTATTTATTTGTCATTGGAAATTTATCATTTGACATTACTCTAGTTATCCCCACTTTTTCTATCTTTT
>JADZCK010000004.1 GCA_020851595.1 Candidatus Nomurabacteria bacterium | reverse complement strand
ATTCAGCCGAGGCAGGGCGAATCCATTCCCCCAGACAAATTGTTTCGCCCTGCCTCGTCCGCATTAGTATTTTTAATCATTTGGATTTTGCTCGAAATGGTTTCGAACTTTGTCCAACAAACACCGCTTTTAAAAAAATGAGCACAAATTTTGTGCTCATTTTTTTGTTTAGTATAAGATCAAAAATAAACTGCTTTATTTGTGCGTGAGATGAGAACAGTGAGAAAGAATGAACTCTATTGATTTTTATTAAGTGCCTCAATCTTTTTTAAAAGATCTTCAAAATCTCTTCTAGAATTTATTTCTACTTTTTCGATTAGTTTAACTCCTTCCTTTTCGTCTTCACTCAAATTTCCAAATTCCAGTATCGCATCTTCCAGGACACCAATATTTGGATTAATATACTCTTCATAGTATTTACCATCTGGTCTTTTAAGGATAGCGTATTTTCCTTTGTAAAGTTTTATTGTTTCTCCATGGTATGTTTTCCACACAAACCAATTATTTCCTTTTGGGAAGGGTAAAATTTTTTCTGTCATGATAATAATTATATTATAATTACTCGATATTTACCAACAAACATAAAAACAAATTTTTGATATACTTAATTATATATGGAAAAACAACCTAATCGAGAAATAAAAATTCAAAAAAATGAAGTCCTTGAATTACTTAAAACAAAAGGTATTGAAAACCCGGAAGTAAAAAAGCTTGTTGTACAATGGACGATTCAACAAGAAGAATTTGCAACCCAAGAGGGCACAACAACGGCATTTATTAATTTTAATATAGATCGTGCTGATTTGTATTTAGCTATTGGAGATATTGAAGGTGCTTTAGATGCTCTCGATGACGCTCGCAGACAAGCATACCAAGAAAATGAAATAGAAATCTATGGCCAGATTATGGCAAGGATGCGTGAAATATAAAAAAATATTAGACATATCTACTTGTAGTTTGATATAATTAGTTCATGGATAGAGCTAACACATTAGACAGAAAAATATCTTGGTCTGCATTTGAATACGAAGAAAAATCACGAAGCCAAGATTGGTTTTGGGCTCTTGGTATTATCGTAGTAACGAGCTCTATAGCTTCTATGATCTTTGGCAATTATTTCTTTGCAGCATTACTTATTTTGTCTGGATTATTGCTTGGATTTTTTGCAATCAAGAAACCAGAAATAGTTACATATGAATTAAACGAAAAAGGTTTGAAAATAAAAAACCGCCTCTATCCTTACGAAAATATAAAATCTTTTTGGATACAACTAAATGTTACCGGAGAAACAAATACCAAACCACTCCTTTTTATACATTCGGAAAGAATCTTTATGCCAATCATTGGAATTCCTATAGATGGAAGTGTAGCAGACGATATTTATATGATATTAAGTTCTAGAAACATAGAAGAAGTTGAAATGAAAGAACATCCATCAGAAAAAATAATGGAATTTTTAGGGTTCTAAATTTATTCTCCATCTTTACGTAGCATAAAAAAACTGCTAATCTAAAATAGTTTGCAAAAAAACTAAATATCTGCCCTCATAGTTCAATGGATAGAATGCGAGCTTGCGGAGTTTGCGATGTAGGTTCGATTCCTACTGAGGGCACCAGCACGAAAAAAGCCAACTGCTTGGCTTTGTGTAGGAAACGAAAAGCTTTTACTTATTTTTTATTTTTTAAAAAATGTAAAAGGTATACTGTTCTCGTAGAGAAAGATTACCCTACTGAGGGCACAAAAAAGGAGTGACATCGTGTCACTCCTTTAGATTAAAACCCTTACTCGGGAGTACCGTAGATTATTTCTTCCGCAGTCATCCCAAGCTCCTTTCTGATCTCGGCAAGCTGTTTCTGGAGCACAACTGCTTCTTCTTCTCTTCCTTCCATCTTCAAGATAGAAAACTTTACGGCCAGTGATTCGTATTTATTTTTTACTTCACTGGTAAATTTACTCATTGTCATTTCCTTCCAAGGAGAGATAATATTCTAAAGCAAGAGCAATTGCAAACCCCGCATACCCAGGCCTGCCATTTTTTGCAACTTCTCGTAACCACTCATTTGATTTTCCATATTCTCTCAAGGTCCTACTAAAAATATTTATACTGTCTATCGTAGCGTCGTGTAGAGTTCGACGTCTTGCATCTGTAGTTTCATACTCATTTCTCCAATTCTCATCTCTACTAGATACAGGTATCTCATTAAGACGATCCATAATAAAAACATCTTCTGTGTACCGCAAGCAATACAAAACCATATCATAAAAAGTTTTTTTAAGAAATTCATTGCCGGTAGACATTTCCTCTAATTTTTTTAGACTTATTGACATGCGACTTCTAAACCTAGCGGCATTGCTTTCTATTTTATCGTGAGAATAGTGTGAATATTCTTTTATTGGTTCTTGATCTCCTTCTAATCTCATATATATGCTTATATATTACAATATTTTGTAAAAAACAAAAGCGTTTTTTGTACCAAAAGATGAGCGTATTAAAGTCAACACCTTTGCATCACTTTGATTGAATTTCTAGCATTTTGGCTGGCGTTTTAAATTTAATTCCCATATGCATACGTTTGGTGTTGTAGTGTTTTAGAAATTCTGAAACATCAGCT
>JADZCK010000003.1 GCA_020851595.1 Candidatus Nomurabacteria bacterium | reverse complement strand
TTCCTCCAATGTTTTTATATCAAATAAAAATACATACTGTCAAGTATTTTTACTGTCTATTTTTTAGTGCATTTTTTAGAGTGTCGTTGTCGGAATATTCTAGCTCAGTACCAGTAGAGAGGCCTTTACCGAGAGAGGATATTTTAATATTTTGCTTTTCGGCTATATCTTTAATTTGTTCTCGTACATAAGTATCTGTATGATCGCCTTGAGGGCTTATACTAAAAGCCAATATTATTTCTTTCAGATCTTTTTCTCTTTTTATTCTTTCTTGCAATTCAGAAATTCTCACTCTGCTTTTAGTAGTTTTTTCTACTATAGGCACAAGTCCACCAAGAATAAAATATTTTCCATTATAAACTCTGCTTTTCTTTATACTTTCTAAATCAGAATCTTTTTCGACAACCAAAAGGGTAGAGGAGTCTGTGTTTGCGTTGTTGCAAATATCACACAAGTTTTCTTTTTTGTTTGTAGACAAAATAAAAAATCTAAAACATTCTTTACACTGCGCTATTTCTTTTTTTAAATCAGAAATTAAAATAGACAAATTTTCACTATATGCAGGACTTCGAGACATCAAAAAATAAACAAAACGCCTAGCTTGCCTTTCGCCAATACCGGGGAATTCTTTGAATACTTCAGTTAATTTATCTATTATGTCCATATATTAAAATTCATCCAATTCTCCACCGACTTTTGAAGGAGCAAAGTCGCTCAAATTACTCTTTTCAAGATTTAAGAATGTTGTAGTTTTTTCATCAAAGTAAAGATCCACTTTTCCGACAGGTCCATTTCTGTGTTTTTCAACCAATATTTCTGCGATATTTGTTTTCTCTGATTCATCTTTCCCTTTATCTTCACGATGGATAAACATGACGACGTCGGCATCCTGTTCGATAGATCCAGAGTCACGAAGGTCAGAAAGGCGAGGTTTGCCACCACGTGATTCCACGGCGCGAGAAAGTTGGGAAAGAGCAAGCACCGGGACGTCCAATTCTTTCGCTAAAGATTTTAGCGATCTTGAAATTTCTGTGACTTGGTTCACCATTGAATCATAATTTTTGGAAGTTGTCATAAGCTGTAAATAGTCGACAATAATAAGATCCAAACCTTTTTCTGCTTTTATTCTACGCGACAAGGCTTTCATACGTACTATGGAATTGCCTGCGGTGTCGTCGATAAAAATTTTAGCTTTTGCAAGTTTACCCAATGAATCTCGAAGTTGGGAAAATTCTCTATCTGAAGAAAGGTTTCCTGTGCGCAAATTCCAAGCATTCACTCGGCTCTCTGCAGAAAGCATTCTATCTACGAGTTGTTGCGAAGACATTTCAAGAGAGAAAATTAAAATAGATTTTCCGTGTATGACTCCAGCCATACGAGCCATATCTAGCGCAAGAGTAGTTTTACCCATACTTGGACGCGCAGCCAAAATAATCAAATCAGATTTTTGTAAACCAGAAAGCATTGTGTCCAAATCTTTGAAACCAGTCGGCAATCCGCGTAGCAAGCCTTTGCTCTCATGTAATTTCTCAAGACGTTCGTAAGCTTCAGGTAAGGCGTCTTTTAAGTTTACAAATTTTTGATTCTTTGGGGAGGAGACAACAGAGAAAATTCTTTTTTCTGCGGCGTCTAAAATATCGTCCATATGATCGTCACCTTCTTCAAATGCCATTTCAGAAACATAATCCGCTGCTTCTATGAGACTTCTTAAAACAAATTTTTTTTGAACAATATCTGCGTAGTGTTTGATATTTGCTGAAGAAGGTACAGTATTTACTATCTCGGCTAAGTATTGATTTCCGCCGACAGATTCTAAAAGTTTCTGTTCGCTTAGTTTGGTGGAGAGAGAAAGCATATCTATCGGCTCATTCTTTGCGGACAGGTCGAGCATCGCTTGAAATATTTTCTTGTGTTTCTCTACATAAAAAGAATCTGGACTTACCATATCCTCTACTTCGTGCATTGCGTCTTTGCGGAGCATTATGGAGCCAAGTACGGCTTGTTCTGAAGGAATGCTTTGAGGAGGAATTCTTATATTTGTATTCCTTGCGCTACTTTTCTCATTCTTTATCATGAAGCTATTCTATCACAGTAGAGAAATTGTCAAAATCGCGAAGTGTGTAAATATGTTACTAAAATGTGGAGAAATATGGTAATATATTTTTATGTCTAAAAAAGTATTATTATCAGGGATCAAACCAACAGGCAAATTGCATATTGCCAATTATTTTGGCGCAATGAAGCAGTTTGTTAATCTTGCAAATGAATATGAAAGTTATATTTTTATAGCTGATTACCACGCTCTGAATTTTATAAAAAACAAAGAAGAGATGAAGCAAAATATTACAGACGTGTTGCTTGATTATTTGGCGGTTGGTCTCGATCCAGAAAAAGTTACAATTTTTAAACAATCTGATATATCCGAACATACCGAGCTCACTTGGATTTTTGACACTATTACAACAATGCCATATCTAGAGCTTGCCCATGCATACAAAGATGCTAGAGCAAAAAATAAAGAAATAAATGTAGGAACTTTTAATTATCCGATGTTAATGGCCGCTGATATTTTGCTTTATAATCCAGAAGTTGTACCAGTGGGTCAAGACCAAAAGCAGCATGTTGAATACGCTAGAGATACAGCACAAAAATTTAACAGAATTTTTGGAGAAACTTTTAAATTACCCAAGGAGATTATTATGGAAAATACTGCAAATATTCCTGGCACCGATGGTAGAAAAATGAGTAAGAGTTATGGAAATACAATTCCGCTTTTTGCTGAATATGAAGAAATAAAAAAATGTGTGATGGGCATTGTGACAGATTCAAGCGGAGGAATTCCACAAAATGTTTATGCGATACACAAACTTTTCCGTTCTGAAGAAGAATTAAAAAAGATTTACGAAGAAAAATCGGGTAAGTACAAAGAGCTCAAAGAAGCGCTTATAGAAGATATTGAGAAATTTATCGCACCACTTCGTGCCAAGAGAAAAGAATTTGAAAAAGATATTCCAAAAGCTCTAGCGATATTAAAAGCCGGAGGAGAAAAAGCAAAAATAGTAGCAAAAGCCAAAATGGAAGAAGTAAAAGAAAAAATCGGGGTGAATGTTTATTAAGATTGCATATATTTTTAATTTATATTAGAATACAACCGTGAACAAAAATACAGTACAAGCAAATAGTTATTTCTTTTTTAGCCCT
>JADZCK010000002.1 GCA_020851595.1 Candidatus Nomurabacteria bacterium | reverse complement strand
TGAAACCAGAATATATTTCAAAAGAAGAAATAGACGCTGATGTAACACAAACAATGAAAGAAATCTTTGAAAAAGAAGTTGCTGATATTGATAAGCCAAAAGAAATAAAAGAAAAGATGCTTCTCGGCAAGATGGCAACATACTTCAAAGAAAAAACATTGCTCGACCAACCTTTCATAAAAGACGGAGAACAAACAGTAGGACAACTGCTTGAAAAAGCAAAAGCAAAGATCAAGGAAGTAAAGCGCTATTCAATATAAAAACATGTATTTCATTTTAACCTTATTTTTTGCATCACTTATTGGAATTACTTTCATGATTGGAAGGAAGCTAGTTTTGTTGCAAAATGGACAAATATCTTACAAAGAATATGCTCCATACAGAGGTATGCATATGGAAGAATGGAAGCATATTATCCTAAAAGGCATCAAAAGATATGGATTCATAACACTTGTAGCCTTGATTAGATTGTATGTGAAAGTATCTAGTGTAATCAAGAACGTATACGAAAACACAAAAGATCAAATAAAAAATTTCTTCAGCAAAAGATTAAACGCAAACCCAACAGAAAAAAGAGAAGTAAATAAATTCTTAAGAATGATGTCAGATTATAAATTGAAATTAAGAATGATAAAAGAAAGAGTAAAAGAAGAGGAAGAGAGTTTGTAAAGTATATATTTGTCGAATTAGCTGTTTGGGTAGGTATCACTGTAAAGCACATGTAAGTTGGTTGTTGAAAAAATAATATTTTGCCGGCATAGCTCAGTTGGTAGAGCGCCACTTTTGTAAAGTGGATGTCGCGGGTTCGAATCCCCCTGCCGGCTCAAAGAAATGATATCTATTGTGTGTACCAATTCTTATGTAAGACATGGTATACTTTAAACATGAAAAAGTGTAAAAACTGTGGAATAAAATTAATAAGCCGTTGGCAATTAAAATATTGCTCCAATGAGTGCCAATTTAAATCCCAACACAGTAAATACATCAAAGAATGGAAGTCTGGCAATAAAAATGGAAATGTAGGAATAAACTCTAGGATAATATCCTCTCATCTTAAAAAATATTTTCTCGAGAAATGTGATAATCGTTGTTCTCAGTGTGGCTGGAACAAGAAACATCCAAATTCAGGAAAAGTACCATTAGAAATAGATCATATTGATGGAAATTCTGAAAATAATTTAGAGACAAATTTAAGATTATTGTGCCCAAATTGCCACGCATTAACATCAAATTTTAAAAATAGAAACAAAGGAAAAGGTAGAAAATGGAGAAATAAATAGAACAAAAAAAAGAAAGCGGATGTCCTCGGTTCGAATCCAAGAGACGGCTCAGAGATAAACTTGAAAAATTAATCCTTGATACAACGAACAGAATAGCCTTCTGCGCGGGCAGTCGAGGTAGTAGTCGAAGCAGAAGACACATCAAAAGATAGGAAGTAGGCACGCGTACTGATCGTGCTACTCGACCAGTAGTAGCCGCCCGTGCCCAGAAAGTAAAGCGAGGCATCACTGTAATCGCGGTAGCCGCCTACTGTCAGCTTTAACGTTGAACTATATGCCGTAGCAGAATTTGTAATTCCGGCAGTGGTTATTAATGTCGACCATTCTGCACTAGTTGGTAATCGAAAACCTGTTGGACAAGGATTGTTTATGCCATTTACTCCTTGCCATAAATTATCATTTTGTGGACTACGCCAATCGTAAGGTGAAGATGGAGCTTTAATAAATAAATTATCCCCTGGTGTATCGGAAGTTGACAAGGTTGAAGTATCACCGTTTACAGCTGTGGCTGCCGAAGAGCTTGTGTGTGTTATCAACTGATGTCCATCCGCTCCTCTACCCCATTGAAAGAGAGAACCGTAAGCATTGTAATCATTGAAAGCTGTGGCAACTTGAGTAGCTCCAAGATTACGATCTAGCCAAATTCTTCCGTCTTCGGCTGTAACCGTGCCGTAAGTCAACCCTGTAGAATCTGTAATCGGTACTGTCTCTGGAAACACCGCTGTAATTACTCCAGAATTAATTGAATTCGTAGCGCTAGTAGCTCCAGCTATCGTAAATTGATTTGTAGTTACTCCAGTCAAAGTGTAAGCAGCGGTAGGTGTAAGAGTGATGGTAGCTGTATAAATAGTTGATGCGGCAAATGTCACAGGACTTCCACTCCAAGTAACAGTACCAGTGTAGCCTGTGCCAGCGGTGACCGTGGTTACAGGTGTAGCTCCAGTCACAGGTGCTGTAACTCCAGCAATAGCTGTAGCAGAAATTGTAGTATCAGTTACAGGAAATACAGCAGATACTACTCCCGTGTTAATTGCATTTGTAGCCGTAGCTCCAGCAACCGTAAAGAAGTTTGCTGGAACACCAGAAAGTGTGTAGCCAGTTTTAGGAGTAATGGTAATGGTTGCGGTGTAGATAGTATTTGAGGCAAAGGTAACAGGATTCGTATTCCAAGATATTGTTGCGGTGTATTCTACAGTATCAGCTATGGTAGCTGTCGGTGTAGCACCTGTAACTGGAGCTGTCACTCCAGCTATAGCTGAGATAGCGATAGTGGGTATGAATGTAGCTGTGACTATTTTGTCGTTGGTAACATTTGTATCTGTTCTAGTAGCAGTTAGAACTCCATCACTCCAAGTATCAAAAACATAACCAGAGTCTGGTGTAGCTGTTACAGCTGTACCATTACCCCCATCAATAATTCTTTGCGAAGTTGAACCGGAGATGGAACCATTACTTCCAGCTATATATGTAATATCTAAGTAACGAGAAGCTACGGGAACAAAATAGCGAGGAGAAATAGAGACAGGAGATGTAACGTTTAATGGTGTGCAGGATTGACCAGTTATTGTATTAAAAAGATCTCCTTGAGCGCAAGGTAATTTAACTTCTTTTTTGTTTAATATATCTCTTGTTAACTTCCCTACTATTCCATCGCCTTTTAGATTGTTTGAAGTTTGAAAAGTAATGACTGATGTTTTAGTGTTTTTACCAAATTTTCCATCTGCTGTTATGTTTAGTTTTTGTTGGAGACAGGTTACTTGTTCACCTTTCATGCCTTGTTTAAGAGCAGTGGTGAGAATGCAATCTGTAGAAGCTTGAGAAGAAGTGACTAAACCAAAGAATATTGAAAGAAATGCTATTGTAAAAAGAAAAGATTTAATTTTCATGTTTACAATTATAACCCCCCCCCCGAAGATTTTGCAAATTTTGGTGGGGATAACTTTTTATTTAACGTTATTTTTAGAGTCCCCTTCTACTTTTTCTTGTAACTTAAAAGATTCTTTTATACGAGCGTCTAAGTCCTCTAGTTTTTGTAAACCAGTTAACACATTATCATTTATCACAAGAGCTGGAAGCGCTGTGTCTTTAATTTTGTAAATTTGGAGCATAGAATTAACAGCTGAAAGATCGGTACTGTAATCAAAAGAATACACTCGAAGCTCTGGATATTTGGCGCGCAATTCCCCTAGTACCATACTCTCTTGTTCGCATAAGCTACAATTTTCTGCAGTAGTGTAGAAATAAAGAATAAATGCAGATTTGACTCCACAACGAGCAGATATTTTTTTGGCCAATAAATAATCTTTTATTTGCAATAATGCATAATACTTTTTTAAATAAGTAACCTCTTCTGTGATACCAAGGTTCTTTTGGCTCCACTCAAGCTTATTGCCCAGTTCATCGAGCTCTGGAGAGTAAACAGAATCTGAGATGTTTTTACATGAAAGTTCAGAAAGTAAAGAAAATTGAGTTTCCGAGGACAAGATATCTATCGCAATTTGATCTTGAATACTTTTTAATTGATTAATTTTTTGTTCACCAAAATAATTACTTACATAACTCGCAGTAACAAAAAGACCTACGGTTATTAAAAACACAATTAAATATTTTTTCCAATCAAAATTGTTATTCATAAATTTATCTCCAAGATGGCTTCCTGTTTATAATTGTGTTAAATACCGCTTTTAAAAGCCAAAATGGGGCAATAAAACCAAAAACCGGAAAGAAATAAAGGGTGTTCATTGAAAATATCTTTTTCTCTTTTGTCATTTTGCTCCCAAACAATATCGCAAAAACGACTAAACAATAAACTAAGATAATCAAGAAGATAAAAGATTGCGTGTTTATAAAAAATGGATCAAAATTAAATGTACTAGATTTAAAACCAAATCCGATTAATTTAAATTGGATTAATTTTGTATAAATAAAATTGAAGAAATTGTAAACAATTTTTCCAAATAAATAACTGACAGATACGATAGATATAATACCCATAGGCAAAGTGAAAACTGCAAAATTGCCATACTTTTTCTTAAAAAGCACGTTTTTATAATCAATAGTGTTATTTATAAAACCATATATCCAGCGCAATCGTTGTTTGTATAATTTTTTAACAGTAGCAGGCGTATTTGTGTACACATAAGCGTCATTGCAATGGTCTATCTTGTAATGATTTTTTTGCATTCTGTATGCTATTTCCATATCTTCAGTATTATGTCCGTGTTTGTATGGACCTAAATTATCAAAAACTTTCTTGCGAAAAACAGTAAGCGGACCGGGGGTGACGTTTATTGCTCCTAAAAAACCGAGCATTTTTTTAAAATAAACCCCCATATTATAATCCACTTTTTGAGCCTTTTGAATAAAATTCTTTGGATTATCCACCACCACAGACGGCGCGACAGCCATCACCTCTTTATCATTTTCGAAATAACTCATTATACGAATTAAGGACTCACTATCCGCAAAAGAATCTGCATCCAAACAACCAAAAAATTCTGAATCAGCATTTTTAAGCGCCAAGTTTAACGCGGTAAATTTTCCACCGTTTTCTTTATCAAAAATTTTTATATTTGGATATTTTTTAAAAGAATTTAGCACACTCAATGTTCCATCCGTAGATCCATCATTAATAAGAAAAAATTTTATTTTATCTTTGGGATAATTTAATTTCATCAAAGAGCGTATAGTCTTCTCAACAGTTTTTTCTTCGTTCCAACAAGGCACAGCGATGGTCACGGTCGGGTACGATTTTAATTTTATTTTTCCATTTCGAGTAATTATTTTTTTTCTATTTTCCAAAAAAGTAACGAAGAAAAACACCTGCACATAGACAGACAAAAAGACTAAAATATAGAATATAGAACCCGTAATTGAAGCCATATATTTATCTTTAATATAACATTTTAGAGCTTAAATGCAAATAAAAAATAAACTAAAAAAGCCTATTAAAATAGGCTTTTTTAGGAAAAACAACGATTACATCTGTTCGTTCATATTTTCTGTTGAGCAACAAGCAGTATGCGCTTCCATGCATTTCTTACATTTGCAACCAAAAAGTTTCAAAACTGCTGCTACGCCCACAAGGACATACACGACAGCTTCCACGGTTGGCCAAGAACCCAAAAGCATATTGACGACATTCCAATTACTACCCATCAACATACCCACCCCAACCAAACCCCAATTTAAACCTCCGACAAAAACTAAAAGTTTGCAAACTTTATGAACACAACATCCTCCCCAAGATTTTCCATTACAACACATAATATATTTATATTCGCTCCAAAATACACCAGAGCAATTATTTGATAAACGACCTCTGCCTGAACGACCATTTAGACAGACAGAATTTAAAGTTAACGGTTCTATTATATCATAATCATAAAATGTGCTACAATGGGGTATTACAAATAAATAAAAATAAAATGGAAAACACTAACAATAACCAAAAACCGATAATTAGCGCGATAATTCTAGCAGGAGTTTTGATAGCAGGAGCAATTTTATTAAAGGGTAGTACTCCACCACCAAATTCAAATGACAAAGTTCCAATAACATCTTTAGCTCCTGTTTCTGCCGAAGACAGAACGCTTGGAAAACCAGACGCTAAAGTCACCGTGATTATTTATGAAGATTTTCAATGCCCATTTTGTGGAGCAATCACGGGGCTAGAACTCAGTTCACCAGCAATGAAACCCGTCATGGATTATCTTAAAAAAGCTGATCCAAATTGGTCACCGTCAATAATTGGAATTATCAATGACTATGTAAAAACAGGAAAAGTACTGTTTGTATACAGAGACTTCCCTTTCTTAGGAGCAGAATCTTTCAGATCTGCTGAAGCTGCTAGATGCGCCGGAGATCAAGGAAAATTCTGGGAATACCATGATTATCTTTACTCCCACCAAAATGGAGAAAATGAAGGCGCATTTTCTGATATTAACTTAAAATCTTTTGCTAAAACACTTAAATTAGATACGAAAAGTTTTGATAAATGCTTAGATGAAGGAACGCACACCCAAGCAGTACTTGATTCCAAAACCGAAGGCTCTAGCGCTGGGGTGACAGGCACGCCCAAAGGATTTATCTTAAGAGATGGTAAAATAGTAGGTACTATCGACGGCGCTGAATCCTACAGCACAGTAAAACCAAAAATCGAGAAAGCGTTGCAATAGTTTAGTCAAAATATAACTGGATACAATATTTTGACTTCACTCGGACATTATATAAATAAATTTATATAGGATCCTCGCTAGTCAAAATAATTTTTCAGCCTTGCAATCTTTTCGTGCTGACGAAGTTTTTCGTGCACCTTTGCTTCAATCTGACGAATACGTTCACGAGTCACGCCGAATTCTTCTCCCACTCTTTCTAAGGTGTGTTGTATACCATCGAGAAGCCCGTAACGCATCTCTAATATTTTACGCTCTTTTGGATTAAGCTCGTCAAGCACTTCGCGTATTTGATCAGAAAGAATTCTGCGAGAAGATTCTTGATCTGGACGCAAAATTTTATCATCAGGAATAAAATTTTCTAATGTTGATTTGTCATCATCATCCCCGACTGGCTGCTCCAAAGACACAGTCTCTTGAGAAATATTTTCAATTACATGAATTTTTTCAACAGGTATGCCCATCTCTGTCGCTATCTCTTCTGCAAGTGGTTCCCTGCCTAGATCTTGGCTAAGTCTACGATGGGTTTGCTTGTATTTGGAAATCGTTTCCACCATGTGGACAGGAATACGAATGGTTCTCGACTGATCGGCAAGCGCGCGAGTAATCGATTGACGGATCCACCAAGTAGCATACGTTGAAAATTTATACCCTTTTGTCCAATCAAATTTTTCAACAGCTTTAAATAAACCCAAATTCCCTTCTTGGATCAGATCAAGCAATGTCAAATTTGCAGATCTGCCGACATATTTTTTCGCAATAGAAACCACCAGACGTAAATTTGCGCGAGCAAGTAAATTTTTTGCTTCTTCGTCTCCTTGTTCAATACGCCTTGCAAGGTCTTTTTCATCTCCAGCATGAATAAGCGGGTACTGTCCTATTTCTTTCAAATACATTTGAATAGAATCATGCATCGTGCCTTTATTCAAATCTTTATCATTTACATCAAGATCCAAATTAAGCAAATTGCCCCCTTCAAGCACATCAATGCCGGCCACTGAAAACTTTTCATAAAGCTCGTCCAAGAATAAAATATTATTTTCGATATCCGGAAAAGTTTTTAAAATTTCATCATAAGTAATAAAACCGCGCTTTCTTCCTTTTTCTATTATTTCATTTGCTAATTTTTCAAGCACTTCTGCTTTCTTCTCTGCAGCAGAAAGTTTTACCACCTTTTCTTTTTTAGCTTTTTTTTTAACTACCTTTTTTATTTTCTTTGTAACTTTTTTTACTGCTTTTTTTGTTTTCTTTGTAACTTTTTTTAGAAACTTTTTCTTTTTAGCTATCTTTTTTGTTTTCTTTTTCATAAATTATTATTTATTATTTAACGACCATTTTTAATATCTTGCATTTTTCTATTTATCTCGCTTATTTCTTTTAAAATTTCTACCGCTTTTTCTTTATTTTTATTCTCTTCTGCTTTATGTAATTCTCTCATTTTTGTTTCTAACTCTTCTTTCAAAGATTCTTTTTCTAAATTCTCCAGCATTTCCAGAACATCTTTCTTTAAATCAGCTCCATTTTCATAAAAAACTTCTGCTTCGAAAATCAAATCTTTTTCATTATTTTTTTCTTTTTGTAAAATTTCACCCTCTGTGCTTTTTAATATTTCTGCAAATTGTTTTAAAACTTTTTCTACTTCCACAGATTGTTCCTTTAAACTTTTTTGCCAAAAAATAATTCCCAAAATTTTTCGTTTTATATAATCTTTTTTAGATAATACGTTTGGAATTTCAGTTATCTCTCCTGTTTCTATTTTTTCATTTTTCATATTTTGCTCTACTTTTTTTATTTTTGCGCGTATATCATCTTCACTTATCCCTGTTTTATCTGCAACCAAAGAAACAAAGTGTGATCTTTTGACTGGATTATTTATCAAAGCAATATAAGGAATTATTTTTTCATCTATTTCTAATTTTACTTTAAGCTTATCTTTATTTTCATTTATTGAAATATATTTATCTACCAAAAATTCTATGATATGTTTGGCATTTCTTATCACTTCGCGCCAAGCGTCAGGACCTTTTTCCTTGATCAAATCAGCAGGGTCTTTGCCGTCTGGCACAGCCGAAGCTTTTACATTCATATCAGAAAATAAGGCCATGGCTATCGGGGTAGCGCGTATAGACGCGTTAAAACCAGCTTTGTCTGAATCGAAAATAAAAACAATATTTTGTGATAATCGACTGATCATTCCCAAATTATTTATTGTATTATTTTCTCCTTTATCTCCATCCACCAAAGCCGTACCGGACGTCGCTACAGTATTTCTAAAGCCTGCTTGGTGCGACAAAATCAAATCGAACTGCCCTTCAACCACAATAGAAAAATCATTTTTTTTGATTGATAGTTTTGCTTTGTCTAAACCAAAAAGAATTGAGGATTTTTTAAAGATGGGAGTATCCGGACTGTTTAAATATTTTGCAGATTTGCCATCATCTTCTAAGATTCTTCCAGAAAAAGCCACGACTCGCCCGCTCGAATCACAAAGTGGAAACATTATTCTTCCACGAAATCTATCATACATCGCTTTATTTTTATCATCTGGTCTTTTTGTAAGCCCAGCCCGCTCTATCTCATTGTCAGAAAAATTCTTTAATCTTAAATAATCATAAAGTTTGCGCCAATCCAAAATAGCATAACCAATCCTAAAATCTTTTATTGTCTTATCTTCAAGCCCTCTTTTTTTAAGATAGTCAAAAGCGACTTTATTTTCTCCTAAATTTTTCTCGAAAAATAAAGTCGCCTCTTCCATTATTCTGTATAATTTTTCTTTTTCACTTTCTGCTTCTTTGTTTTCTTTACTATAAGCGGTAAGTGGCACTCCGGCTTTTTCTGCCAAGAGTTTTAACGCTCCCTTGAAATCAAGCCCTTCGAATTCCTCCACAAAAGTAAAAATATCCCCCGAAGCTCCACAACCAAAACAATAATAACTTCCCCTGTCGGGCGAAATAAAAAAAGAAGGCGTCTTCTCATTATGAAAAGGACATCTTGCCTTAAGATTATTTCCCGCGCGATCGAGTTTGATATAAGAAGAAACTATTTCTTCTATCGAAAGCCTCTCTTTAATTTTATCAACAGGCGAATTCATTATTTAATTGTAAATATAACCTTATTGCTCCCTTTCTCCCATCCCCAAGGAGCCACGTAAATTTTATAAACACCAGAAGTCAAATCGAGTTTTGCATCGCATGACAAACCGCTATAAGAAGTATCTTTCTGACAAAGTGATGATTCTAAGGTTATTTTTATATTTTTAGAAGTTGAGCCTTCTTCTCCGTATAAAATTCCCTTTACACTATTCGCATTTTCAATCCAAGCATTTTTATCCCCCTCAAAACCTGTAAAATTGCATCCGTTGATTTCCAATTTCGTACCCACTGCTCCAGAATAGCTAGATAGTGAAGTGATGATAGGAGTTCCTTCTTCTTCGTCTTTGCAAGTCGTAGGTAAATCTAAATTGCTCTCAGTATTTTGTGCTGATTGTAATGCTTGCTTATTGGAATTATTTTGAACAACAAAATACCCTGCTCCCACAATTAAAATGAGAACTACTACCACAAACACAAGACTCACAAAATTTTTCTGATTCATCTTGTCCTTTGATTAAATTGTTAATAAAAACTCAAGACTTATTCAGTTGTTTTTTCTTCTCTAAATCTATTACCAAAGCCGGTTCCCGCAGGAATCAAACGGCCAATAATGACATTTTCCTTGAGCCCTCGCAGTGAATCCACTCCGCCCTTGATTGCGTTTTCAATAAGAACACGATTTGTGTTTTGGAAAGATGCAGCAGAGAGCCAGCTCTTTGTACGCAAAGATACTTCTGTAATTCCAAGTACGACAGTTTCTGCTGTAGCTTTCTTGCCACCAAGCTCTTCAACACGAGCATTTTCTTCCATAAAGGCGGTATTTTCTACAATGTCGCCAGCTGAGAAGTTTGTCTCGCCTGCATCTTTGATTCTTCGGCGAGAGAACATCTGTCGAACGATTATTTCTGTGTGCTTTCTAGAAATAGAAGCACTTTGTAATTCGTAAACTTTGTTAATTTCAGAAATAATATATTCTTCAACTAATTCTTTGCCTCCTAATCTAAACATTTCTGCGATATCAGCGGAACCGTCAGTCAAAAGTTGTCCTTTCTTCACAGTGTCACCCACTTTAACTATGGGGGATCTTCTGAATGCTACAGTGTATTCCATTTCGTTTTTCTTTCCATCAGCTTTTGAGTCAGACAAAACTTTGATGATTTTTTCTTTATCATTTTTAGCTTTGATCTCAAATACTTCTCCGTCTGTTTCAGAAATAATAGCTGGATTTTTAGGAATTCTTCTTTCGAAAATTTCTTCAACGCGAGGAAGACCTGTGGTAATATCTGTTCCCGCAATACCCCCAGCGTGGAAAGTACGAAGTGTAAGCTGAGTACCGGGTTCACCAATAGCTTGCGCCGCGATGATACCTACAGCTTCACCGGGCTTCACCAAGTGGTTTCTTCCAAGATCGAGACCGTAACACTGCACGCACAAACCATGCACCGTCTTACAGGTAAGCGGAGAGCGCACAAATACTTCGGTAAATCCAGCTCCTTCTATGTTATACGCTTCTTCTTTTGTGATCAAAAATCCTTTTTTATAAACAACGTTTCCTTCTTTGTCTTTCAAATCTGCGGCCAAGACTCTTCCGCGAATATTTTTAGAAAGAGGAATCTCCATTCCAGAAATATTTTCTCTAGTGACAATTTTTCCTTCTTTGGTACCACAATCTTCTTCGGTAATAACAATATCTTGGGCGACATCTACGAGTCTTCGTGTTAAATATCCAGCTTTTGCGGTATTCAAGGCAGTATCGGAAGCACCCTTACGAGCGCCGTGCGTAATGACGAAGTATTCAATAGGTGAAAGACCTTCATAGTAAGATGGAATAATTGGGAATTCTAGAATTTTACCTTGGTTGTTCTGAATCAGACCAACCATACCAACCATCTGAGATAATGTAGTCATATTACCTCTTGCTTTAGAAGTAAATAGATCAAAAGCAGAACCATTTTTGTCCAGAGTAGCTGGCAAAACTTTTTCCAGGTTCTTTTTTGTGCGTGTCCAAACCTCAATAATTTTTTGATATTTCTCTTCTTCAGAAAGCAAACCTTCGTTCCATTGATTTAATATTTCTTCTTCTTGCTTTTTACCTTGAGCAATGATTTCTGGTTTCAAAGGAGAAAGAGAAATATTATCAAAACCCCAAGTGGTACCAGAGATTGTAGAATGTTTGAATCCGAATGATTTTATTTTATCAAGGATAAGAGGGGTATTGTCTACGCCATAATGCATAATAAGCTCATCCAAAAGAGCAGAAAGTCTATCGTGCGTCATCTCATCCCCAACATAAGAAAATTCTTCAGGAAGAATAGTGTTGAAGAGAAGCTTACCTACAGAAGTTTCAAAAATACCTCTATCGAACTTCTTGTATTTATGAGAATCTGTGGCAAGAACTTTTATTTTAGCGCGTAGAGATATCACTCCGTATTCATAAGCTGTGATAGCAGTATTTGGACTTGAAAAATATTTTCCTTCACCTTCTTCCCCCTCCACATTTTTTGTCATCCAATAACTTCCAAGCACCATATCCATACGAGGGTTCACAATAGGATCACCGTTTTGAGGTTTAAGTAAATTTTTATTTGCTGCCATCAATTCTTTGGCTTCATACTGAGCTTCTTCAAGAAGTGGAACATATACAGCCATCTGGTCTCCGTCGAAATCGGCATTGAAAGCCTGACAAACAAGAGGATGAACTTGAACGGCATTTCCTTCAATTAAGATAGGATTAAAAGCTTGAATACCCAAGCGGTGCAAAGTAGGCGCGCGGTTCAAAAGAACATATTTTCCTTGAATTACTTCTTCCAGTATTGCCCAAACTTCCGGCAATCTTTCTTCAATAAGTTTGTTTGCTCCACGAATATTGAACGCAAGTTCTGCTTGCAGTATTTTTGAAATTACGAATGGTCGGAAAAGTTCAAGCGCCATGTGTTTTGGCAAACCGCATTGGTTTAGATTAAGTTGAGGGCCAACGACGATCACAGAACGTCCTGAATAATCGACGCGCTTTCCGAGCAAGTTTTGACGGAAGAGACCTTGTTTAGATTTTAGATTATCAGAAAGAGATTTTAGTGGGCGCTTTTGAGACTGACTCATCGCAGCAGAATCATTTTGTTTTGCAATTGAGTTATCAATTAGAGCATCTACTGCTTCCTGAATAATTCTTTTTTCGTTTCGAAGAATAACATCAGGAGCATTTATTTCTTTTAATTTAT
>JADZCK010000001.1 GCA_020851595.1 Candidatus Nomurabacteria bacterium | reverse complement strand
TTTTTGAGCCACGCGGAGCGTGGCGAACCCTTTCAGATTCAGGATTTTTTGGGGGGAATACATTTGTGTCGGCACTTCGTGCCGACCCCGATTCGGCTTCAAAATGCGATTTCGATTTTTGGCGGAGAGAGAGGGATTCGAACCCTCGGTCCTTTTAAGGGGACGACAGTTTAGTAAACTGTTGGTTTAAGCCACTCACCCATCTCTCCAGTGTTACAACATATAACCAAAAATTTACTTCTTTAGCAAATCCCTTATCTCAGTTAACAATTGCTCTTGTTTATTTACTTCCTCTGTCTTTGGATTATCTTTCTTGAAATTATTAATAATTTTTATCGCCAAGAAAAGGAAAAAGGCGATAATCACAAAATCTAATGTTGCTTCGATAAAATTTCCAACAGCTAAACTTCCCAAATGAATATCTTTAAATTCCAAACCGCCCAATACTGGATTAAATGCAGGCATAGCGATATCGCCGACGAGCGAAGATATTATTTTTTGAAACGCGCCACCGATAATAATACCTATAGCCAAGTCGATAACATTACCACGCATTGCAAATTGTTTAAATTCTTGAAAAAAGTTTTTCATGTATCTATATTAACCCATTTTAAACATTTAGTCATCTGTCGTGGAAAATTGATAATAATATGCTAAAGTGATTAAGTTATATAAATAAACAAAAAGGAGCCGTGTCAGAGTGGTCTAACGTACCTCTTTGCTAAAGAGGCAGGGGCTTTAAAACCCCTCGACGGTTCGAATCCGTCCGGCTCCGCAACAAAACAAAAACACCAGACTTTCTGGTGTTTTTGTTTTGTTTTATTTTTTAAACTTCTTTACAGTTTTTTTGACGGTTTTGTTTACTTTTTTATTTGCTTCTTTCCATTCATTTTTTAGTTTCTTTGCAAAAGCTTTTGCATCACCTTTATGAATTTTATATTGCTTCTCATAATTTGAAGATACAGTATCCACAACCTTATGATAAATCGGTTTGGTTATCTTTTCTGCTTTTTTGACCTCACTTGCAACTTCCCTCTTCATTTTTGCCATCAAAGCCACCGCCTTTTTTTGATGAGCTTTAGCTTTTGGACCAAACAAATAATATGCTCCTGCGCTAGCTGCGCTCAACACTGCTACCCCTGCCCCTATCGCTACCTTTTCTGCTCCTGACATTTTTTTACTATTACCCATATTTTTTTATTGTGATTATTTTAATAAATTATTTTAATTCTTTCGACTCTTTCTCTTTTTTCTAAAAAGAAAACCGAACACTGCGCTGTCTCTAATATCTTCAACCATTTCTTTGGTAGTATCTCCGATATTTTCTATATCATCTTCTATTTGTTCCAAAATTCTAGAAAAAGTATTCGTGGCGCGAATTAGATAAAAAAGCAATACCGCTACGAAAACCCCTAAAATAATAAAACCGACTGAAGATATAAAAAAGAAAACTTGTGATTGTAATAATGCGTTCATGGCGTATATTGTATCATATTTTTAGAATAGTAAATAAAACCAAAAAGCCGTATAATCTAGCAATGGAATTGAGCGATAAAATAGAGGATAAATTTCGCCTGGACATAAACCAGAAAAAGGCTCTAAAAAAGCTAAATATTTTTTCTGTAGCTGATCTTCTTTTCCACTTCCCTGTACGTTATAGCGATATAAGCGAAGTCAAAAAAATCTCAGAATTAACCCCTGGCGACACAGCTACTCTATATGGAAAGGTCTCTAATTTAAAAACAAAAAAAGCTTTCAAAACAGGAATACCGATGGCAGAAGGCACGATAGAAGACTTTTCTGGAAAACTACGAATAACTTGGTTTAACCAAGCGTACCTAGCCAAAATGATTCACGAAGGAGAAAGCGTGAAACTCACAGGCAAGGTCACACAGGGGAAAAATGGCATGTATTTAGCAAACCCAGAATTTGAAAAAATACCTGATATGCCGATAGATGCGCATAATACACTTTTTTTAAAAAGTGGTGTAAAAAATGAAGGTTTTTCTTACCCTATTTATGCAGAGACAAGAGGCATAACTTCAAAATGGTTTTACCATGCAATTGAAAAAATATTCAAAGAAAAAACTTTAGACAAAGTTGAGGATTATATTCCGGAAGATATTTTAAAGAAATATCATTTGCCCACCTTAAAAACAGCGCTCATTTGGATACACAAACCAAAAAATAAAAGTGATAGCGAGTCCGCGCGAAAAAGGTTTGCCTTCGAAGAAGTTTTTTGTATCCAGCTTGAACGCCAACACGATAAATTTGAATACAGAAAAAATAAATCTTTTCAAATAAGACCGAAACAAAAAGAATTACAGGATTTTCTAAAGCGGTTCCCTTTTGAACCAACCAATTCACAAAAGAAATCAGTAGAAACAATATTGGAAGATATGGGTAAAACTTTTCCAATGTCCCGTCTACTCGAAGGCGATGTTGGAAGTGGAAAAACTGCCGTGGCTGCCACAGCAAGCTATGTGACCGTGGAGCAAAGACCTGAAGACAAAAACGGCAAAATGCAAAGTTTTGGAAATTTACAAGTAGCATATATGGCTCCCACAGAAATTCTAGCTGCACAACATTTCGAATCTTTTATTCAGTATTTTAAACACTTACCGATAAACATAGGACTCATTACTGGATCTGGATGTAGAAAATTCCCATCTAAAACAAATCCTGAAAGTTGGACGACAATCTCACGAGCACAACTTTTAAAATGGACTGCGGAGGGAGTTGTACCGATACTAATCGGCACCCACGCTCTCATTCAAAAAACTGTAAAATTTAAAAACTTGGCATTGGTAGTAATAGACGAGCAACACCGATTCGGCACAGCTCAAAGGAGAAAACTAGTCCGCAAGGACAATATCGCCCCGCATTTATTATCAATGACAGCCACACCCATTCCCCGCACACTCGCGCTCACTATTTATGGTGATTTAGATTTGTCTCTTCTTCTAGAAATGCCAGTTGGACGCAAGCAAATAATTACAGAAATAATAACCCCAGATAAACGCAACAAAACTTATGAAGAAATCAGAAAAGAACTTGAAAATGGCAGACAACTTTATGTAATTTGCCCAAGAATAGATGAACCAGATCCTGAAAAGGAACTTGCGCTCAACGTAAAATCAGTCACAGAAGAAGCTAGACGTTTGAAAAAAGAAATATTCAAAGAATATGAAATAGAAATATTACATAGCAAAATGAGTAAAGTTGAAAAAGAAAAAGTAATGCAAAAATTTTCTGAAGGAAAAGTAAATATTTTATGCGCAACATCTGTAGTCGAAGTCGGCGTGAACGTCCCAAATGCAACAATAATAATCATCGAGGGTGCCGAACGCTTCGGCCTTGCCCAGCTCCATCAACTCCGCGGAAGAGTGATTAGGAGCACACACCAAGCGTATTGTTATATTTTTGCAGAAGCGAAAAGTGAAAAAACTATCTCAAGATTAAAAGCTCTCAAAACTGCTAAAAATGGTTTTGAATTAGCAGAATTAGATTTGGCTTTAAGAGGTGCCGGAGAACTAGGAGGCACAAAGCAATGGGGTATCACTGACCTCGGTATGGAAGCTATTAAAAATATTAAAATGGTGGAAGCCGCCCGTACGGAAGCAGTGAGACTAATCGAAGAAGACCCCGAACTTACAAAATATCCCCTTCTAAAACAAAAAGTTCACCAAAAAACCAGTGAGTTTCATTTCGAATAAAAAAATCTTAAGCAATAGTATTCATAATTAACAAAATATTTTTTATAGTTTTAGCTTTTTGGGGATATTGTGGATATTGTGGGTTTGTTATTTCTAGAAATTTCGCAGCATCGTGATATAACTTTTTATCTTTTGCTAATTTTAAAATTTTTCTAAGATGTTTTTTCGTAAAAGGTTCTCCATACTTCCATAAACCAAAACGTTCTAATTCATATTCCAAGCTACGCTTACGAGCATCCATCTCTGTTGGGCTAGAAAGGTATTCCCCTTCTTCTGTTTTATCGCTTGGGCCTACGTATACTTGTTTATATAAATTATCTGCATATACTGACATATGAAGATTTGCATCAGTAGTGGCATGCTCTCCCTCGTGAATAAAAAGAGAGGGGTGTCTTCCAGCTCTTATAATAGTTTTTTCATTATTAAACCAATAAACACCATCTTTACCTTTTGGTATATCGTCACCACTATAAGACGGCTCCACTAAATCGATATCGCGCAAAACCCGCTTTTTTCTTATTTCAACATCTGCTTTGGTAAAACCTTCGTATTTAATCAACTTATCTTCGTATACTTTTGAATATACAATGTTTATAAGCCACTCGCGTTGTTTATCATACTTTTTGTATGATTCTAAAATATCATCAGCATCACCAGTAAGACCTTCTAAGGCTTTAGCTTGATGACGAGCCGAACTATCTTTTGAAATTGGTGGTCTCCCAACTTCGCTTTCTACTTCTGCTCCAAATTTTTCTTGAGCAGGTAACGGACTAGTAGAAAGAGTGGTAGCCAACACTCCCAACGCCACAGCTTTTCTTGTGTTAAAGTTTATTTTGTCTATTTTATTTTCTTCTCCCCCCTTTTTATTATTAGGGTTTTCTAAAGACATATTATTTTTTACTGATAATCCGGTTTTATTTCTTCCGCACCTTCAGAGTGGCTTGATATTCGAGCTAAAGCGTAAAGCAAACTCGAAAGTCTATTCAGATAAGAAAGTGTTTCGGGGCTAATTTTAATTTTTCCTTCTTCGTGAGCAGCTACTACTCTCCTCTCAGCTCTCCTAGCCAAAGTACGAGCAAAATCAAAAATCGCGCCTATCTCTGTAGCTCCACTGATAAAAAAAGTTTTAATCGGCGGTAAAACTTTTTCGATTTCATCTACAACTTTTTCAACTCTATTTACTTTTTCAGATGATACAAATAACGTTGCTCCTGCAACTTCTGCTTGTACAATAAATAAATTTTGTTGCACTTCCAAAATAGTATCGGCAAATTTTATTTCACCATTCCCAATCTTAAAAACTATTCCATTAGTTTTAGCTCGAACTACACCCAAAAAGGAATTTGTCTCATCTAGAGCTCCCAATGCTTCCGCGATAATAGAACTTTTGGAAATACGCTGATCGCATCCAAAAGTCTTAGTAGTGCCATTGTCCCCCTTTCTAGTGTAAAGCATGACTATATTTTATGCTCTCTTTCTAGATTTCACAAACTCCAGAAACACAAGCGAACTCTTTTGCTCCAGTAGTATTGTCTGCTGCTTCGTATTGGGAAAGTTTTGAGAAATCTATTTTGCCGATAGCTTTTGCTCTCTTTTCGTATTCTTCTTTTGTAATAGCTTCATAAGGAGCAAGTTTGTAGACGTGGTTTGAACGTGGAAGGAATGAAAGCCCACCGATAGTATCCCAGTTTTCATAAACAAAATTACCAACCTTGAGCCATTCATCTGGACCTACATAAATAGTAGCGGACGGATTGTGTTCAACGAAGTGTTCCTTTAATCTTTTCCACTCTTTCAAAAGATCAAGAGCTGAAACTTCGTCTTTAAACACAGCGCCAGCTGGAGCTTTGACTGGAAATTCTAATACATAAGTAGTAGCTGTGGCTTCGGATTGACCAACTTCAGGTAAACAAGGTACTCCTTGATCACGAGCCATTTTTAAAAGTGTGTCTGTGTGTGAAATTCGAACCCTGCGAATAAAATATGGAGCGTACCAAGGATGCATACCAGAACCTACACCAAGAAGCTGGCCGGAATTTCCGTGAGGTTTTACGCAAGTGATAGCTGTAGATTGATTTATACCAAAACGCTTTGCGTATTTTTTATTTACTTCAATTGCATACTCTCGAAGAGTATCCAAGACTTTATCATCTCGAACAGTAGTATTATCGTAGTACCCAGTCAAAGAGACGCCGAGCAACCTCTCCTCTTCGCAATTCTCTTTCCACTTTTTAGAAAGATATCCGAAGTTTGTAAGAGTAGATTGATATGTGCCGAGAAGTGTTGCCAATTCCATTTTCTTTTTTAATGTCGCTACTGTATCTTTGGGACGGATCACAATACTGGTCAAATTACAAAATTGTTTTGAACGCAAATAAATTTCTCCACAAGGATTGAGTCCTATCTGTCTTTCATCTTTAATAGCAGCCCATCTGCGAGCTGGTAATTGTTTTTCCAATCCTCCCCTGTTGAAAATTCCACGCTCTCCTGATTTTGATTTTACCAAAGCAGTCCATTCATCTAGGAATTCTTCTGCGCTTGGTTTTACATTATACACAGCAGAATTGTTTGCCATACTTCTCTGTCCTTCCGTTAGATAAAATTGTCCCTTCTTTGCATCTCGCATTTCCATATCTTCAAGTTCAGAAAGAGAAATAAGAGCGCTACGACGTACTCCACCAGCTACGACAATCATACCGATCTGACAAATAATATCGTGCAAGTCTAAGTTTGAAAGACGACGTCCTTGTTTTGATAAAATTTTATTTCTAGCAAAATCCATCAAGTCGATGAGCGGTTGCGGCCCCGAAGCTCTTCCTCCAGCCGTCTCCAAGCGAGCACCTGCAGGCCTGATCATAGAATAATCAAATTTCACATCTTTACCATCAAACCAAGCCTTTAGTCCTAATACAAATGCATCTGCCCAACCTTCTTTACTATCGTGAACTATGTGCACTACTGGTTTTTCTTTTCCTTGTTTTTTGATCTGAGGAAACTGCTGAACATTTTCCCATTCAACAGCAAAACCAAGCCCGGCTCCACACATAGATATGTACATTATTTCTCCTAGATCTTGAGCACAAGTAGGAGCAACATAAGAACAGTTGTATGCCCAAACATTTGAATTCCTGCAAGCCTTGCCAGCAGACCATAAAAGACGCATCGAAGGACAAACATCTTGATTTAATATTCCTTGCCTTACTTCTTCGTATTCTGCTTTAGACAATTTATCCCCCAAATTCTCCTTCATGTAAGCCATATA
This sequence comes from Candidatus Nomurabacteria bacterium, assembly GCA_020851595.1. Classification (GTDB taxonomy): domain Bacteria; phylum Patescibacteriota; class Minisyncoccia; order Phycocordibacterales; family UBA9973; genus UBA9973. Next base: position 7,198 of record JADZCK010000001.1, on the reverse strand, counting down.
ACGGTCTATGGTCTCTATCCATGTCTCACGACGTCCTAATTCTGGAACCCAACGGGAATAAAACTGATAAAAAATATATTCTGAATATGGGCTAGAGAAATATTTACTACTTTCTTCTACGGCGATTCTTACAGATTCTGAAACAGGACCAAAAGTAGCTCTCAATTCTGAACGCTTGTTTCTGTAAATAATATATTTCTTTGCAGTCTCAGCAAAATTATTTTTCATCAATTCTTTTTCTACTAGGTCTTGAACCATCTCTACCGTCGGCAAGAAATTTGCATTTTTATTTTGAGCAACCAATTCAGCTCTTAGACCAAGAAGAGTTTCGAAAACATTATCGGCTATTTTTTGTGCTTCTTTTTCTCCACCTTCGTTTGTAACCTCAAATGCTTTTGAAACAGCCCTAACAATTCTCTCCAAATCAAATGAAACTACTTCCCCGGTGCGTCTTCTGATGGATTTTATTTTTGCGTTATCAGATTTTGATATTACACTTTTTGTTGAAACTTTTTCTTTTACTGTTTTTGCTTTGATTTTTGTTTTTGTTTTCATAAGATTTAAATTGTTTTAGGGTTAAGAATTTTAATAGTCGACGTTTCTTGTTTTTCTTTTTTTCTAATTAAGAGATGGTAGATCGCTGGAGATAAAATAAATGCCAGTGCGACGTTACCAAATAAATGAAGTATTGTGAAAGGAATTTGACCGATTAAAGATGCCAAAAATGATTGATGGAAAAATATTGGACCGACAGTCAAACCCGTCATCGCATCAAAAGCAAGTGTCCCAAAAATTGCAAAACGCACATAGTCCGAAGTATTACCTTTTTTATTTTTAAAATAACTCGCAGACCACAAAGCGATTAGCCCATAAGCTAGAGTTGTGAAGAAAGTTTGCACTCCGAGAGTGCCTGTAACTATGTCATAAAGCAAAACAGACAAAACTGCAAAAGAAAAAGCAGAAAATGCTCCGTATGCCTTACTCATAGGCATAGTCGTAGCAAAAATAGGTTCGATGTTTGGAACACGAAATGGAATTAATCTCACAAGCAAGCACAAAAATAAACTAAGAAAAAACTTTAAGGAAAAGTTTGCAGAAAATTCAAAATTATTTTTTTTATTTGTCTCCATTTACCTATTTTTTCTTGAAAATTTATAAAAATTTCTTTTACTAAACAAAAATTGTATAATACAACTATCGAGTCGTATTTTTTCAACTGTTAGACCATTATACACGAGAATAGTCCCCTCATGTAAAGTGGATAAACTCCAGATTTTATTAAAAATAATGTTAAACAACATGCAAGAAAATAAAACAAGTTACGTGTGGGGTCTGCTTCGTCTATCGATGGGTCTCATTTTCTTTTGGGCCTTTATTGATAAGCTTTTTGGGTTAAGTTTTGCAACCAAACCAGAGCAAGCTTGGCTCCTCGGAGGATCACCAACTACAGGATTCTTAAAATTCGCTGTTCACGGACCTTTCGCAACTTTTTACAACAGCTTAGCGGGTATGCCTATCATAGATTGGTTGTTTATGCTTGGCCTTCTTTTTGTAGGTATAACGCTTACTTTTGGTATTTTTGTAAGGTTGGGTAGCCTTACTGGCGCTACTATGCTATTTCTTATGTACACCGCTATTGGAATACAGCCAGCAAACCATCCTTTTATAGATGATCACTTTATTTACATACTAGTTATGATAGGATTGATGGTTTCAAACTCAGGAAATTACCTAGGATTAGGAAAATACTGGTCAAACACCACATTAGTGCAAAAATTTAGGATTTTGAGATAATTATTTGTCCGCCCTCTTGGATTCGAACCAAGGACCCCAGAGGTATAAGCTCTGTGCTCTAAACCAACTGAGCTAAGGGCGGATATACTACAGATATTTATTTTATACTACACTGTCTCTGCCGGTGCAACTATTTCTTTTTTCTTGAGTTCTATTCCATGAGCAGTCAAAATCTTTTCGTACTCATCTTGTTCTAGGGTTTCCACTTCTATCAGCTTTTGCGCGATAGCATTAAACGCTTTTTTATGTTCAGCCAATACTTTTTCAGCAGTTTTTAATCCATCGTTTATGATTCTTGAAACTTCTGCATCTATTTTCGTAGAGACAGTTTCAGAAAATTCTTTCTCAACAGCATCGCCATATTGGTGTCTTCCCCCACCTTCTGCTAAAGCAACAGGGCCGATAACATCTGACATACCCCAACGTGTCACCATTGCGCGCGCAATATTTGTAGCCACAGACAGATCGCTCGATGGACCAGTAGTGATATCTCCAAACATAGTCTGCTCTGCCACATACCCTCCGAGCGACACAGCTATATCGTCGATAAATTCTTTTTTGGATTGCAAACGTCTTTCTTCCAATGGCAATTTCAAAGTATAACCCCCAGCATTTCCTCTCGAGATAATAGAAACTTTATGCACAGGATCCGCATGAGGAAGAACAGAAGCGACGATAGCGTGCCCTGCTTCATGATATGCAGTGATTTCTTTTTCTTTTTTAGAAAGCAAATGGCTTTTCCTTTCAGGACCGAGCATTACTTTTTCGATAGCGCGAATTAAATCAAATTGGAAAACTTTTTTACGATTCTCGCGAGCAGCTAATATCGCGCCTTCGTTCATAAGAGAATACAAATCTGCGCCAGAAAATCCCGGTGTGCGTTCGGCAATCAACTTTAAATTAATATCTTCAGCAAGAGGTTTCTTCAAGGCGTGAATTTTTAATATTTCTTCGCGATCAGCCCGATCAGGTAAATCGAGAATTACTTTTCTATCAAAACGTCCTGGACGAATGAGCGCTGGGTCGAGAACGTCTGGCCTGTTTGTAGCTGCCATCACTATCACTTTGTCATTCGGCTCAAAACCATCCATCTCCACCAGTATTTGGTTCAATGTTTGCTCACGTTCATCATTTCCTCCACCAAATCCTCCCCCACGAGTTCGCCCGATTGCATCTATCTCATCTACGAAAATAATTGCTGGAGCTGCTTTCTTTGCCATTTTGAAAAGATCTCGCACGCGACTAGCTCCAACGCCGACAAACATTTCTACGAATTCTGAACCCGACAAATGGAAGAATGGCACACTCGCCTCTCCGGCTACAGCTCTTGCAAGCAATGTTTTTCCTGTTCCGGGAGAACCAGTAAGCATGACTCCTTTCGGAATTCTTGCTCCGATTTCAAGAAATTTTTTTGGGCTTTTTAGAAAATCTACAATTTCTTTCAATTCTTCTTTTGCCTCTTTGCATCCAGCAACATCTTTGAAGGTAACTCGGTTATTTTTATCATTCGGATCAGTGATACGAGCTTTGGATTGTCCAAAAGTAAATGCTTGCATACCTGCACCCTTTACTTGGCGAGATAAATACCAGAAGAAAAGCAAAATAAAAACTATAGGTAACAAAAACGGCATAAAATTTACTAGCCAAAACATAAACCCGCTTTCATCTTTGATTTGTATTTCTGTTTTAGCAAATGCGTCTTTTGTCACTCCGTAATTAAAAAGTGTTTGCGAAAGAGCAGAACCGACTTCTTTCTTTGCTGTTTTCACATCATTATTTGCATAAGTGATCGTAAGTTTATCCCCCTCTACCAAAATACTTTTTACTTCTCCAACTTGTACACTCTTCGCAAGATCAGAAATGGCAACTTCAGGAGTTACTTTTCCATCTCCAGACACGACCAAATACAAAGCCGTGATAAGCATGAAGAAAATAACAGCGCCAGCGACACTACCTCCCCACTTCGTTTCTTTGGGAGCTTTTTTGCCTTTACCTTGTGGTTCTTTTTGATTAAGAAAATTAAAATCCATTCACATAGATTAACACAAAAGAACCAAAAAGTGAAATTGGATTTTTGTTTCTTCAAAGTGCAAGCACTTCGAAGCTCTGCTATGCAGAGCGTAGAAGTGGAACTGCGGGGAATCGAACCCCGGTGCAGAAGGTTTTTGTAAAGAAATCTACATACTTAGCGCGCTTTTTTTGTTTAGATTAAAAAATTCTTAAACGAGCCAAATATTTTTTAATCGAGCTCTAGATTTTAGTGAAATATTCGAGCGGACATTTCCTTATCCCGATAATATTATGCCTCAACGTATATATCGGAAGTCTATACGCGAGACACTCACCCGACCTAAGTTAGGCGAGAGCGAAAGCGAAGTCTTTCATTCCGAAGAATGGGGAGACGATAGCTTTTGCTTTAGCAGTCAATTTTGCAATTAACATTTTGAAACGTTTTTTTACGAGAATCGTTTCATACTCGGTATGCATCAATAACAAATAGCCAACTGTCTATGCCTTGCAGTCCCATTTTTATTATTTTTATTTTTCAAAGTACTTAATATTTTTATTTTAACTATACTTTACTTCCCTTCTTATCTCACGATCCGTCTCACGTTTCTGTATTGTCTGCCTTTTATCTGTTTTTCTCTTACCTTTTACCAAAGCTATTTCTACTTTGATTTTTCTATTTTTATTATACACTGAAATCGACACTATTGTCAAACTCTTGTTTTTGTCATTCCCTGCGAGTTCTGACAATTCCTTTTTTGTAAGTAAAAGCTTTCTGTTACGAAGTGGATCGTAGTCTTTTGGAGCATTTTTGGGTTGATATGGAGGAATATTCGCATTAATAAGAAAAGCTTCCCCTCCCCGCACTATCACAAAGGACCCTTCTAGAGACATTTGCCCAGCTCGGACAGATTTTACTTCCGTACCCAAAAGCTCAATACCTGCCTCGTATTTTTCTACAAATTCATAGTTGAATCGCGCTTTTCTGTTTTCCGCATAACTAGCCATTTATACATATTATCACATAAAAGCCATTTGTTGACTTTTACCCACGAATACGCTATTATCCCATAGTAGTTAAAGCTCCAAAGAGCCTACTTTATATAAATTGCGAGAAAGAATAAACAACCAAATAAGAGCGAAGGAACTTCGGGTTCTGGATAATGAAAACAAAAACCTTGGTATTTTAAGCATAAAAGATGCTCTAGAATTAGCTGGAAGCAAGGGTTTGGACTTAATAGAAATATCCCCGAACGGAAATCCACCAATTGCCAAGCTTATGGATTTTGGTAAATACCAATACGAAGCAGCAAAAAAGCTAAAAAAAGCTAAAGCTGGAGCAAACAAGACAGAAACCAAATCAATCCAGATAAAGATAGGCACCGGTGACCATGACCTAGAGCTCAAAGCGAAAACTGCTTCAAAATGGATAAAGGAAGGGCACAGAATCAAGGTAGAGCTTTTCCTGACAGGGCGTTCCAAGTTTATGGATGATAAATTTTTAAGAGAACGTTTAGATAGAGTGTTACATTTGATTACTGAAGATTATAAAGTTTCAGATTCATATAAAAAAGGTCCAAAAGGTTTAACAATTACAATAGAGAAAAAATAACAAAAAAATAATATGGGAAAAGGAATGAAAACAAATAAGTCATACAGTAAAAGACTAAAGCTTACCAAGAACGGAAAGATTCTTTCACGTAAGCCTGGTTTTAACCATTTCAATGCAAAACAATCACGAGGTAGTCAACTCGCTGGCAAAAAGGGTGTAAATTTTGTAATAAAAAACAAACCAAAAAGCCATTTAATGCCTTTTAATTAAAAGTAACTAGAATCAAATATGACAAGAGTAAAAAAGGGAGTACATGCGTTAAAAAGAAGAAGAAGTGTCTTGAAACAGACAAAAGGTTTCCGCCATGGTCGCAGTAAAAAAGAACGTTTAGCAAAGGACGCGCTCCTTCATGCTGGTAGTTATTCTTTTGCGCACAGAAAAGACAAGAAATCACACAACAGAAAACTTTGGAATATAAAGATAAATGCTGGCGCTCGAGAACTCGGCATGTCTTACTCAAAATTAATCGGAGCTCTAAAAAAGAAAAATATTGAGTTAGACAGAAAAATCTTATCGGACTTTGCCGAACATCACCCAAACACTTTCGCTAAAGTTTTGGAAGCAGTAAAATAAAAATTTTTAAAAAACCTCTACTGAAAAAGTAGAGGTTTTTTGTTTTCTATCTATATCTTTCCGTTCATCATATCTTTCGTCTTCTTCCCCACCAGCCCATCCGGCACAAGACCATGTTCTTTCTGCCATTTCTTGATTACTGCAATTGTTTTTGGCCCTAGTTTTCCATCAACAATCAAACCTAAATTCAAATTATCATTCAAGAATCTTTGAAGCTCTTTTACTGCTTCACCTCTACTTCCTAATTTTAAAGTAACATTACCAAAATTATAAACTCGATTTGTGTTTCCTTTTGTATTTTCTTCCCAAGTAGTACAACGTTGACCCGTGACCGTACTAAAGATTTCTCCTGTTTTACAAACGACAGGAATATTGTTAACAGGTGGTGTAATCACAACAGGTAAATTTGAAGATCCTCCGCCGCCACCGCCCCTAGACACGGGTGCAGAAATAGTATAAGAAAAATCTTTTATAGAAGAATTACCTATATTGTTACATGCGCGGACAAACAGAGTTTGTGATGCGGAAACTGAAATTGGCGTAGAGTAAAGTGTTCCACTTGAACAATCTGCTGGAGTTGCTACTGTTGAATACCTTATAAAGCTACTTCCTGTTGAGGTAAAAGATATAGTTTGAGCAGAAGAATATGTTCCAGCTGTTGGAGAAGCTACTGGAGTACCAGGATATAATTCCCATTGTAAATATGGATAACCATCATTTTTTACTAAAGTTGTATCAATCCCCCAAATATCATCAAAATCCCAATCACCTTCTCCTGGTTGAAATGTGGCTTGTGTTTTCATCTCTGCATTAGTCCTAGGAATACCCTGACCCTCATCGGTACCACTGGTAGAATTAAGATAATACGAATAACTATGTCCATCATCATCAAACCCGATCAATCCCCCAACATAATCCCCTTCCGATGTGACGGTTCCAACCGCATATGAATTTGAAACATTATTGTTTATATACCCAACTAAACTTCCTACATATTCACCTCCGGTTACATTTCCAATAGCATAAGAATTGGAAGTATTTTGAGTGTGTCCAACCAAACCCCCAACGTAAGAACCACTTCCATTTACAGTTCCCGATGCATAAGAAGTATTAATTGTTCCATTATTGTACCCAACCAAACCACCGACATAACCAGCACCAGTTATATTTCCCGAAGCAAATGAATTGTCAATCGTACCAGAACCAAAATAA